>VGWF01000071.1 GCA_016873715.1 Lentisphaerota bacterium | reverse complement strand
CCGCGGGTCGTAGCCCCGCGGCTACCCGGAACCGGTAGCGCCACGACTACGACGTGGCGTGGGGTGGTGTGGGCGGAGGCGACCGCCCAAGCGCCGCGGGTCGTAGCCCCGCGGCTACCCGGAGCCGGTAGCGCCACGGCTACGACGTGGCGTGCGGTGGCGTGGGCGGAGGCGACTGCCCAGTCGCCGCGGGTCGTAGCCCCGCGGCTACCCGGAGCCGGTAGCGCCACGGCTACGACGTGGCGCGCGGTGGCGTGGGGCGGAGGCGACTGCCGAGGCGCCGCGGGTCGTAGCCCCGCGGCTACCCGGAGTTGGTAGCGCCACGGCTACGACGTGGCGTGGGGTGGCGTTGGCGGAGGCGACTGCCGAGGCGCCGCGGGTCGTAGCCCCGCGGCTACCCGGAGCCGGTAGCGCCACGGCTACGACGTGGCGTGCGAAGGCGCGGGCGGAGGCGACCGCCGAGGCGCCGCGGCTACCCGGGCGGGCGGCTACAGCGACCAGCCCGCGCGATACTCCGGGGCGACGAAGCGGTTGGCCTCGGGGAGGTTGGTGACGGCCATCTTCTCCGCGTCCCAGACGATCCGCTTCTGCATCCGCTTGGCGATGTTGCCGAGCTGGCAGATCTCGGTGAGGTGGGCGGAGTACTCGAAGTCCGCGACGGCCTTGTCCTGCCCCTTGCACGCGCGGGCCCAGTTCGCGTAGTGCCCGCCCTCGACCGCGGGCAGGCTCTTCGGCGGAAGCGACGGCGCGAGCTCCTGCATGCGCGCCTCGGGGATGATCCGCGGGCTTTCGGCGTAGACGCCGGCGGCCGCGAAGGCCTTCGAGCCCTTGAACAGCAGCCCGCCCTCGGGGTGGCCCATCGTGCGGCCGTCCTCGAGCTCTGGCGGAAGCGGCGCGCGCAGGCCCTCGTACCACGTCAGCTTCACCGGCGGCATCGCGCCGCGCGCGGCGAAGCGGAACGTGACGACCGCGGCGATCGGGTGGGTGTCGTCGTTGAGATCCGTGCAGGTCGCCTCGACGGATTCCGGCTTGCCGAGGCCCAGGCCCCAGACGGCGGAGTCGAGCGTGTGGACGCCGCGGTCGCCCATCATGCCGTTGCCGAAGTCCCACCACGCGCGCCACGCGCCGGGATGGTAGGCCTTGTGGTAGGGCCGCATCGGCGCGGGGCCGATCCACACGTCCCAGTTGAGATCCGCCGGAGGCTCGGGCGTCTCGGTCGGACGCCGCAGCACGACCGGACTCCAGTAGGCGCGGCCGGGCGGGTAGTAGGTGAGGCTGCACCAGGCGTCGACCTCGCGGATCTCGCCGAGCGTGCCGCCCTCGATCCACTCGCGCAGGCGGCGGATGCCGTCGCCGGAATGGCCCTGGATGCCCATCTGCGTGACGACGCCCGTCTCCCTCGCGATCCGCGCGAGCGCGCGCGCCTCGCGGATGTCGTGCGTCAGCGGCTTCTCGCAGAAGACGTGCTTGCCCGCCCGCATCGCCGCCGCCGCGATCACCGCGTGCGTGTGGTCGGGCGTGGCGATCAGCACCGCGTCGATGCCCTTCTCCTTCTCCAGCATCACGCGCCAGTCGGTGTGGAAGGACGCCTTCGGGAACTCCTTCCGCGCCTTCGCGGCGAAGCCGGGGTCGACGTCGCAGAGCGAGACGATGTTCTCGTCCGCCAGCTTCTTGAGGTCGCCGAAGCCTTGGTGCCCGACGCCGATGCCCGCGATGTTCAGCTTCGCCGACGGCGGCGCCCCGTCTCGCCCCAGCACCCGCGCCGGCACGACCGACACCGCCGCGCCCGCCGCCATCCCCTTCACGAACATCCGTCGGTTCATGCTGCCTCCTGCCTTCCACCTTGCGACCTGCTTCGCGCCCCCTGCGCCTTCGTGTTGCCGGCTTCTGCGTCCCCCGTGTTCTTCGTCCCCGTGTGCCTTCTTCCGGGCCGTCCTACGACAGGCCGACGATCTCGCCGCGGCGGTCGATGTCGAGCTTCAGGTAGCCGGGCTTCGAGCCGAAGCCGGGCATGGTGCTGATGGTGCCGGCGAGGACGTAGACGAAGCCGGCGCCGGCGGAGAGCCGGACCTCGCGGACCGGGAAGACGAACCCCTCCGGCGCGCCCTTGAGCGAGGCGTCGTGGGAGATCGACAGGTGGGTCTTGGCCATGCAGACCGGGAGCCTCCCGCGGCCCTCGGCCTCGAGCCGGTCGAGCTGTCCGGCCGCGCGCGGGCTGAAGTCGACCGACGCGGCGCGGTAGACGGTCTTCGCGATCGTCTCGATCTTCGCGCGCAGGGACGTCGCCGCGGGGTAGCGGTACCGGAACCGGGCCGGCGCGCCGCACGCGCGCACGACCGCGCGGGCGAGGGCCTCGCCGCCGCGGCCGCCGCGGGCGTGGACCTCGCTCACGACCGCGTCGGAGGCGCCGGCGGCGCGCGCCCTCTCGCAGACATGTTCCATCTCGCCGGGGTCGTCCGTCGGGAAGCGGTTGACCGCCACCACGGCCGGCAGGCCATGCAGGGCGACGATGCCGAGGTGGCGTTCGAGGTTGCAGAAACCGGCGTCGAGCGCGTCGCGGTTGGGCTCCACGAGGCCCGGATCGAGCGGCCGGCCCGCCACGACCTTGTAGCGGCCGGAGTGCATCTTCAGCGCGCGCAGTGTCGTGACGACCACGGCGGCGGCGGGCTTGAGGCCGGAGATGCGGGTCTTGATGTTGCAGAACTTCTCGAAGCCCATGTCGGCGCCGAACCCGGCCTCGGTGACGACGTAGTCGGCGAGCTTGAGCGCGATCCGGTCGGCGACGATCGACGAGTTGCCGTGGGCGATGTTGGCGAAGGGACCGGCGTGGACGAAGCAGGGCGTCCCCTCCATGGTCTGCATCAGGGTCGGGCGGATCGCATCGTGCAGCACGACGGTCATCGCGCCGGCGATGCCGAGGTCGTCCGCCGTCACGGGCCGCCCGGAGCGGTCGCGGGCCATGACGATGCGGCCGATGCGGCGGCGCAGGTCCTGCAGGTCCTTCGCCAGGGCGAGGATCGCCATCAGCTCCGAGGCGACGGCGATGTCGAAGCCCGTGCGGCGCGGGACCCCGTTGTCGTTCGCCGCGGCGCCGGGCGCGGGCAGGCCGATCTCGATCTCCCGCAGCGCGCGATCGTTGACGTCGACGACGCGGCGCCACTCGATCGAGGCCGGGTCGATGCCGAGCGGGCGCAGGCCGGTGCGTTGCGCGAAGACCTCGGGACCGAGGTGTTCCTCGTGGTAGAGGCGGCTGTCCAGCGCGGCGGCGCCCAGGTTGTGAGCGGCGGCGATCGCGTGGATGTCGCCGGTCAGGTGGAGGTTGAAGTCCTCCATCGGCACGACCTGCGAGAAACCGCCGCCCGCGGCGCCGCCCTTGATGCCGAAGACCGGGCCCATGCTGGGCTGGCGGAGGCAGGTGAACACGCTGCGGCCGATCCGGGCGAGGCCCATCGACAGGCCGATGGTGGTGACGGTCTTGCCCTCGCCGAGCGGGGTGGGGGTGACGGCGGTGACGACGACGAGGCGGCCGTCGGGCCGGGGGCGAAGCCGGTCGAGGATCTCGAGGCGGACCTTCGCCTTGTACCGGCCGCACGGCTCCAACTCCGCAGCGCGGACGCCCCACGCGCGGGCCAGGCGGTCGATCGGCTTCAGCCTTGCGAATCGTGCGATCTGCAGGTCCGTCCTCATGCAAGCGGCCCTCCGAGTGCGCGCATCCTAGCGGGCCGCCGGCCGTTGGCAAACGCAATTTCCGCACATACGGACTCGACAGCCGCCTGCGGCGGTGCCATAGGAGAGACGGACCATGTCACCACGATGCGAACGATGGAACAGATCCTTGCGGACCTGCCGCGCCTCCGGGAGGAGGCGGCCGGTTTGCGCGAGCCGTTCCTGTCGGACATCGTCCTGATCGGCGAGATTCCCTCGCCGACGGAAGGCGAGGCGGCGCGGGCCCAGTTCGTCGCCGACCGTTTCGTCGGGGCCGGGCTCCACGCCTGCTCGATCGATGAGAAGGGCAACGCGGTCGGGCTTCTCCCGGGCGAGACCGGTCGGAAGACCCTCCTGCTCGCCGCGCCGATGGACACCTTTGTCACCGAGGCCGGGGACCAGGCGATCGAGGTCGCGCCGGACCGGCTCGTGGGCCCGTTCGTCGGGGACAACTGCATTGCGCTGGCGGCGCTGACGATCCTCCCGGCCCTGATGGACCGGCTTCAGATCCGCCTGAACTCCCACGTGGTCCTGGTGGCCTGCGCGAAGTCGCTCGGCCGGGGCAACCTGGATGGGCTGCGGCACTTCCTTTCGTCGACGCGGACCACCCCCGCGGCGGGCATCTGCCTGGAGAGCGTGCAGCTCGGGCGGCTGAACTACGCCAGCGCCGGCGTGTTCCAGGGCGAGGTCCACTGCCGGCTGCCGGCCAACTACAACTGGGCGCAGTATGGCGCCACCGGCACCATCATCCCGACGGGCGAGGTGATCGGCCGGATCAGCCGGATCGCGCTGCCTCAGAAGCCGCTGACGACGATCGTGCTCGGCTCGATCGAAGGGGGGCTGTCCTACAGCAACATCGCGCGCGAGACGGTGTTGAAGTTCGAGGCGCGGAGCGAGTCGATCGACGAACTCAAGGCCGTCCGCGAGAAGATCGAGGACATCGTCGAGGAGGTCGCGGCCCAGTCCGGGAAGCAGCTCGTCCTCGACATCATCGCGTGGCGCGGCCCGGGCGGGATCGACATCGCCCACCCGATGGTCCGCAACGCGCGGGCGATCCTCGGCGCCCT
The DNA here is from genome assembly GCA_016873715.1 of Lentisphaerota bacterium. Taxonomy (GTDB): domain Bacteria; phylum Verrucomicrobiota; class Kiritimatiellia; order PWTM01; family PWTM01; genus VGWF01. Next base: position 23,162 of record VGWF01000071.1, on the reverse strand, counting down.
CGGCGTCCAGCCGGCGCTCTACCCGACGACCTCGCAGCTCGCCGCGCTGATCGAGGCGGGGATCCCGGGGGTGACCCTCGGGCTGACCACGGGCGAGCGGCGCAGCGAGCTCGACGAGATCGACGAGGCCGTCGCGATCGAACCGATGTCGACCGGTCTCGCCCAGCTTGTGGCCAACCTGATGGCGATGGACGAATGAGCCCGGGCCCGTCCAGCCCGGGCCCCGGGCCCGCGCCCGGCGCCGCGGGGATGTACGATGCCGCGCGTGTCCAGGCGTGGCTCCGCAACAACACGTTCCACCATTCGCGGTTCGCCGACCTGAAGCGGCTGGTCGACCTGAAGGAGCGACAGGGCGTCCGCATCTCGCTCTGCCTGCCGACGCTCAACGAGGAGCGGACCATCGGCAAGGAGATCGTCCTGCTGCGGTCCGAGCTGATGACGCGCCACCCGCTGCTCGACGAGATCGCGGTCATTGATTCCGGCTCCACCGATCGCACGCGCGAGGTCGCCGCCTCCTTCGGCGCGGACGTGCATCTCGCCGCCGACATCCTCCCGGGGGCCGGCGCCAAGAAGGGCAAGGGCGAGAACCTGTGGAAGGCGCTCTACCGGCTCACCGGCGACATCATCGTCTACGTCGACGCCGATATCGCCAACGTCCGCCCCTACTTCGCCTACGGCCTCCTCGGCCCGCTCCTCGAGAAGCCGGAGGTGCAGTACGTGAAGGGGTTCTACGATCGCCCCCTGCAGGTCGGGAAGGGCGTGCGGATGCCCGGCGGCGGCCGCGTGACGGAGCTGCTCGTCCGCCCGCTCTTCTCGCTCTTCTACCCCGAGCTCGCCTCGTTCATTCAGCCGCTGTCCGGCGAGTACGCCGCGCGGAGGGCGACGCTGGAGACGCTTTCGTTCCCCGTCGGCTACGGGGTCGAGACGACGCACCTGATCGACATCTACCACCGCTCCGGCCTCACGGCCTTCGCGCAGGTCGACCTCGACCAGCGCGTCCATCGAAACCAGTCCACCGACAGCCTCGGCCGCATGGCCTTCGGAATCCTCCAGGTCTTCTTCGACCGCCTGCGCAGGCACGGGTGCGTCGACCGCCTGCCCGAGATGGCCGCGCTGATGCGGCAGTTCCGGACCCGCGGCGACGCCTACGAGCAGGTCGAGCATCTCATCGTCGAGGACGAACGCCCCGCGATCACAACGCTGCCGGAGTACCGGGAGAAGTTCCCCAGAGGCCGGGCGTGCGCTCCGACCTGATCCAGCTTGCCGCGTCGTTCCTGCGGCCGCTCGCGCCGGAGCCGTCGGGCGTCGCGCCGGACCTGCGGCCGCTCGACGGCATCCGCGCGGTCCTCTTCGACGTCTACGGAACGCTCCTCGTCAGCGCGGCGGGCGAGCCGATCGAGTTCGGCCGTCCGTGCGGCGTTGAGGCCGTCCGCGCGGCGGTCGATGCGTGCGGCGTCGCGCTGCGGTCCCCGGATGACGCGGCGGAGGTCGACCGGCTCCTGCACAAGGCGGTGCGCGACGCGAAGCGCCGCCGCCGGGACGCGGGCGTCGCGCATCCGGAGATCGACATCGTGGCGATCTGGGCGGAGGTTCTCGACCGCAGCCTGGAGCGCGGGTTCACGGCCGCCGGTCGGTCGGGCGTCGACCTCGAGAAGCTGGCGCTGGTCCACGAATGCGTCGTGAATCCCGTCTGGCGGATGCCCGGTGCCGCGGACGCGCTGGCCGTCCTGCGCGGACGCGGCCTGGTGCTCGGAATCGTCTCGAACGCGCAGTTCTACACGCCGGTCATCCTGCGCGCGCTGCTGGGGACGGACCTGGCGGATCTCGGCGTGGACGACGGCTGCAGCGCGTGGTCCTACCGCGCCGGGATCGGCAAGCCCGACCCCGCGCTCTTCGCCCTCGCCGCCGGGGGGCTCCGCGTCCGCCACGGCATCGCTCCGGGCGATGCGCTCTTCGTCGGGAACCACATGGAGAAGGACGTCACCGCCGCCGCGGCCGCCGGGTTCCGCACCTGCCTGTTCGCCGGGGACGCCCGTTCCTTGCGGTTGGCGGTGCGGTCCGGCGCGCCGGCGCGCCCCGACGCGGTCGTCGCCGCCCTGGATCAGATTCCCGGTTTGCTGGTCCGCGCGTGATGCGGGCGCGGATCCGGAGCGGGCCGCGTCAGACGTCGCAGAGCAGGACGGCTTTCCGCATCGACTCGACGCCGTTCTTCGGGCCGAACTCGTGGGCGACGTAGCCGTTGAACTTGCCTTCCTCCGTCAGCTTGGCGATCGCCTGCATGATCGGCGGGTAGTAGAGCTCCTGTTCCTCGTCGAGATCCTTGCGCCCCGGGTTGCCCGCGGTGTGGAAGTGGGCGATGAACTGGATGTTGTCCTGGATCGTCCGGATGATGTCCCCTTCCATGATCTGCATGTGGTAGATGTCGTAGAGCAGCTTGAAGCGCGGCGAGTCCACTCGCTTGCACAGCTCCACGCCCCACGCGGTCTTGTCGCACATGTAGCCGGCGTGGTTGACCTTGCTGTTGAGCAGCTCCATGCAGATCGTCACGTCGTGGTCGGCGGCGATCTTGACGGCCTCCTTGAGAACCGGCACGCAGTTCGCCATTCCGTCCGCATCGCTGATGCCCTCCCGGTCGCCGGCCATCGTGATCACGCGCTTCCAGCCGAACTCCGCGGCGGCGGCGATGTTCTTCTTGAAGTCCTCGAGGTAGGTCGCGTGGAGGCTCTTGTCGTTCAGGCCCTTCTTGATCGAGCCGGCGCCGGCGACCATCGAGGCGACGAGGCCGTTCTGCTTGAGGGCGGGCCAGTCCTCCTTGCCGACGAGATCGAAGCCGTGCAGCCCGAGTTCCTTGAGCGTCGCGCAGGCCTCGTCGATCGGCGTCTTGCGGAGCATGCCGCGCGTGCAGCACTGCTTGATGCGGCCCTTCAGCTTCAGCGGCTCCGCCGCGGTTGCGGCGCCCGGGGCGATCGCGGCGGCCGCGGCGGCGGCTCCGAACAGGCGGAAGGTGTCGCGGCGGGTCAGTCGGCGGGCGGTGGCGTCCATGGTTGCGTTCCTTTCTTCGTGGCTCCGGCCCGCAACCCTAGCCAGTGGGGCCGCGGGGCGGAAGCACGAAATACGTCCCGCTCGGCCGTCCCGCTCTGGCGGGTCCGGCCCCGACAGCGTATGCTCCGGCTCCGAACCTGCGGAGGCGGAGATGGGCGCAAGACTTGGGGCGGTGATCCTGGGGATGGCGGCGCTGGCGGCGGGATGCCAGAGCGTCGGGGCGCTCTCGGCGGCGGATGCGCCGGTGCGCCGGGAGTCGGCCGGACAACCGGGGCGGATCATCCTTCGCACCGCGTGGCAGACGATCGCGGCGCGCGATGTGCGCGCGGCGGTCACGCAGGTGCAGGCGATCGCCCGGTCCGCCGGGGGCTTCGTCGAGTCGTCGTCCGTGACGGATGACGACGGGGCGAGCGTGGAGCTCCGCATCCCCTCGGCCGGTCTCGACGCGGCGATGGACCGGATCGCCCGGGTCGGATCCGAGACCTCGCGCCGCGTCTCCGCCCGCGATGTCACCGAGGAGGTCGTCGACCTCCAGGCCGTGCTCGCCAACAAGACCGCGCTCCGCGACCGGTTGCGCGCGCTGCTGACCCAGGCGAAGGACGTGAAGGACATCGTGGCCGTGGAGGAGCAGCTCACGAGGCTGCAGGGGGAGATCGACTCGATGGAGGGCCGGCTCAAGTCCATCCGGGCGCAGGCCGAGATGTCCTCCCTCGACGTCACCCTCCGCCCCGTCCGCATCCTCGGCCCCGTCGGCTACGTCCTCAAGGGCGCCTGGTGGATCGTCGAGAAGCTCTTCGTCATCCGGTGACGTGCGAGGCGGATCCCGCGAAGGGGCGCGACGGAGCGCGCCCCTCCAGGGGTTGAAACTTGGAACTTGAAACTGCCGATGGGCGGGCACAAGATGCCGGGCCCTGCGCAACGGGAGACACACGATGAAGACATGGACATGGATGGCGGTGGTGGTGGCGGCGGCGGTGGTCCTGGTGCCGGCGGATGCTCCGGCGGCGCCGAAGAAGGGCAAGAAGGACGCCAAGAAGGAGGCGCCCGCGGCCCCGAAGAACAAGGTCGACGCGGCTGCCAAGTCGGCGAACCGGATGACGATCGTCGGCACGGTCAAGGTGACGAAGGACGACAAGGGCTTCATCAAGGCCGTGATCAAGGCCGACGACGGGACCGTCTATCCCATCCTCAATCCGGCCATCGTCGAGGACAAGGACGGCCAGAAGGCCAAGGTCATCGTCGGGTCCGAGAAGGTCGACGCGAAGACCAAGGCCAAGAGCATCCAGGTCGACGAAGTCCAGGCGGCCCGGTAGAAGAGAAACGGAAGACGGAAGACGGAAAACGGAAGAAGGGAGCGGCGGTTCGTCCTCCCCTCCGTTCCCCAAGGAAGGGCTGTCTGTGGATACCCAGCGCAACACCTGGTCGGCGAAACTGCTCCGCACCTTCACGGCGTTCCTGCCCGTCGACAAGTCCCGGCGGGGCGCGTGCGGCTCCTGCGGGCTGTGCTGTGCCCTGCCGAACCGCTGCCCTTTCCTGCGCTACCGCATCGACGGAGCATCCTACTGCGGCATCTACCATTTCCGTCCCCTGAACTGCCGCAAGTATCCGCGCTGTCCCTCCGAACACATCACGCAGCCGGAGTGCGGCTTCACGTTCGAGGAGACGAAGCCGCCGGCCGGCGCCCCGCGCCCCTGAGCCGCCCGCCCGATACGTTGCCAGGGACCCGAGGACGGTCGCCGGCCACGAACGCCCCCGCGTCCGATTCCTGGGTTTACGGACGAAGCATCGGACGACGGGCGCATGAAGAGGTGGATAATCGCTGCGGGACGGGCGGCGGCGCGGGAACTCACGGGCGTGGCGGTGATCGAGCGGTGATCGTCGGACCGGGCCGGAGTCCCGCTTCCGCCCGGATAGGCGCGAAGGGAACCGTCGCAACGCACGCACAGTTGCGGCCGCGACGGCGCGCGGCCCTCCAGCGCCCATTCAACGGGGATACGAGAGAACGGACCTGGAGGGCGCCGTGGGGGAGACCCTCGCGTCCATCATCTCCGTGGCTTCGCCCCGGTCTTGGGTCCGCGCCGCGGGCTTGCACGGCGCGCGCCGGCGGCGTAGACAGGACGGGCACGACACGGGAACGGAGGATCCATGAAGACGATCGTCCTGACGGCAGGGCTGGCGGCCACGGTGGCGGGCGCGGCATGCGGCGCGGAGCCGCTGAAGGCCGTTCCGTTCACGAAGGTGAAGCTCGACGGCTTCTGGCAGCCGCGCATCGAGACAAACCGCGCCTCGACCATCCCCTACGACTTCAAGAAGTCCGAGGAGACCGGCCGCATCGCCAACTTCGCGCGCGCGGGCGGCCTCGAGCAGGGGCCGTTCGAGGGCATCCCGTTCAACGACTCCGACGTCTACAAGATCGTCGAGGGCGCCGCCTACTCGCTCGCGATCCATCCGGACCCCGAGCTCGACCGCTACCTCGACGCGCTGATCGCCAAGTTCGCCGCCGCGCAGGAGCCGGACGGCTACCTCTACACCGCGCGCCGCCTTTTCCCGCCGGAGAAGATGCCCGGCATGTCCGGGAAGGAGCGCTGGTCGAACCTCATCGCGAGCCACGAGCTCTACAACGTCGGCCACATGTACGAGGCCGCCGTCGCACACCAGGCCGCGACGGGCAAGACCAACCTGATGGCGATCGTGCGGCGCAACGCGGACCTGATCGCCTCGCTGTGGAAGCCCGGCGGCATGGGCCTGCCCTCCGGCCACGAGGAGATCGAGATCGGCCTGCTGCGGCTGTACGAGGCCACCGGCGAGACGCGCTACCTCGACACGGCGAAGTACCTGATGGACATCCGCGGGCGCCCGGAGACGCACAAGCTCTACGGGCCCTACGCGCAGGACCACCAGCCGGTCGTCGACCAGGCCGAGGCCGTCGGCCACGCCGTGCGCGCGTGCTACCTCTACACCGCCATGGCCCACTACGCCGCGCTGACCGGCGACGCCGCCTACCGCGCCGCGTGCGACAAGCTGTGGGAGGACATCGTCACGCGCAAGATGCACGTCACCGGCGGCCACGGCGCGCGGCACGCGGGCGAGGCCTTCGGCGACGCCTACGAGCTGCCCAACGCCACCGCCTACAACGAGACCTGCGCCGCGATCGCGGGCGCCCTCTTCACGCACCGCATGCTGCTGCTCCACGCCGACGCGAAGTACGCCGACGTGCTCGAACGCATCCTCTACAACGGCTACCTCTCCGGCGTCGCGCTCACCGGCGACCGCTTCTTCTACCCCAACCCGCTCGAGGCCGACGGACGCACGAAGTTCAACCACGGCGGCAACGAGCGCCAGCCCTGGTTCGGCTGCTCGTGCTGCCCCGTCAACGTCGTCCGCATCATGCCCTCGCTGCAGGGCTGGTTCTACGCGACCGCCCGCGGCCGGCTCTACGTGAACCTCTTCGACGCCGGGCGCGCGGACGTCGAGGTCGCGGGCGCGAAGGTGCGCGTCACCCAGACGACGCGCTACCCGTGGGACGGCCGCATCTCGATCGCCGTCGATCCGGAGAAGGCCGCGGAGTTCGCGCTGATGGTCCGCATCCCCGGCTGGGCGCGCGAGCAGCCGGCGCCCGGCGACCTGTACCGCTACGCCGCCCCGGCCGCGCCCGCGCCGACGCTGGCCTTGAACGGGAAGGCCGTTGACTTCCAACCCCTGGAAAGCGGCTACGCGAAGGTGTCCAAGGTCTGGAAGAAGGGCGACGTCGTCGAACTCAATCTCCCGATGCCCGTCCGCCGCGTGATCAGCCACGAGGCCGTCAAGGACAACGCCGGCCGCATGTCGATCGAGCGCGGCCCGGTCGTCTACTGCCTCGAAGGCGCCGACCACCCCGACCGGCGCGTGCTGGACATCTCGCTGCCGGTCGACGCTGCGCTCGCGCCGGAGCACGTCCCGGCCCTGCTCGGCGGCGTCACCGCGCTGCGCGGAAAGGGCCTCTCGTCGCGCCGCACCGAAACCGGCGGGATCGCGACGGCGCCGGTCGACGTGACGGCGATCCCGTACAACGTCTGGTGCCACCGCGGACCGAACGAGATGGTCGTGTGGGTGCCGACCGCGCCGGAGACCGCCCGGCCGATCCCGCTGCCGTCCCTGGCTTCGAAGGCGAAGGCCACGGCCTCCTTCTGTCACGACAACGACTCGCTGGACTCGGCCAGCGACGGCATCGACCCGAAGAACTCGAACGACCACGGCATCCCGCGCATGACCTGGTGGGACCACCGCGGCACGAAGGAGTGGATCCAGTACGAATGGGCCGAACCGGTGAAGGTCGCGGGCGTCGAGGTCTACTGGTTCGACGACACCGGCCGCGGGCAGTGCCGCGTCCCGAAGTCGTGGCGGCTCTCGACCCGCGACGGCGCGGCGTGGAAGCCCGTCGCCGCGCAAGGCGGGTTCGGCGTCGCGCGCGACAAGTTCAACGCCGTCGCCTTCGAGCCCGTCTCGACGACCGCCCTGCGGATCGACGTCGAACTCGGCGACAAGGTCTCCGGCGGTATCCTCGAGTGGCGGGTCCACCCCGCGGCCCCTTGATCGGGGAAGCACGAACTCCCAATTCCGAAGCACGAAACAAGCACGAAGCCCGAAACGGCAATGATCCCAACGGCTCTTCGAACGCGAGTCCACCGTTTGGGATTCTCCGCTTCGATATGGGGATTCGCCTCGTGCTTCGTGCTTCCGGTTTCGTGCTTCCATTCGGCGGCGGCGGCGCCGCCGCCGAACGTGCTGTTCGTGTTCACCGACGACCAGCGCCACGACGCGATGGGCTGCGCGGGCGGGGCGCTGCCGGCGGTCACGCCGGCGATGGACCGCCTCGCCGCGCGCGGCGTGCGGTTCCGCAACGCCTTCGCGGTGCTCGCGATCTGCAGTCCCAGCCGCGCCGCCGTGCTCACGGGGCTCTACGGCAGCGTCAACGGCGTCACGGCGGTCGGCACGGACCGCTTGCGCGCGGGCGCGCCGACGTTCGCCGAGCGCCTGCGCGCCGCGGGCTGGCGCACGGGCATGGCCGGCAAGTGGCACATCGGCACGACCCCGGCGGAAGCCGGCTTCGCCACGGCGGCGTGGTTCCATTCGAACGGGCCCTACTATAGCCGGAAGGTCACGGTCGACGGCGTCGAGGGCCGGGCGGAGGAGATGATCGACGAGTGGGTTGCGACGCAGACGATCCGCTTCCTCGCCGCCGCGACGAACGACGCGCGGCCGTTCGTCTTCTGGATGTGCACGCAGCTCCCGCACATGGACCACCGGCACGACTGGGACGTGAAGCCGGAGTCGCTCGCGATGTTCCCGGCCGATCGCATGCCGCTGCCCGCGACGTGGAACGACGACCTCACCAGCCGCCCCGCCTACCTGAAGACCGCGCGGAACCGGATGCAGGCTCTCGAATACGGCTACGACAAGCCGGACGCGATCCGCCGGCACGTCGCGCGTTACCTCGCCGCGGTGCACGAGACCGACGCCGCGATCGGCCGCGTGCTGGACGCGCTCGACCGCTTCGGCCTTGCGGAGCGCACCGTCGTGATCCTGATGGGCGACAACGGCTGGTTTCTCGGCGAGCATGGCTTCACGAGCAAGGTGCTGCCCTACGAGGAGTCGATGCGCGTGCCGCTGGTCGTCGCCGGGCCGGGCGTGCGGAAGGGCGCGGTCGAGAACCGCCTCGTGCTCAACATCGACGTCGGCGCAACGATTCCCGACCTCGCGGGACTGCCGGCCGACGCGACGCAGCACGGCCGAAGCCTGGCGCCTCTGCTGCGCGACGGCCCCGCGCCGGAGGACTGGCGCACCGAGTTCCTCTACGAGGCGCCGACCCCGCAGCTCGGCTCGCGGCCGCTGTGGGCCGTGCGCTCGGAGCGCTGGAAGTACGTCCGCACGGAGGACCCGCGCGAACCGGGCCGCATCATGTCCGAGGAGCTCTACGATCTCGCCGCCGACTCCTGCGAGACCAACAACCTCTCCCCGGACCGCCGCCGCCAGGACCAGATCGGCGAGTACGCCGGGGCGCTGCGCAGATTCCAGGTCGACCTCGAGCGCGACCGCGAGCGGCGTGCAGGAAAGGGCAGCCGGTAGGGCGTGGGTCCGGTCCTCGGCGCTGGGGCAACCGGCCCCGGCCACCTTGCATCCTTTGGCGCCATGCCGCGACGTTCCCGCGTCGCGCTGCGCGCTACGCTGGGCAGGCGGTTGCGGCTGCAGCAACCCGAGTCTTCCGCCCATCCGGGCGGTCGATCGCTATCGGGTCCCTTCGTCCGTCGTCCCGAAGGATGGAGGCGCCCCGTTTCACTTCGCGATCCCCCTCGGGATGACCGGCGGCCGCATGGCGGCGGGGCCTACTTCGGCCCGAAGGGCAGGCGGCCGGGGCCGCGGGGTTTCACGGGGCCGGGGCCGCCGGGGCGTTCGTAGACGCGGATGTAGTCGACGAGCATCTCGGCGGGGAACTTCGTCGTCGCGTCGGGGTTGCCGGGGAATCCGCCGCCGACGGCAAGGTTCATGATGAGATAGAACGGCTTGTCGAACGGCGCGGGCCACGGGTTGAGGTCGGACTCCGCGGCCGGGGCGGCGCCCTTGGCGCCGTCCATCCTGCTGCTGCTCCACCAGAACGTCTGCGTGGCGTAGCCGTGGCCGTCGAAGAACCACCGCATCGCGCCCGGCTCCCACTCGAGGGCGTAGACGTGGAAGTCGGCGACCGTGCCGCCGACGGGGAGGATGTGCTCGCCGCCGGAGTTGACGTTCGCGGGCCAGCGCGAGCCGTAGTGCAGCGTGCCGAGGATCTTGCCCGGCTCGTGGCCGCGCACCTCGAGCACGTCGATCTCGCCCGAGGCGGCCCACGTTCCGTACGCGTCCTCCTGCGGCAGCATCCAGAGCGCCGGCCAGATCCCGCGGCCGGTGGGGAGTTTCGCGCGGAACTCGAAGCGACCGTACGCGCGGCTGAAGAGGGCGGAGCCGTCGCGCGCGCGGGTCTTCATGCGGGCGGAGGAGTAGCCGCAGCCGTGGATCGACTCCTTCAGCGCGCGGATGTGGAGCATGCCGTTCGTGACGAAGGCGTTCTCGGGCTCGCGCGTGTAGAACTGCAGCTCGCCGTTGCCCCAGCCGGCGATCCACTGGTTCGCGTCGTAGCTGAAGAAGCCGTTGCCGAGGTCGAAGTCCCACTTCGACCGGTCGATCGACGCGCCGTCGAACTCGTCGGACCAGGCGAGTTTCCAGCCCTCCGGCGCCGTCTCCGCCGCGCGGCCCGTCGCGGCGGCAAGGCATGTCCCGGCGAGCGCGGCGATCGTCGCCGCCCGAAGGGCACGGATTCCGTTCATGCGTTCTCCCGGGTCTTGCGCCGAGGCGGAAGGGCGAGAAGGGCGGCGCCGAGGAGGCACAGGCCGCCGGCGGCGCAGCTCAGGCGGCCGCTCGTCGAGGCGATGGACGGCAGGCTCATGCCGATGAAGAGCGCGCCGGAGACGACGAAGGAGAAGACGAAGAGCTTCCGCAGCGCCCGTTTCGTGTCGTCGCCGATCGCGGGCTTCTCCGCCTCCGGGATCGGACGGCCGATCCGTTCGAAGAAGGCGCCGGCCGCCGCGGCGGACTCCGGGGTGGAGCGGCGCTTCAGCGGCGCGAAGTAGACGGCCGTGCAGATGGCGGTCTCGATCAGGGTCGCGGCCTCCCACGACACCCTCGGCATCCCGTTGAGGACGATCCCCGCGACGACGCCGGCGAGGATGCTCAGGCCGGCGGCGGCGGGACCGGGGCGGCGGACGAGGATGCCCAGCAGCAGCGGCACGCCGATCGGGATCGCGAGGATGCCGGTGAAGAGCTTGTTGGCCTCGAACGCGCCGCCGAAGTGCCGGATGAAGGAGGCCCCGGCGATCACGATCGCGCCGACGACCGCGGTCGAGACGCGCGCGACGAGCATGAGGCGCGCCTGCGGCGCGGCCGGGTTGACCAGGCGCTTGTAGACGTCGTTCGTCAGCACCCCGGCCATGACGTTGTAGTCGGCGTTCAGCGAGGACATCGTGGCCGCGAACATCGACGAGAAGAGGATGCCCATGACGCCCGCCGGAAGCAGCTTCAGCGCCAGCGCCACGTAGGCCATCTCCGGGTCCGGCAGGTCCGGCAGGAGCACCTTCGACGCGACCGCCGGGAGCAGGAAGACCGGAAGGCTGACGAGGAACACGGCGCCCGTCCACACCCCGACCTTCACCGCCTCGCGCTCGTCGCGGACGCAGGCGTAGCGCTGGATGATGGTCCAGTTCTCGTTCACCTTGACGAAGATCATGAAGTAGAAGACCGACAGCCAGAGCAGGCTTCCCTTCGGTCCGTTGAACCACGTCATGTGCTCCGGGATCCGCTCCCGCAGCGCGGCCAGGCCCCCCGCGTCGCCGAGCGCCAGCGGAACCAGGATGAGGCACGAGAGGACGAGGATCACGAACTGCACGGTGCCCATCACGACGACCGACCATACGCCGCCGACGATGTTGAAGACCGTCACGATGACGCCGGACACGACGATCGCCGGGACCAGCGGGAGCGGCGTCGCGGCGGCGATGAAGACCGCGATCGCGTAGAGGCGGACCATGTTGTCGAGGAACCGCATCAGCAGGCCGACCCACGTGACCACCTGGCGCAACCCGAGGTTGTAGCGGACCTCCAGGTACTCCGTCGGCGTCGTGAAGCCGGTCCGTCGCCACCGGGCGGCGAAGACGACCGCGCCGAGGACGCACGCGGGCACGGTGGACCAGTAGACCGTGACGGCGACGAGGCCGTGCTGGTGGGCGATGCCGGCGTAGGCGATGAAGACGAAGGTGCTGAACCAGGCCATGAAGTTGCTGATGGCCGACATCACCCACGGGATCGCGCTGCCGCCGGTGAAATAGCCGCCGATGTCCTTCACGAACCAGCCGAAGGAGAGGCCGATGACGGCCATCAGCGCGATGTAGATCCCGATCGCCGCGTAGTCGAGGCCCTGGAGGTGCTGCATGCGGCGCGCCCCCGCCTCAGACGCCGGACGCGGACTGGAAGCCGCCGTCGACCGGGATCGTGACGCCCGTGACGAAGCCGGCGCGCTCGTCGTCGAGCAGCCATGCGACGCAGCCGAGCAGGTCCGCCGCCTCGCCGAAGCGCCGCATCGGAGTGTGGGCCATGATCCGCGCGCCGCGCTCGGTCAGGCCGCCGTCGGCATCGAGGATGATCCTCCGGCTGCGGTCGTTGAGGAAGAAGCCCGGCGCGACGGCGTTCACGCGGACGCCGGCGGGGGCGAGGTAGGCGGCGAGCCATTCGGTGAAGTTCACGACGCCCGCCTTGGCGATTCCGTAGGCCGGGACGCGGGTCAGCGGGTGGTAGCTGTTCATCGAGGCGAAGTTCAGGATGGCCCCGCGGCCCTCGCGCGCCATGGCGAGGCCGAAGACGCGGCACGGGATCACGGTGCCCATCGTGTTCGCGCGGATCACGTCGAGGAAGCGGGCGGGGTCGAGGTCGAAGAAGCCGCGCAAACCGTCCGGGCGGTCCGGGCCGCCCTCGCGCGCGTCGAACTCGGTCGTCGTGGTGACGGCGTCGGGCTGGTTTCCGCCCGCCCCGTTGACGAGGATCGAGCACGGGCCGAATTCCGCCTCGGCGGCGCGGCGGACGGCCTCGACGGCGGCGGGATCGGTCACATCGGCCGGGCAGGCCAGCGCGTCGCCCCCGGCCGCGCGGATCGCGCCGGCGACCGGATCGAGCTTCGCCGCGGTGCGGCCGACGAGGACGACCTTCGCGCCGCGGCGGGCGAGATCCTGCGCCACTGCCGAGCACAACGTGCCGCCGGCGCCCGTCACGACCGCGACGCGGTCCCGGAAGAACGAGTCGCTCATGCCGTCCCTCCCGTGCCGCCCAGGATCCACCGCCGCGGGGTCCCGTAGGCGATGGCGCGGACGATCTCCGCGAGGAGCAGCTCGTCGCGCGGCCACTCGCCCGCCTCGGCCCGCGCGCCGATGAAGTCGCAGAGGATCCGCCGGAAGTACTCGTGGCGCGTCATCGACAGCAGGCTGCGCGAATCGGTAGTCATGCCGACGAAGGCGGAGAGCAGGCCGTAGGACGACAGGGCCGCCAGGTGCGCGCGGATGCCGTCCGCGTGGTCGTTGTACCACCAGGCCGGCCCGAACTGGACCTTGCCCGGCACGCCGTCGGCGGCGTAGGAGCCGGTCAGGACGGCCAGCGCGGCGTTGTCGGCGGGGTTGAGCGTGAAGAGGATGGTGCGCGGGAGGGCGTCGGCGCGCTCGAGGTCGTCGAGGAACGCGCACAGCGCGCCGATGTCCGTGGCGCGGCCGATGCCCGCGTAGCCGCCGGCCGGGCCGGCGAGGGTGCGGAGGCGCGAGCTCGTGCGGCGCTGGGCCCCGAGATGGAGCTGGAGGATCCAGCCGCGACGGCCGTACTCGATGCCGAGGAGGCGGAGCAGGGTGGAGCGAAGACGCACGAGGTCGGCGTCCGTGACGGGATCGCCCGCGAGGCGGCGACGGAGGATCGCGTCGGCCCCGGCATCGTCGGCCGGGGCGTAGGCGAAGTCGTCGAGCGCGTGGTCCGCCAGGCGGCAGCCGGCGCGGTCGAAGTGGTCGAGGCGCCCGGCGACCGCGGCGCGGAAGGCGTCGAGGCCGTCGATTCCGATTCCGGCCGCCGCGGACAGGTCGGAGGTCCAGCGGGGGAAGCCGGGGTCGTCCACGGCGGTGACGTCGTCGGCGCGGAGCGACGGGAGGACGCGGGTTTCGAAGCCCGAGGCGGCCAGCCGGGCGTGGGCGTCGAGGGGGTCGAGGAGGCGGTCGGAGGTGCAGAGGCACTCGACGTGGGCCTTCGCGACCAGGCCCCGCGCGGAGTGGGTCGGGGCCTGGAGTCGCTCGTTGCAGGCCGTCCAGATCCGGTCGGCGGAATCGGGGTTGAGGTCCTCGTCGATGTCGAAGAAGCGGCGGAGTTCGATCGCGGTCCAGTGGTGGAGGGGGTTGCCGGCGGTGAGCGGGACGGTGGCGGCCCAGCGGGCGAACCTCTCCCGATCCGGCGCGTCGCCCGTGATCAGCGCCTCCGGCACGCCGGCGATGCGCATGGCGCGGTGCTTGTACGGGTCGCCGTTGACCCATGCCTGCGCGATGTTCGGGAAGACGCGGTCTCCGGCGAGGTCGTCCGGCGGGATGTGGTTGTGGTAGTCGATGATGCGCAGGCGCGCGGCGTGGTCGTGGTAGAGCCGGCGCGCCGTCCGGTTCCCGAGCAGGAAGTCCTCGTGGAAGAAGCCCCTCATGGCCGCCAGCCTATCGCCCGGAAGCGGACAGGGCAAGCGGGAGGTCCGCCTTTGCCGCTTGTGGCCGCTGCGGGGGGTGGTATAAGGCGGCCATGCTTCTCTCCACGACGTTGCGGCTGTTCCTCGACGGCATCGGCCGCCGGGAGGAGTACGAGTTCTACCTCCGCAAGTTCCAGACCGGGCCCGGCGCCTGCTTCGCGGCGCTGATGCCGGATGCGGTGGCGATGGAGGAGTCGGAGGAGGCCATCGCGTTCGACCTGCACTTCCTGCTGCGGCTGGAGTTGACGCCGATGGTCCTGCTGTGCGGGCCGGAGGCGCAGGCGATGCGCAGTTCGCTGGTGCGGGCGCTGCCGGCCTCGCTCGTCGTCGAGGCGGCGGCGGACCCGGAGTGGGCCGGCACGGTCGAGGGGCACCTGGCGGTCGCGCGGCGGCAGGAGAAGGTCCTGGCGGTGTGTTCGGAGTCGATCCCGGCGGCCACCGTGCTGCGGGCGCTGATTCCGGCGGTCGTGCGGCGCCTGCACCTCGTCCGCGCACGCGGCCCGCTGCGCGACGTCCGGGACCGGCCGGTCTCGCTGCACCTGCTGCAGGGACGGAACGACCACGCGCTGGCGGACGGCGAACAGGCGACCGTCGATCTCGCCGCGGCGTGCCTCGCGGCCGCGCCCGGCATGCACGTCTCGGTCGCCTCGCCGCTCGACCTGCTCGCCGAGCTCTTCACGGTGAGGGGGAAGGGGACGGTGATCCGGCGCGGCAGCGTGATCCGGCACGCCGGCGGCATCGCGGGCCTCGACCTCGACCGGCTCACCGCGCTGCTCGTCGAGGCCTTCGGCCGTCCGCTGGCGCGCCCGGAGACGCTCGGCGATGCCTCGGAGGTCTACCTCGAGGAGAACTACCGCGGCGCGGCGCTGCTCGAGGCGCACCCGGCGGGGCTCTATCTCGCCAAGTTCGCCGTCGGCACGCAGGCGCGGGGCGACGGCCTCGCGCAGGAGCTGTGGAACGAGATGATCGACGGCCACCCGTCGCTCTTCTGGCGCTCGCGCCCGGGCAACCCGATCAACGGCTGGTACGAGCGGCAGGCCGACGGCCGGCTCCGGGAGGAGCCGTGGCACATCTTCTGGCGCGGCATCCGCGCGGAGGACATCCCCGCCGTCGTCGCCTACTGCCGCTCGCGCCCCGCCGACTTCGTCGCGGCGAAGGACTGAACCCTACCGCGTGTAGACCGGCCGGTTCTGGTAGTGCGTGTGGAGCAGTTCGTGCGCCTTGGCGCTGAGCGGCGCGCCGAGGAACTCCGCGTAGATCTTCTGGATGTACGGGTTCTGGTGCGAGCAGCGCTTCGCGCTCATCGCATCGTCCTGGTAGATGCCCGAGGCGCGGCGCCGGCGGACCTCGTCGTCCGCCCCGTAGGGCTGGCCGCCGCCGCCGACGCAGCCGCCGCGGCACGCCATGACCTCGATGAAGTGGTACGGGGGTTCCTCGCCCTTCGCGCGGGCGGCGCGCACGCGGTCGAGCACGATCTCGATGTTGTTCATCCAGTGCGCGACGGCGATGCGGATCTCCTTGCCCGCGACGGTCACCTTCGCCTCCTTGACGCCCTCCAGGCCGCGGACGGCCATGAAGTTGACGTCCTCGAGCTCGCGCTTGGTGACGAAGAAGTGCGCGGTGCGGAGCGCCGCCTCCATGACGCCGCCGGTGGCGCCGAAGATCGTGCCCGCGCCGGTGTAGTTGCCGAGGATCGAATCGCACTCCTCGTCCGGCAGCTCCGCGAAGTCGATGCCGCACTCCTTGATCATCCGCGCCAGCTCGCGCGTCGTCAGCGAGACGTTCACGAACGGCCGGTCCCCGTCGTACATCTCCTTCGACCGCGTGATCTCGAACTTCTTCGCCGTGCACGGCATGATCGAGACGACGTAGATCTTCGACGGATCGATCCCCATCTTCTCCGCGTAGTAGGTCTTCGCCATGGCGGCGAGCATCGCGTGGGGCGACTTGGCGGTGGAGAAGTTCGTGACGAAGTCCGGCGCGTACTTCTCCATGTAGTCGGTCCACGCGGGGCAGCAGCTCGTGATCAGCGGCAGGTCGCCCTTGCCGTGGACGAACCGCTGCACGAACTCGGTGGCCTCCTCCATGATCGTGAGATCGGCGGCGAAGTTCGTGTCGAAGACGGCCTTGAACCCGAGCCGCCGCAGCGCGGCGTAGGTCTTGCCGGTCAGCACGGTGCCGGGCTCGTAGCCGAACGCCTCGCCGATCGCGACGCGGACGGCGGGGGCGATCTGGACGACGCAGTAGCGCTCCGGGTCCTGCAGCGCGCGCCACACGCGCTCGGTCTCGTCGTGCTCGTAGATTGCGCCGACGGGGCAGTGCGCGCTGCACTGGCCGCACTTGACGCAGGGGCTTTCGACGAGCTGGATGTCGCCCGTCGGGGCCAGGCGCGTGTTCTCGCCGCGGCCGACGAACTCGAGCGCCCACACGTTCTGCATCTGCTGGCAGACGATCGCGCAGCGGCCGCACTTCACGCACTTCTCCGGGTTGAGCACGATCGACTTCGTCGAATCGTCCTCCGGGATCTGCGCGACGCGCTGTTCGAACCGCACCTGGCGGATGCCGAAGTCCGCCGCGAGCTTCTGCAGCTCGCAGTTGCCGTTGCGGGGGCAGCGCAGGCAGTCGTTCGGATGCGTCGAGAGGATCAGCTCGAGCACGGCCTTGCGGATCTGGACGATCTCGGGGTCGTGCGTGACGATCTTCATGCCCGGGCCGACGGGGGTCGCGCAGGCGCGGAGCATCTTCGGCGAGCCCTCGACCTTGACGACGCAGATGCCGCAGGCGGCCCACGCCGGGAGGTCCGGGTGGTAGCACAGCCGCGGGATCTTGACGTTGACCTGCTCGGCGGCCCTGAGGATGGTCGTCCCCGGCTCGACCTCGCAGTCGATTCCATTGATCTGAAGCTTGATCTTGTCCATGGCCTGGTTCCCTTATCCGCGCTGGACGGCCTCGAACTTGCAGGCGTCGTAGCATTCGCCGCACTTGATGCAGCGGCTGAGGTCGATCACGTGGGTCTGGCGGCGCGCGCCGCTGATGCAGTTGACCGGGCAGCGCCGGGCGCAGAGCGTGCACCCGATGCACTTCTCGGCGAGGATGGAGTAGGTCACGAGCGCCTTGCACTTGCCGGCCGGGCACTTGTGGTCCTTGATGTGGACGCGGTACTCGTCGCCGAAGTACTTGAGCGCCGACATCACCGGGTTCGGCGCGGTCTGCCCGAGGCCGCACAGCGAGGCCTTGTTCATCGCGTGCGCGACGGTGCGGAGCTGGTCGATGTCCGCCACCGAGCCCCGCCCCTCGCTGATGCCGACGAGCAGGTTGTACATCGTCCGGCCGCCGACGCGGCACGGGGCGCACTTGCCGCACGACTCGTCGACGGTGAACTCGAGGTAGAACTTGTTCACGTCGACCATGCAGTCGTCCTGGTCCATCACGATCAGGCCGCCCGACCCCATGATCGAACCGAGGGCGCCGAGCGATTCGTAGTCGATCGGCGTGTCGAGAAACTGCTCGGGGATCACGCCGCCCGACGGGCCGCCGGTCTGCGCGGCCTTGAACTTCTTCCCGTCCTTGATGCCGCCGCCGATGTCGAAGATGATCTCGCGCAGCGTCGTCCCCATCGGGACCTCGATCAGGCCCGAGTTGTTGATCTTGCCCGTCAGCGCGAAGACCTTCGTGCCCTTCGACGTCGCCGTGCCGATCGAGCCGAACCAGTCGCCGCCCTTCAGGAGGATCACCGGGATGTTGGCGAAGGTCTCGACGTTGTTGATGATCGTCGGCTTGCCCCACAGGCCGCGGACGGCGGGGAAGGGAGGGCGGGGGATCGGCATGCCGCGCTTGCCCTCGATCGAGGCGATCAGCGCGGTCTCCTCGCCGCAGACGAAGGCGCCGGCGCCGAGGCGCAGCTCGAGGTCGAAGCTGAAGCCGCTGCCGAGGATGTTCTCGCCGAGGAGCCCGGCCGCGCGCGCCTGGCCGATCGCGATCTCCAGCCGCTTGATCGCGAGCGGATACTCGGCGCGGATGTAGATGTAGCCCTGCGTCGCGCCGGTCGTGTAGCCGGCGATCGTCATCGCCTCGAGGATCGAGTGCGGGTCGCCCTCGAGCGTGCTGCGGTCCATGTACGCGCCCGGGTCGCCCTCGTCGGCGTTGCAGATGATGTACTTCTGGTCCGCCTTCACGTCCTTCGAAAAGACCCACTTCCTCCACGTCGGGAACCCCGCGCCGCCGCGGCCGCGCAGCCCGGACTTGCGGAGCTCCTCGATCACGTCGTCCGGCTTCATCGTGAAGAGCACCTTCTCGAGCGCGGCATAGCCCTCGCGCGCGATGTACTCCTCGATGTTCTCCGGATCGATCAGCCCGCAGTTGCGCAGCACGATGCGGAACTGTTTCTGGTAAAACGGAATGTCGTCGATCGACGAGAGCTTCCCGGCGCCGACCTTGTAGAGCAGGCGGTCGACCGGCCGGCCCTTGACGAGGTGTTCGGCGACGATCTCCGCGGCGTCCTCCGGCTTCACGCGGACGTAGAAGGCCTCCTCGGGGAGAACCTTGACCACCGAGCCCTGTTCGCAGAAGCCGAAGCAGCCGGTCTTCACGACCTGGACGCTGCCTTCGAGGCCGTTCTGGCGGACCGCCGTCACGAGGTTGTCGTGCAGCGCGCCGCTCTTGCACGACTCGCAGGCCGTGCCGCCACACACCAGGATGAAATGCTTGTATGCCATGGTCCGCCTCACTTCGCCCCGCGCGCCAGGGTCGGCGCGATGTCGGCCGCGGGCTTGTCGAACACGTGGTCGCCCACGAGCCGGCCCGCGAGGATGTGCTCGTTCACGATCTTGCGGGCGACGTCCGCCGTCACGGTGCCGTACACCGTCGCCGGCATGCCGGGCATCCGGACCTCGACCGTCGGCTCGGAGTAGCAGAGGCCCATGCAGCCGGTCTGCTTCACCACCACGTGGGTCAATCCGCCCTTGTCCAGCTCCTCGACGAAGGCGTCGAACGCGGCCCGGGCGCCGGCGGCGATGCCGCAGGTGCCCATGCCGATGATCACCTCCCCGGTCTTGCCCGAGGTGTCGCGGCGGGCGATCTCCGCCTTCTTGCGTTCACGCAGGTCCCGGAGGTCCTGCAGGGTCAGTTTCTTCATCGTCCATCCTCCCGCGGAGCCGCGCCGGCGTCGCCGGCGGCCCCCGCATGCCTGGTTGCCAAATCCATGTCGTCCGTGCCGCCGTCGCCGGCCAGCGCGGACTCCTGGTTCTCCACGAACATCCTCACGAGGGCCAGCGCGCCGGCGTCCGTCAGCGGGCCGACGGCCTCCGCCAGCTCGTCCGACGCGACCGCGTAGGACCGCTCGTCGCGCATGCGGTGCACGCGCAGCGCCGTCCCCGCGCCCGCCGCCATCGCGAGCATCGACACGATCGCCCCGGCCCAGTCGCCCGCCGGCGGCGCATCGATGTGCGCGCCGTCCAGCGCGAACCCGACGCTCGTTCCCGCGCCGGGCGCGGAGGCGAGGTCGAACGTCCCGCCCGCCTGCGCCACCGCCTGCTCGACAAACGGAAGGCCGAGCCCGACCCGCCGGCCCGGGTGCTTGCCCGGGGCGCTGAAGAAGGGATCCAGCGCGCGCCGCCTCGTCGCCTCGTCCATGCCCGGTCCGTCGTCCGCCACGCAAACCTCGATCCCGCGGCCGCGCTCGATCACGTCGACGACCACCGCCGGCGCCCCCGCCTCGAACGCGTTCTGCGCCAGCTCGACCAGGAAATCGCTGACCGTCCCGTGCATCACTTGCCGCGGTACTTCGCCACGATCCCCGCAAGCTGGTCCTTCGTCACCCGCCCGAACACCTCGCCGTCCACCGTCAGCACCGGCGCCAGCCCGCAGCAGCCGATGCACCGGACCGCCTCCAGCGAGAAGAGCCCGTCGGTCGTCGTCTGGTTCAATCCGACACCGACGATCGTCTCGAATTCCTTGATGATGTCCTCGCCGCCCTTGAGGTAGCACGCCGTGCCCATGCAGACCGCGATCTGGTGCTTCCCCGGCTTGCGAAGCTTGAAGAAGTGGTAGAACGTGATCACGCCGTAGATCTTGGCCAGCGGCACGTCGAGGCGCGCCGCAACCTCGAAGGCGACATCACGCGGGACGTAGCCGTAGTGCCCCTGGACCTTGTGAAGGACCATGATGAGATTGCCCGGCTTCGTCTTCCACGCCTCGATGAACTGCGCCAAGTCCTCCGGAAGCTCGATCGACTGCTTCGGAAGCGCCGTGGCCTCTTGAACCGCTTGCATGACTCACCTCTTTCAAATCCATGCCGCTCCTCACCCCGTGCCGGGGTCGCCGCGGCCGACCGTGAAAGCTGAAATGCTATGGGGATCGCCTTTCCGTTTCAAGCACTTTCTGTACTCCTAATTTCACACTCTGGCCGTGTTTATGTGAATGGAATAACAAAAACGCTTGCATTATGGTCCTGATAAAGCACAATCGTTTCAAAAGAACAGGGGAGTAAACGAATCATGAACGCGACTAAGGAAGTGGTGGTCAGGCTTACGAAGTACAAGAACGTGCTGGAGAAGCTGCGCTCGCTGGGCTTCGTCAAGGTGTTCTCCGACAATCTCGCCGATGCGCTGGGCGTGTCTCCGGCGCTGGTTCGCAAAGACTTCTCTTTCTTCGGGTTGTCGGGAAAGAAGCGTGCCGGATACCGGGTCGAGGACCTGATCGCGCAGCTGAACCACATCCTGGGGGTGGATGAGATCCAGCGGGTGATCGTGGTCGGGTGCGGGAAGATCGGGACGGCGTTGATGCGCTATCGGGGCTTCGCCCGGGAGAAGATCCGGGTGGTGTCGGGGTTCGACGTCGACCCTGCGAAGATCGACGCGAACGCCCCGGTGCCGATCCGGGATCTGAACGAGATCCCGTACATCGTGAAGAGCGAGAGCATCCGCGTGGCGATCCTGACGGTGCCCGAGACGGTGGCCACGCAGGTGGCCGAGACGCTGATCGCCGCCGGGATCAAGGGCATCCTGAATTTCGCTCCGATCCTGCTGAAGGGCGGGAACGGGGTGGTCGTCCAGAACATCAACATCGCGTTGGAGCTGGAGAACCTCTTCTGCCTGCTCCGGTTCGCCGACAAGGACATGGGAGGGGAGTCCGCATGAAGTTCGATGATGTCGTCCGCACCCTCGACGCCGCGGTGGTCCACCGCGGGGCGCCGGCGGAGGGTGCGGACATCCGGCACGTGGCCGCCTCGGACCTGATGAGCGACCTGCTTGTTGCCGACCGCCATGGCCATCTGCTCGTCACCTCGCTCGCGTCGGACCAGGCCGTCCGCACCGCCGACATCGTCGGAGCCGCCGGCCTCGTCGTCGTGAACGGGAAGAACCTCCCGGCCACCATGGTCTCGCTTGCGAAGGAGCTCGACATGACGCTTCTCCGCACGAACCTGCGCATGTTCGAGGCCTGCGTGAAGCTGGGGAAGGCGCTCGGCGCGTGATGCATTCAGCCCCAGCCGCCCCGGGGTTCCGGGTCCCGCGGTCCGCCTTCCGGGCCGGGATCCGGCCGTCACCCGCCGGGGCTTGGATTTCGAACGTTGGATGTTGGATGTTGGTTGTTGGTTGTTGGATGTTGAGCGTTGGCTGTTGGCTGTTGGCTGTTGGACGTTGGCTGTTGGACGCCGTCCGTCCGTCCTTCGATGTTCGGCGTTCGGTGTTCGGCGTTCGGTGTTCGATGTTCGGTGTTCGATGTTCGATGTTCGACGTTCGATGCTCGTTCCCTCCCCCCTGATCCCGATGCCCGTCCTCCCCCTCACCTCCGAGCAGTCGCCGCTGGTCCTGCTGGACCTGCTGTTCAAGCTCAAGGTGCGGGACGTGATGACGACGGATCTCGTGACGGCCCGGCGGGCCGACACGTTGCGCTACGTCCAGGCCCTGATGAAGACCCACCGCATCACGGGGGTGCCGGTGGTGGAGAACGGGCGGCTGTTCGGCATCGTCAGCATGGACGACATCATGACCGCGCTCGACCGCGGCCACATCGACGATCCCGTCGAGCGCCACATGACGACCACCGTCGTCGTGCTGGAGGAGGACATGCCTCTTTCCTTCGGCGCGTCCTACTTCGACAAGTACCGGTTCGGCCGCTTCCCGGTGCTGAACAAGGACAACTCCGTCGTCGGCATCCTGACGAGCCGCGACATCAGCGCCTCGCTGCTGCTCGAGCTCTACAAGGAGTACCACAAGCTCGAGGCGCAGGTGCAGCCCCCGGCGCCCGTCGGCGCGCCGCGCACCTCGCTCCAGGTGCGCGTGAAGCAGAACGACCTCGAGAATGCCGGCAAGGGCGCGCACGAGATCAAGCGCGCGCTCGCCGCCCGCCGCGTCGATCCCGCCCACATCCGGCGCGCCTCGATCGCCGCGTACGAGATGGAGATCAACCTCGTCCTGCACTCCTCGGGCGGCACGCTGCGCACGACGATCGACAACGAGTCGGTCGAGATCGTCGCCCGCGACCGCGGCCCGGGAATCGCCGACGTGCAACTCGCGCTGCAGGACGGCTTCTCGACCGCGAACGACTGGATCCGTTCGCTTGGCTTCGGCGCCGGGATGGGCCTGGGCAACATCCGGCGGGTGGCGGACGAGTTCTCGCTCGATTCCAAGGCGGGCGGGGGGACGACGGTCCGCGCGGTGATCCGCCTGCCGCCGCCCGTGCCGGAGGAGGCCCCGCATGCGGGTGGCTGACCTCGCCGCGATCGAGGGCGTCGTCGAAACGGTCACCCCGGGGGAGCCGGACGCGGAGGTCACCGGCGCGACGACGTCGGACCTGCTGAGCGACG
>VGWF01000070.1 GCA_016873715.1 Lentisphaerota bacterium | reverse complement strand
GAGGGGCGGGGGGCGGGGGGCGAGGGGAGGAGGAAGAGGGACGAGGGGCGGGGGGAGGTCGGCCCCGACATCCGATGGCGGAACCCCGGCGCGGTATGCCCGCACCCGTCTCCCCGTTGGATGTTGGGTGTTGTTGTCCCGGCCGGCGACTACGGTCCCGCCGGCGGGTCCTCGACGGCGGTGGCGGTGGCGGAGCCGTCGGGTGCGGTTTCGCCGACAGCCCCGGCCTCGGTCGCGGGCGCCGCGGGGGCGTCCGCCGGAGAGGCGGGCGGCTCCGGCTCGGCGGCCGGCGGCGCCGCGGCGGGGGCGGCCTTGCCCGGCGGGGCCTGGTGGCGGTTGAACTTGACCGAGATGATCTTCGAGACGCCGCGCTTTTCCATCGTGACGCCGTAGAGCACGTTGGCCGCGCCGATGGTCTGGCGGTTGTGCGTGATCACGATGAACTGCGAGTTGGCCAGGAACTCCTTCACCACCGTCACGAAGCGGCCGATGTTGGAGTCGTCCAGCGCGGCGTCGAGCTCGTCGAGCACGCAGAACGGGCTCGGTTTGACCATGTAGAGCGAGAAGAGCAGCGCGACGGCGGTCATCGTCCGTTCGCCGCCGGAGAGCAACGAGACCGACTGCAGCTTCTTGCCCGGGGGCCGCGCGATGATCTCGATGCCCGACTCGAGGACGTCGCCCTCGTCGACCATCACGAGGCGCGCCGTGCCGCCGCCGAAGAGCTTCCCGAACATGTCCTTGAAGTTCTCGTTCACCTTCACAAACGTCTCCTGGAACATCTGTGTGGTGGTCTGGTTGATCTTCTTGATCATGTCGAGCAGCTGCTGCTTCGACTGGACCAGGTCCTCCTGCTGGGCGGCGAGGAACTCGTTGCGCTTCTCGAGCTCCTGGTACTCCTCGATCGCGACGAGGTTCACGGGGCCCATGGACTCGATCTTCGCGCGCAGCTCGGCGATGCGGGCCTCGAGCGTGTCGGCGTCGGCCGGGGCGCCGGTCTCGCCCCAGTCGGGCACCGGGGCGGCGAGGATGTCCTCGGCCGTGACGCGGTAGTCGGCGCAGACACGCTCGACCAGCGTCTGGCGGCGCATGCGGAACTCGGCCAGCTCGATGTCGATCCGGTTGCGCGCCTCGCGGGCCTCGTCGAGCGCGTCGCGCTCGGTGCGGACCTTGTGCTCGGCGGACTCGAGGATGCGCGCCTGCGCCTCGCGGTCGCGCCGCAGGGCGTCGAACCGGTTCTGGTGCAGCGCGGCCTCCTCCTCGAGCGGCTGCAGGCTGTCGCGCGAGGCGGCCGTGGTGCGGAGGAGTTCCTCGATGCGGTGGTGGTAGGCGACGACGCCGTCGGCGCGCTCGCGGACGAGGCTCTCGAGTTCGCGGATGCGGTCCTCGTGGGCGGCGGCGCGCTGCTGGAGGGCCTCGACCTCGCGGCGGCGGTCGGCGGCGGAGATGCGCGCCTCGGTGACCTCCTGCATCCACTGCGCGCGCTGCTGTTCGAGGACGCGCTGCTCGTCGGTGCGGACGGCGACCAGCTGGCGGACCTCGCCCTGGCGGGCGCGGGCCTCGTCCAGCGCGGTGTGGATCCGCTCGCGCCGCTCGCGGGCGGCCTCGTCCTGGCCGGAGAGCGATTCGATCTCCATGGAGACGGTCTCGGCGCGCTGCCGGGCGGTGAGGTCCTCGCGGGCGAGGACGCCGCTTTCGCCCTCGCTCATCGCGACGGCGGTGCGGGCCACCTCGAGGGTGCGGCGGGCCTCCGAGCGCTGCGCGTCGATCGAGCCGTCGTCGGCCTGCAGCCGGGCGAGGTCGGCCTCGGTGGCGGCCATCTCGCGGGTGACGGTCTCGCGCTCGTCGCGCCACTTCTGCAGGCGCTGGCGTCGCGCGACGGGGTTGGAGCTGTCCGCCGCCTCGGTCATCCAGATCTCGTAGGCGCCGCCGCCGGCGAGCATGCCCGACGGCGTCACGTGGGTCACGCCCGGCGCGGGCGGGGCGACGCGCGCGAGGTCGCCGACGACGCGCACGCCGCCCAGCAGGCGGGTGACGACGTTGCGGACGGCGTCTGCGCAGCGCACGTGCGCGAGCAGCGGATCCTCGCCGTCCCCGGCGGGCGGCAGGTCCGGCCGGGCGGCGGCGTCGACGGCCAGCAGGCGGGCGGCGCCGGCGCGGCGGCGGTCGAGTTCGCGCAGCAGCGCGACGGCGCCGTCGGCGGTGGAGACGACGAGCGCATCGGCCCAGGGGCGGAGGACCGCCTCGAGGCAGGTGCGGTACTCCGGCTCCGCCTCGAGGTGCGTCGCGAGCGCGCCGAGCAGCGCGGCGCCGTTCGCGGTGACGGTGCCGTCGAGGATCAGGCGGGCGCCGCCGGGGAAGCCCTCGGACTTCGCCTCCTGGCGCGCGAGCAGGTCGATCTGCGCGGCGAGGGCGGCGTCGCGGGGCTTCAGTTCGGACATCTTCTGGCGGAGGGCCGCCACGGCGGCGGCGCGGTCGCGCACGAGATTCTGCAGTTCCTGCACGCGGCGGTCGGCCTCGGTGAAGGCGGCGCGCTGGCCGGCGATCTTCGCGGCGAGGGTGTTGCGCTGGGCCTCGATGGCGGCGAGGGCCTGGCGGTACTGGCTCTGCTCGACGAGCAGCCGCTCGCGCCGGATCATCGTGCCCTTCTCGCGGGCCTCGCACTCGGAGAGGTCGTTGGTGAGGCCCGCGACGCGGTTCTCGATCTCCACGAGCTCGGTCCGCATGCGGTGGAGCTGCTGGGCGGCGCCGTCGAGGGCCTGTTCCTGCTCGCGGAGCCGGGCGGCCTTGGACTGGAGGTCCGCCTCGGCGGCCTGGCGCGCGGCGGCGGCGGTCTCGAGATCGGCCTGCAGCGCGGCGAGCGTCTGGCGGTGGTCCTCAAGGTGCTTGCGGCCGGCCTCCTGCTCCTGGAGGTAGTTGTCGCTGAGCTGGCGGTATTCGCGGACGCGGTCCTCGTTGTGGGCGATCGCCTCCTGCGTGCGCTGCCACTCCGCCTTGGCCTGGGCGGCGAACTCGCGGGTCTCCTCGATGTCGCGGTCGAGCTCGGTGAGGCGGGTGCGCTGCGTGTCGATCGAGGCCTCGACCTCGCGCACGGTGGCGGTCATCGCCTCCTCGCGCTCGGCGAGGGCGGCGCGGCGGGCCTCGAGCGTGGCGAGTTCGGCCTCGATCGCCTCGACGCGGCCGCGGGTGAAGTGCAGGTCGAGCCCGCGCAGCTCCTGCTGGAGCACTTGGAAGCGCCGCGCCTTCCCGGCCTGTCGCTGGAGCGAGATGATCTGCCGCTTCACCTCGCGGATGATGTCGGCGAGGCGCAGGAGGTTCGCCTCGGTCTGGTCGAGCTTGCGCATTGCCTCGCGGCGGTCGGCCTTGAACTTGGTGATGCCGCTGGCCTCCTCGAAGACCTCGCGGCGGTCCTCGGGGTGGGAGCTGAGGATGCGGTCGATGCGGCCCTGCTCCATGAGGGAGTAGGAGTTGGTTCCGACGCCGGTGTCCATGAAAAGGCGCTGGATGTCCTTCAGGCGGCACGGCGTCTTGTTGATCAGGTACTCGCCCTCGCCGGAACGGTAGACGCGGCGGGTGACGGTGACCTCGTGGTATTCCATCCCGAGCGATGCCTCGCACTCGGCCAGCGTCAGGCTGACCTCGGCCATGCCCATCGGCTTGTGCGTGTCGGTGCCGTTGAAGATGAAATCCGTCATGCCGGCGCCGCGCAGCGACTTCGCGCTCTGCTCGCCGAGCACCCACCGGATCGCGTCCGAGATGTTGCTCTTGCCGCAGCCGTTCGGCCCGACGATCGCCATGATGCCCGGTTCGTACTCGAGCTTCGTCCGCTCGGCGAAGCTCTTGAACCCCACCATTTCCAGTCGCTTCAGGTACAAGGCAGTCCCTCCGTCATCCCCGCGGGCCGCGCCGCGGTTGCGGGCGGTCCCTCCGTCTGGTAAATTTCCGAAGACGGACGATATCATGCGGTTGCCCGGGCAGGCAACCACGAGATATGGTGGATTTCGTCGGCTGTCGCTTGGAGGGGCGGATCGGGTCCGCGGGAGATCATGGCGCCGAAGTTGTCAATCATCGTTCCGGCCAGGAATGAGCGGAACCGCTTGGGGCCCACGCTCGATGCCTATCTTCCCTTCTTCGTCGGGCGCTATGGCGACGGGGTCGAGTTCATCGTGGTCGTGAACGCATCGACGGACGACACCGAGGGGCTCGCCCGGGCCTGCGCCGCCGCGTGGCCGTGCCTCCGCGTCGTGGTCGAGCCGGGAAGGGTGGGGAAGGGCGGCGCGCTGATGATCGGCTTCCGGCAGGCGCGGGGGGACCTGGTCGGTTTCGTCGACGCGGACGGTTCGACGCCGCCGGAGTCGTTCGACGATCTCGTCCGCGGCATCGGCGATGCCGGCGCGATCATCGCGAACCGCTGGGATCCGCGCTCGCGGATCACGCCGCAGCCGTGGACGCGCCGGCTCGCGTCGCGTGTCTTCAACGCGGTCGTCCGCCTGCTCTTCAAGCTCCGCCTGGCCGACACGCAGTGCGGCGCGAAGCTGATGACGGGTCGTGCGATCGAGGAGGTGCTGCCGAAGCTCGGCATCACCCAGTGGGCGTTCGACGTCGATCTCCTCTTCCAGCTCCGCCGCCACGGCCATCGAATCGTCGAGATCCCGACCACGTGGAACGATGCCGCCGGGTCGCACGTGCGCGTCGGCCGGGCGTCGTTCGAGATGCTGGTCGCCGTCGTGCGCCTCCGCCTGATCTACTCGCCGCTGCGCTGGGTGGTCACCGTCTACGACCACACCCTCGGGCGGCTGATCCACCACCGGATCTGAGGAAGGGCGCCCGCGGGGCCGCGGTCCCGCCGCGCGGGGCCGGTTCCGTCTCCCATCCGCCGGCCCGGGGCGCTACCGGAGCTTCGCGTCCGGCAGGGCGGTGCCGATGCCCTCGTCGACCGGCATGGGATCCCGGGCCGGATCGAGAGCGGTCTCGCGCATGCGGGTCTCCAGCTCGGCGCGCAGCGCGGCGACGGTCGCGGCGCGGGCGGGGTCGGCGGCCAGGTTGCGGCGCTCCTCCGGGTCGGCGGCGAGGTCGTAGAGCTCGGCCGTGTGGCGGTCGGGGCCGCCGTCGCCGTGCGGGTAGCGGATGTACTTCCAGCGGTCGGTGCGCAGCGCGCGCACGTTGGGCGTGTAGGGGAACTGCTTCTCGTAGTTGTACTCGTAGAACCACGAGGTGCGCCACGCGGGGTCGCCCCCGCGGACCAGGCTCACCCACGACCGCCCGTGGATCCCGGGCAGCGGCGGCGCGCCGCACAGCTCGAGGAGGCTGGGGGCGAGGTCGACCGTCAGCACCTGCGCGTCGACGGCCTTCGCGCGGGCGGGCGGGAGGAGCCCGGGGTAGCGGACGAGGAGCGGGATGCGGAGGCTCGGCTCGTGGGCGGTGCGCTTGTCGACCATGCCGTGCTCGCCGTTGAGGAGTCCGTTGTCGCCGAGGAACACGACGACGGTGCGGTCCAGCTCGCCGCGCCGTTCGAGGGCGGCGAGGAGCCGGCCGACGCTCTCATCGACCGACAGCAACGTGGCCCAGTAGGCGCGGGTCATCGCCTCGAAGTCCTTCACCGCCTCCGGGCTCGCGTCCGGGAACTTCTTCCGCCAGTCGAAGAGCGGCCCGTGGATGCCGTGCCAGGTCGGCATGCGCTGTCGCACCCAGTCGGGCTTGCCCTCGAGGTGGAACGCCGAATCGGGATAGGGGACGGCGACGTTCGCGAACGCGTTCGAGAAGCGCGGCTCGGGCGTGTAGTAGCTGTGCGGCGCCTTGTGGCCGAGGATCAGCATCCACGGCTTGTCCCCGCGCGGGCGGTCGAGCCACTCGAGGGCGAGGTCGGTGACGACGCGGGTGTAGTAGCCGGTGACGACCCGGCCGCCGGCGCCGTTGAGGTTGAACTCGGTGTCCCAGTACTTCCCCTGGCCCTTGTGCGTGACGAACCAGTCGAAGCCGGGGCGGGGCGAGTCGTCGTTCTCGCCCATGTGCCACTTCCCGATGTACGCGGTCGCGTAGCCGGCGGCCTGGAGCGCGCGCGGGAACGAGGCGAGCGCGTGCGGGTAGTCGGTGAAGTTGTTCACGACGCCGTGGCCGTGGGCGTAGAGGCCGCTCAGGAGGCTGGCGCGGCTCGGGGAGCAGAGCGACGTCGTGCAGAAGGCGTTCCGGAAGTGGACGCCCTCGCGCCCGATGCGGTCGATGTTCGGCGTCTCCAGGTGCGGATGGCCGGCGATGGACATCGCGTCCCAGCGCTGGTCGTCGGTCAGGATCACGAGCACGTTGGGCGGCGTCGCGGCGCGGGCCGCGGGGGCGGCGAGGAGGGACACGGCGAGGAGGATGGCGGTGCGTTTCATGCCGGCAGGATAGCAAGGGGAGACGGAGGACGGAAAACGGAAAACGGACGAGGACGCGACCCGCTGGAAACGGAAAACCGGGAACGCGGGGCTTCCTCAGTCCTTGCGCCTCGGGACGCTTCGCGCATAATGGGCCCGCGGCCGTGGTTGGCGGCGGCAGGAGGCCCCGTTGGGCGAGTTCCTGGAGTTCGACAACGTTTCGAGGCATTACGGCGACATCCGGGCGGTGGACGGCGTGTCGCTCGCGGTGCGAAAGGGCGAGTTCTTCTCGCTGCTCGGGCCGAGCGGCTGCGGCAAGACGACGCTGCTGCGCATGCTGGCGGGATTCGAGACGCCCGACGCCGGCCGGGTCTTCCTCGACGGCAAGGACATCACGGCCCAGCCGGCCAACGAGCGCAAGGTCAACACGATCTTCCAGAGCTACGCGCTCTTCCCGCACCTGTCCGTCTGGGACAACATCGCCTTCGGCCCGCGCATCGCGAAGCGCCCGCGGAAGGAGATCGCCGAGGACGTCGAGAAGATGCTGAAGCTCATCCAGCTCTCCGACCAGGCCTGGAAGAAGCCGGACCAGCTCAGCGGCGGCCAGAAGCAGCGCGTGGCGATCGCGCGGGCGCTGATCAACAAGCCGCAGGTGCTGCTGCTCGACGAGCCGCTCGCGGCGCTCGACCTCAAGCTGCGCCAGCGGATGCTGATCGAGCTCGACCTCATCCACGACCAGGTCGGGATCACGTTCCTCTACGTCACCCACGACCAGGGCGAGGCGATGAGCCTCAGCGACCGGATCGCCGTGATGGACCACGGCAAGATCGAGCAGATCGGCACCCCGGCGGAGATCTACGAGGCCCCGCGCAGCAGCTTCGTCGCCGCGTTCATCGGCGACACGAACTTCTTCGAGGGCGAGGTGGACGAGATCATCGAGGGCGAGTACAGCCGGCTCGAGATCGAGGGATTCCCGCCGGTGGTCTGCTTCAACGACAAGCAGCTCGTCGACGGCGTGCCCGTCTTCATCAGCATCCGGCCCGAGAAGTTCCGCATCTGGCGCGAGAAGCCGGACCTGGACTGGAAGCACACCGTCGTGAAGGGGACGGTCGAGGACGTGATCTACCTCGGCCACTCGACCAAGTACTGGGTGCGCGTGCAGGACTACCGGATCGCGGTCCACCGCCAGCACCACCGCTTCCTGCTCGACGAGAAGCCGATCCGCTGGCACGACGACGTCTGGCTCTCGTGGCACGCCGACGACGGCTTCATGCTCGAACGCTACCGCGAGGCCGACGAGCAGCTGATGGAGACGCCGCCGGAGAAGGTCGGGGAGGCGCAGGGGCGCACATGAGCGGACGCCCCAGGGCCCCCAGCGGAACGGAGGCCGCGCCGCCGGCCGGCCGCGTCGAATGGATGGTGAGCCTGCCGTCGCTCGTGTGGCTGACCGTCCTGTTCGTCGTCCCGACCCTGATCGTCTTCGCCATCGCCTTCAAGCCGGTCAGCTCCTACGGCGGCATCGGCGCGGGCTGGACGCTCGAAACGATGCGCAGCCTCGCGAACCCGAACTACCCGGCGATCATCTGGCGCACGCTGTGGCTGAGCGCCGTGACGATGGCGCTGTGCATCGTCCTGGCGGTGCCCGCCGGCTACTGCATCGCGCGCGCGGCGCCGCGCTGGAGGCGGCTGCTGCTCCTGCTCGTGATCGTCCCGTTCTGGACGAGCTTCCTGATCCGCATCTTCGCGTGGAAGGTGCTGCTGCACCCGGAGGGGCCCCTCAAGCGGGTTCTGGTGGCGCTGCACCTCGTCGACCCCGCGACGACCCTGCTCTACAACGCGGGGTCCGTGCTGCTGGTGATGGTCTACACGTTCCTCCCCTTCGCGATCCTCCCGATCTACGCGGCGGCGGAGAAGTTCGACTTCCGCCTCGTCGAGGCCGCCCGCGATCTCGGGGCGTCGTCGCTTCGCGCCTTCTGGAGCGTCTTCCTCCCGGGCATCCGGCGCGGCGTGATGACGGCCATCCTCGTCGTGTTCATCCCGGCGCTCGGTTCGTACGTGATCCCCGACGTCGTCGGCGGGCCCAACGCCGAGATGATCGGCAACAAGATCGCCCAGCGGACCTTCGTCGACCGCAATCTTCCGCACGCGAGCGCGCTCTCGACGTTCCTGACGCTCGCCGTGCTGGCGCCCATGATCGCCGCCCTCGGCCTGCAGGGGCGCAAGGGACGCCAGCCGATCATCGAGGAGGCCGGATAGAACAGCGAACATCGAACGCCGAACATCGAACGCCGAACATCGAACACCGAACATCGAATGGCCGGACTCAACAGCCAACATCCAACAGCCAACACCCAACAGCCAACACCCAACAGCCAACACCCAACAGCCAACACCCAACAGCCGACACCCAACGTCCAACAACCAACATCCAACACCCCACAGCCAACGCGGAAACAGGGATGCGGAACCCGAGCCCAACGAACTCTGAACCTGTGAACCTTCCCCCCTCCATGCGGAGCCCCGGATGAACCGCAGCCGAGTGCCGCTCTACACGACGCTCGCCGTCCTGCTGTTCTTCTACCTGCCGATCGTCGTGCTGGTGATCAACTCGTTCAACGCGTCGCGGTTCGGCGGCACGTGGGACGGGTGGACGCTGAAGTGGTACGCGAAGCTCTTCACGCAGCGGGATATCTGGCTCGCCCTCAAGAACACCCTGATCATCGCCGTCGGGGCGACGGCGGGCTCGGTGGTGCTGGGGACCACCGCCGCCTTCGCGCTGCACCGGTACGGCAAGAGCCGCCTGCAGCGCGTGCATTACTCGCTCATCTACACGCCGCTCGTCGTGCCCGAGATCCTGATGGGCATCAGCCTGCTGCTCTTCTTCGTCGCGATCGGCGCCGAACTCGGCCTCTTCACGATCTTCCTGGCCCACGTGACCTTCTGCACGAGCTACGTGGCGATGGTCGTCCTGGCCCGGCTGCAGGATTTCGACTTCTCCATCATCGAGGCCGCGCAGGATCTCGGCGCGGGGTGGTGGACGACGACCTGGAAGGTCCTCCTCCCGTTGCTCGCCCCGGGCATCGCCGCGGGCGGGCTGCTCGCGTTCACGCTGTCGATCGACGACTTCGTGATCTCGTTCTTCGTCGCCGGGCCCGGCTCGACCACCCTGCCGATCCGCATCTACAGCATGATCAAGTTCGGTTCGCCGCCGCTGATCAACGCGCTCTCGACGCTGCTGCTGGTCGTCACCTTCACGCTCGTCGCCCTCAGCCAGCGCCTCACCGAACGGCGCCGGGCCTGACCCCGGCCGGCCCGGCACGGGCCCGCCACGGATCGCACGGATTCCACGGCCGGGCGGGACGCGGGTTCGCGCTTGGCGTCGGGGGGCCCGGGCGGTAATACTCCGCCATGGCTCAAGGACGACGGGGCGCGCAGGATGCGTTGCAGGACACGGAGGCCGGGGCGCTGGCGAAGTACCGGCGCATGATGGTCGGCGACTCCGGGTTCGGCGCATTCCTCCGGTACGAACTGGTCACCAGCATCTTCGGCCCCTGGCCGGGCGCGCTGGGCTACTGGCTCCGCTCGAAGCTCTATCCCGGCCTCTTCCGCTCGTGCGGTCGCCGGGTGATCTTCGGCCGCAACCTCTCCATCCGCCACCCCGGCCGCATCACGCTCGGCGACCGCGTCGTTCTCAGCGACGGCGTGCTGCTGGATGGCAAGGGGACGGCTCCCGACGGCGGCATCGTGGTGGGCGACGGCGCCTTCGTCGGCCTGGGCTCGATGATCACGACGACCGACGGCTCCATCGAACTGGCCGCCGGCTGCAACCTCGGCGCCTGCTGCCGCATCGGGACGTTCGGCCGCACGCGCATCGGCGAGAAGGCGCTTCTGGCCGCGTGGGTCTACGTCGTCGGCGCGGGCCACGAGAGTTCGCGGACCGACATCCCGATCCTCGACCAGCCGTACACGGACCGCGGCGGGGCGCAGATCGGCGACGGCGCGTGGCTCGGCGCGCGCGTGACCGTCATGGACGGCGTCACCGTCGGCGCGCACTCGATCGTCGGCGCCCACGCGGTGGTCACGAAGGACCTCCCCGACTACAGCATCGCCGTGGGGATCCCCGCCCGCGTCACGGGATCCCGCCTGCCGCCGCCGGCCTGAGCGCGGCGTCAGCCCAGCATCCGCTGGCTGCGCGTCACGGCCTGGATCGCCAGCCCCCACGGGTCGCGCATCATGAGGACGCGGTCGCCGGTGGGGATCGTCGTGACGTCCTCGACCAGCGTCGCGCCGGCGGCGAGGAGGCGGTCGCGGTCGGCCTCGATGTCGTCCGACTCGAACGCCAGGTGCAGCAGCAGGGGATCCATGGACGCATAGTCGGGCGTGCGCATGCGGGGGTTGTTGTAGATCTCGAGCATCACGCTGCCGGAGGCGTCCGCGATGAAGCGGACGTGGGCCGGCGCCCCGCCGGCGCGACGCACCGTGAAGCCGAGGTTCTTCTCGTACCAGGCCGCGGCGGCCGCGGGGTCGGCGACCTGCAGGGCGACGTGTTCGATTCGCATGGGCGTTTCCTCCCTTGGGGTGATCCGGACGGTCAGTCGCGGGCCGCGAGGTCGTCGAGGATCTCCTGTCGCTGCTTCTCGAGTTCGGCGATCTCCTGGGCCCAGAACGTCGGCGTGCCCCAGTCGGGGGCGAGGCGGACGAAACCGCCGTCGGCCATCTGCCGCGCGCACCAGGCGGTGTAGTGGAGGAACCGCATGGCGCGCAGGGGTTCGACGAGCCGCAGCGTGGCGCGGTCGAAGGGGTGGAAGGTCTCGTAGCCCTCGAGCAGGCTCTCGACCTCGACGGGGCAGTCGCGAACGCGGCCGGGCAGGAGCATCCAGAGGTCCTGTACGGCGGGCCCGACCGCCATGTCGTCGAAGTCGATCAGGTGGAACGGCTCGCCCGGCCGGTGGAGGATGTTGCAGCGGTGGCAGTCGCCGTGGATGCGGCCGGTCTCGACGCCCTCGAAGAGCGGGCGGATCCCGTCGGCGATCGATCGCACGGCCGTCTCGTAGCGCCGGCGGACCGCGTCGGACATCGCCCCGCTGTCGAGGATGTACCGCAGGTGCGTGGCCATGGAGGCGTCCGGGCCGATCCGGATGCGGTCGCGCGGCATGCGGCGCGACCCGACCGCGTGCATGCGCGCGAGCAGGCGGCCGATGTGCATCCAGTCGTGCGGCGCCGGCTCGTCGAGCGCGCGGCCGCCGCGTTTCGGGAGCACGGCAAAGCACATGCCGCCGCCCTCGTGGAGGAGCCGGCCGTCGGCGCCGCGGACCGGCGGCACGACCGGCAATTCCTCGGCGGCGAGTTCGTCGACGAAGTCCAGTTCGTCCTGCAGCGCGTCGCGGCTCCACCGCCCCGGGCGGTAGAACTTGGCGATGACGAACGTGCCGTCCGCCATGCCGACCTCGTAGACGCGGTTGATGTAGCTGGTCAAGGGCCGGCAGACGTTGGTGCACGGCCGGCCGAGCGAGGCCTCGACGAACCCGAGGACGGCGTCGGGCGTGAGGTCCGCGAACCCCGCGCCGCCGTCCGCCGCCTCGATGGCCTCGTTCATGCGCGCAGTATACCGGCGGGCGGCGCAGGTGTCAGGTCCGGGGCGCCCGCCGCCGCGGTTCAATGGCCGTTCCGGCCGGACTCCCGCCGGGCTTCCTTGAGGTGATCGCGGTAGCGCGGGTTGTTCTCGATGTTCCCGCACAGGTACATGTGCGGGAACTCCTCGTCGAACCCGCGTCCGCGGAAGAAGCGCCGGGCCGCCCGGTTGAACGGGTCGGTGTCGGCCATCACGATGCGGATGCCGTCGGTCTCGACCATCATCTCGATGAGCTTGTCCGTCAGCCGGCCCGCGATGCCGGATCTCCGCCACTGCGGGTGCGAGCAGAGCCAGATGATGTAGCCGTAGCTCCAGGCGGTGCCGGGCTTGTTGACGACCGATCCGAGGATGAAGCCCGCGATCCGGGGCCCCTCGGGATCGTCGTTCTCGGCCACGAGGCAGTAGCCGCCGTCCATGTTGAACCGCGTCGTGACCTCGTACTCGTCCCAGCTCCGGTACAGCACCGGCCAGCGGGTCGCCTTGAACTGGGTGTGTCCCAGTTCGTACACCTCGGCCAGGTCCCGGATCGTCATCGTCCGGATCGTAGCTGTTCGGGTTGTCCTCTCGCTCTTCACGTCAGTCCTTTCGCCGCACGGGGGGCCATGAAAAAAACGCGGCAGTATAGCACAAGGGCGGCCGCGGCCGATTCCCCGGGGCTCCGGCCGGGCGGGAGCCTCTCCGGTCCTGCGCGGGGTGACGGCCGGGGGCGGGCGCCACCGTGGTCCTCACGCTCCGCGTGAGGATATCTCCGCAATCCGGATCGTCATCACGCGGAGCGTGATGACTACTATGCAGGGCCGCTGCCGGTCCTGCGCAGGGCGACGGCCGGGGGCGGGCGCCACCGTGGTCCTCACGCTCCGCGTGAGGACATCTCCGCAATCCGGATCGTCATCACGCGGAGCGTGATGACTACTATGCAGGGCCGCTGCCGGTCCTGCGCAGCGTGACGGCCAGGGGGAGGCGGGCGCCACCGTGGTCCTCACGCTCCGCGTGAGGACATCTCCGCAATCCGGATCGTCATCACGCGGAGCGTGATGACTACCCTGCGGGGCCACCGCCGATCGTGCGCGGGGGGATGGCCGGAGGGGCGCATCTCCCGTCCTGCGCAGCGATGACGAAGGCGCCCGCAGGATCAGGTCCGTGAACCGGAGATGCGCCCGGCCGGGCGGGAGCCTGCCGGGCGGCGTGACTTCGGCGCGTTTGGCGAGTATAAGGGAGCGTTTCTGCCGCCGCGGGCGGAGTGGATGACAAGCATGAACTGGATTCTCAAGAAGATCGTCGGAACGAAGAACGAACGGGACATCAAGCGGATCCGCCCGCTGGTCGCCCGCGTCAACGAACTGGAGGTTGCCTACCAGTCGCTCACCGACGACCAGGTCAGGGCCAAGACGGTCGAATTCCGCGAGCGCCTGGCGAAGGGCGAGTCGCTCGACGACCTCCTGTGCGAGGCGTTCGCCACGGTCAAGAGCGCCTGCCGCCGGATGTGCGGCACGGCCGTCGACGTCTGCGGGCACCCGGTGAAGTGGGAGATGGTCCCGTTCGACGTCCAGTTGATCGGCGGCATCACGCTGCACCAGGGCAAGATCGCGGAGATGGCGACGGGCGAGGGGAAGACCCTCGTCGCGACGCTGCCCGTCTACCTGAACGCGCTCAGCGGCAAGGGCGTCCACGTCGTGACGGTCAACGACTACCTCGCCCGGCGCGACGCCCAGTGGATGGGCGCCCTCTACGCGTGGCTGGGGCTCACGGTCGGCTGCATCCAGAACGCGATGGAGCCGTCCGAGCGCCGGAGGATGTACGCCTGCGACATCACGTACGGCACGAACGCCGAGTTCGGCTTCGACTACCTGCGCGACAACATGGCGGTCCGCGCCGCCGACCAGGTGCAGCCCGGGCACCAGTTCGCGATCGTCGACGAGATCGACAGCATCCTGATCGACGAGGCCCGCACGCCGCTGATCATCTCCGGGCCCGCGCCCTACTCGACGAAGCAGTACGTCGAGCTGCGCCCCGCCGTCGACCGCCTCGTCCGCCGCCAGCGCGAGCTGTGCAACAAGCTCGCCCAGGAGGCGAAGGAACTCCTCGAGAAGCCGGAGCGGACGAAGGAGGACGAGGACGCCGCCTCGCTCAAGCTCTACCAGGTCGGGCAGGGGATGCCGAAGCACAAGCAGTTCCTGCACCTGATGGAGGATGCCGCCATCCGCCGCATCTACGAGAAGATCGACTCGGCGATGCTCACCGACATGCGCAAGGAGGAGGCGCGCGAGCTTCGCGAGGAGCTGTTCTTCACGATCGACGAGAAGGGCAACGACGCCAGCCTCACCGAGAAGGGCTGCGCCGCGCTCAACCCCGACGATCCCGAGATGTACGTCCTTCCCGACCTCGCCGCGGAGCTCGCGGTGCTGGACGGCGACACGACGATGACGCCGCAGGAGAAGATGACCCGGCGCCAGACGATGCAGGATGTCTTCGCCGACCGCAACGAGCGCATCCACGCCGTCGACCAGCTCATCCGCGCCTACAGCGTCTACGAGCGCGACGTCCAGTACGTGATCCAGGAGAACCAGGTCGTCATCGTCGACGAGTTCACCGGCCGCCTGATGCCCGGCCGTCGCTGGAGCGACGGGCTCCACCAGGCGATCGAGGCGAAGGAGGGCGTGAAGGTCGAGCGCGAGACGCAGACGCTGGCGACCATCACGATCCAGAACTACTTCCGCATGTACAAGAAGCTCGCGGGCATGACCGGCACCGCGGAGACCGAGGCGGACGAGTTCCACCAGATCTACAAGCTCGACGTGGTCGTGATCCCGACCAACCGCCCCGTGCGGCGCGTCGACCAGAACGACCGCGTCTACAAGACCCAGCGCGAGAAGTACAACGCGACGATCGAGGAGATCGCCGAGCGCTACGCGGCTAAGCAGCCGGTGCTCGTCGGCACCGTGACCGTGGAGCACTCCGAGATCATCAGCCGCATGCTGCGGCGGCGCGGCATCCCGCACAACGTGCTCAACGCGAAGAACCATGAGCGCGAGGCGGAGATCGTGTCGCGCGCGGGCGAGCCGGGCGCCGTGACGATCGCGACGAACATGGCCGGCCGCGGAACCGACATCAAGCTCGGCGAGGGTGTCGTCTGGGTGCCCCGCGGGACCATCGTGTCGCAGATCCGCCTGTCCGACGCGTACGAGGGGAAGCCCTTCAAGCAGCAGTTGCTGGACAAGCCCTGCGGCCTGCACGTGATCGGGTCCGAACGCCACGAGGCGCGCCGCATCGACCGCCAGCTCCGCGGCCGGTGCGCCCGCCAGGGCGACCCCGGCTCGTCGACGTTCTTCGTGTCGCTCGAGGACGACCTGATGCGCCTCTTCGGCTCCGACCGCATCTCGCGGATCATGGAGCGCCTCGGCATCGAGGAGGGCGAGGTGCTCGAGCACCCGTGGCTCAACCGGTCGATCGAGACCGCGCAGCGGCGCGTCGAGCAGCAGAACTTCGCGATCCGCAAGCGCACGCTCGAGTACGACGACGTGATGAACACGCAGCGGACCATCATCTACGGGTTCCGCGGCGAGGTGCTCCGCGCGGAGGATGTGCGCGGCTACCTGATGGACATCGTCGAGGACGTCGTCACCGCGCATGCCGAGCCGGCGGCGGAGGGCGGCGACGAGGGTCTGCGCGACTTCATCCAGTGGGTGGACATGACCTTCCCGGTCGGCATGACGCAGGCGCAGCTGCCGAGCCCCGCGACGCCCGAGTCGCTGACGGCCGCCGTCATGGAACGCGTGCGCACCGCCTACGATCTCAAGGCCGGCGGCGAGAACCCGCAGGAGCTTGCGGCCCTCGAGCGGCAGATGATCCTCTACGCGGTCGACAACCACTGGCAGGAGTACCTGCGCGGGATGGACGCGCTCCGCCAGGGCGTCGGCCTTCGCGCCTACGGCCAGCGCGATCCGCTCGTCGAGTACAAGCGCGAGGCCTACGACCTGTTCTCCGACCTGATGGACAAGATCAAGATGGACGTC
The DNA here is from genome assembly GCA_016873715.1 of Lentisphaerota bacterium. Lineage (GTDB taxonomy): Bacteria > Verrucomicrobiota > Kiritimatiellia > PWTM01 > PWTM01 > VGWF01. The sequence goes on along the minus strand of VGWF01000070.1, from coordinate 12,017 downwards.
GCGACGCGGATGTTCCGCTCGTCGACCTCGCTCGAGGCCTTCGAGCGCATGATCCGCGCCCTTCCGCAGGCGTTCGTCCACGCCGAGGTCCAGACCCTCGGCGGCGGCGCGCCGCCGGCGTCGGCGGACGAGGAGCCCGCGGAACCGGCGCCCGCCAGCGGCGCGGATGCCGCGATGCAGGCCGCCCTGCGCGCCCCCGCGCAGCCGGTGCGCCACGACGGGCCCCGGGTCGGCCGCAACGACCCGTGCCCCTGCGGAAGCGGCAAGAAGTACAAGAAGTGCTGCGGCGCGGCGCTGGGGTGACGTCCGGCCGTCCAGGAACGGTTGATTCCGTGATGCCAACCCTCGGCGGCTGATGCCATGCAGACGGATCGGGACCAGGAACTCTCGCCGGCCCCGGGCTCCCGTCCCGTTCGGATCGCCCCGTGGCGGTGGGTCTGCGCGGCGCTCTCGGGCGCCCTGCTGTTCGCGGCGTTTCCCCCGCTCGAGTGGGCGGCCTGCGCCTGGATCGCGCTGATTCCACTGTTCCGGGCGGTGCGGGGGCTGGCGCCCCGGCGCGCGGCGGGACCGGCGTTCCTTGCCGGCGCCGTCTTCTGGCTTCCGTCGATCGTGTGGGTCGGCTGCGTGACGTGGGCGGGGTGGGCGATCCTCGCCCTCTACTGCGCGCTCTACACGATTCCGCCCGCGATGGTCTTCGCGTGGCTGCAGTCGGAGCGCGTCCGGGCGTGGCCCGCCTCGCGCGTGCTGTTTCTCGCGGCGTCCACGGCGGCCTGGGCCGGCTGGGAGCACCTGCGCGGCGTCCTCTTCAGCGGCTTCGCGTGGAACTTCATCGGCGTCACCCAGCATGGGAACCTCGCGTTCGCGCAGCACGCGGAGTGGGGCGGGGCGGCGGCGGTCTCGGCGCTGGTCGTGTGGGTCAACGCGGCCGGGGCGCTGGTGCTCGAAAGCCTCGCGACGCGCGGAGGGCTGCGGCGGTCGCGGCCGGAGGTGGCGCTCGGCTTCCTGGTCGTCACGGCGGCCGCGTTCGGCGGCTGGCGGATGCTGGCGCGGCTGCCGGAACCGGACGGGGCCGTGCGGCTGGGGCTCGTGCAGCCGGCGATCCCGCAGTACGAGAAGTGGACGCTGGAGTTCTGGGAGGCGATGTACGTGCGCCTCGAGACGCTCAGTCTCGCGGCGCTGCACGCGAGGCCGGATCTCGTCGTCTGGCCGGAGACGGCCGTCCCCGAGGACCTGCGCCGCAGCGAGCGGGTGGTCGGGATCGTCGGGGGCATCGTCTCCAACGGGACGCCCCTGCTGGCCGGCGGCATCGATTCCGCGCGGAGCGGGGCGGACGGGGTGCTTTCCTTCAACACGTCCTTCCTGATCGGCCCCGGCCCCGCGATCCGCGACACCTACGACAAGCAGCACCTCGTCCTTTTCGGCGAATACGTGCCGTTCGCGAAGTGGCTCCCGTGGCTGCGGCGCCTGACGCCGATCGAGTACGACGTGTCCCCCGGGCGGCGCGCGACGGTCTTCCGACTGCCGCGGCCGGAGATCCCGTTCTCCGCGATGATCTGCTTCGAGGACACGATCGCCCCGATCTCGCGGCGGTTCGTCCGCGACGGCGCCCGCCTCCTCGTCGTGCAGACGAACGACGCGTGGTTCGACGGCACCTGGGGCCACCGCCAGCACATGATCCAGAGCGTCTTCCGAGCCATCGAGACCCGCGTGCCCGTCGTCCGCTGCGCCAACTCCGGCGTGACGTGCTGGATCGATGCGGCCGGGCGCGTCGGCGGCGCGGGCGGGGCCCGGACCGGTTCGCTGCCGCTGACCGGTTCCGACGGGAAGCCCGCCTCCGGCTTCCTCACCGCCGAGGTCCCGACGCGTACCGCCGGCGGACCGCCGACCTTCTTCCTCCGCCACGGTCCGGTGTTCGGATGGGCGATGGCGGCGATGGCCGTTGCCCTCATGGTTCCCGCCTGGCGGATGCGGGAGGGGCCGGTCACCCTTGACCCGTAGGTCCTCGCCCGCCGTCCGCGTCTCGGGCTCCCGCTTTCCGCAGGCTGCGATCCGAACCCGGGGGCCGCAGTTCATTGGGTGTGTCCCCCTGCCTGCGCCGGGGGTGCGGCTCAGAGTCGGGTCCCTCGCCGGTGAGGGGACGAGGTGACGGAACCGCTGACAGGGACGGCATGGGCTGGTATATGTCCGACATGGTGCCACTTCGGATCGCGGGAATGATCGCCGCCGCGGGATGCTCGGTTGCGGGGGCGGGGGAGAACCTCGTCGCGCCGGACTGGAAGGACGGGCTGCCGCGCACGGACGCGGCGCAGTGGACGGTCGGGGCGTCGGCGGGACCGGACGGTGCGCCGGGCGTGACGTTCGCCATTCCCCAAGCGGTCGATCCGTTCTACCTCCTCCAGATCGGCCAGCCGGTGCGCGCCGCCTTGCCGGCCGACCACCGCGTGGCCCTGACCTTCCTCGCCCGGTCGCCGACCCGCAACCCGGTGCGCGTGGTCGTCGAACAGACCGGTCCGCCCTGGCAGGCCGCGGCGGAGGTCAACACGGCACTTCCGGTGGACTGGACGGCCTTCGGGGACACGCAGTCCGTCCAGCGCACCCACGCCGCCGGACAGATGTCGACGCGCCTCCAGGTGGGCCACCAGGCGGGGACGATCGAGATCGCCGCCCTCCGCGTCGAGGATCTCGGCCCCGACCCCGACGCCCTCGCCGCGCGCGCGGCGCTGGAGCCGGCCGCGATCGAGGCCCGCATCCGGAAGTACCGGCAGGCGGACCTGATCGTGCGCGTGACCGGCGCCGACGGACGCCCCGTCCGCGACGCGAAAGTCGCCGTCGCGCAGACCCGACACGCGTTCCTCTTCGGATGCAATGCGTTCCTGGTCGATCCCTCCGTCCAGGAGCCGTGGCAGCGCGACTACCAGGCGCGTTTCGCGGCCCTGCTCAACTACGCGACGCTGCCGTTCTACTGGGGCACCTTCGAGCGCGCGCCCGGCCAGAGGGCCGAGGCGAAACTCGAGGCCATGGCGCGGTGGTGCGCGGAGCGTGGAATCGCCGCCAAGGGCCATCCCCTTTGCTGGCACGAAGTCTGGCCGCGCTGGGCGCCGCGGACGGCCGATGAGACCATCCCGCGGCTGCGCGGCCGAGTCGAGGAACTCATCCCGCGGTTCAAGCCGTGGATCGCCTATTGGGACGTGTGGAACGAGGCGACGTCCGCCGTCCACCACAGGGACACCGGCCTCGGCGCGTGGGTGATCCGCGACGGCCCCGCCGAGCCCGTCCGCCAGGCCCTCGGCTGGGCGCGGGCCGCCGCGCGCGACGGCGGCCGCACACTGCTCTACAACGACTACGACGTCGGCCCCGCCTGCGTCCGGCTCCTCGATACGCTCGCCGCCTCCAACGCGCTGCCGGACGCGATCGGCATCCAGTCGCACATGCACGGCGGAACCTGGAGTCCCTCCCGCACATGGTCCGTGACCGAACGCTTCGCGAGGTTCCGCCGCCCCCTGCACTACACCGAGGTGACCCTCCTCAGCGGCGACGGCACGCCGCGGGAGGGGGAGCACCATCGCCCCGGCGAATGGCCGACCGTCCCGGCGGGCGAGGCGAAGCAGGCGGACGATGTCGAAGCCTTCTACCGGCTCCTGTTCAGCCATCCGTCCGTCGAGGCCATCACATGGTGGGACTTCAGCGACCGCGGCGCGTGGAAGGGCGCCCCGGCGGGCTTCCTCCGGGCCGATATGTCGCCGAAACCCGCCTACGACCGGCTGCTCAAGATGATCCGCGGCGAGTGGTGGACTCGCACCGCCGCGGTCACCGACTCCACCGGCACCCTCCGCCTCCGCGCCTTCCGCGGCACCCACCGCATCACGGTCGAGGCGGGCGGGAAGACGGCCACGCTGGAGGCCGTCATCCCGATCCGCGGCGACACGGCGACCCAGGTCGCGGTTTCACTCCGGTAGCCGGGCCGGGGACTTGACGCGCGGCGGGTTTCGGCGAGAGTGTGCCCATGAGGCGCTTCCCCTCGGTCCGGGTCCTTCTCGCGGGTCTTCTCGTTGCATCCACGGCACCCGCGGGCCGCGCAGCGGCGTCCGGGATCGACGGCCTGGCGGCGGCCGACGCGGCATTCCGCGGCCGCGTCGAGGGCCTGCGCTGCGTCCGCGGCGAGGACGGCCGGATCCAGACCGAGGCCTCGGTCGCCGTGCGGGAGACATTCAAGGGACGGCTCGGCGCGCGCGTGCTCGTGGTCGTCCCCGGCGGCGAACTCGACGGCGAGGGCGAGGTCGTCGGCTGCGCTCCCCGCCTCGACCCCGGCGCCGAGTACATCATCCTGGCCGGCCTCCGCGCGGACGGCCGCCTCGAACCTTCCGGCGGCGCCGGGGGGCTCGAACGGCTCGCCGCCCCGGCCCGCGGCCGGCGCTCCGCGCCGGACGGTGGACGGCTGGCCTCGCTGCGCGCCGCCGCCGCGGCCGGCGCCCTGCCGGGCGCCGACCTCACCGCGATGGAGGGCAGGGCGTGGGCCGCGCTCGGCGGCATGTCCACCAATCCCATCTACGGCGTCGCCAGCCGCTACCTTGCCTGCGACCGCGGCGTGGCGATCCCCTACGTGGTCGATCTCGACGCCCTCCCGACCGGCATCACCCCGGTCCAGGCCCTCGGCGCCGTCTCCAACGCCTTCGCCGCGTGGACCGCCGTGACGTCGCTGCAGTTCACCAACGAGGGGATCGTGTCGCTGGGGATCGGGGCCGACCTGGTGACGACGACCGACCGCAGGATCCGCGTGCAGCTCCACGACCTCCACAACCGCATCGGGGGCGGCACGACGCTGGGCATCGGCGGGCGCTCCTACCGCTACGACACCAATGCCTTCCCGGCCGGCGGTCTCGGCGGCCGCGTCGGGACGAACGAGTTCGACGAGACCACGCGCGGCCACGTCATCCTCGAACACACCAACGTCACCCTCCAGACCCTGACGACGTTCGAGGAGGTGATCGGCCATGAGATCGGCCACGCGCTCAGCCTCGCGCACACCAGCGAGGACCCGGTCGAGGCCGACCCCGCGCTCAACGGGGCCCTGATGTACTACCGCGTCCACGCGGATGGCCGCGGCGCCACGCTGTCCACGACCGACGTCGCCCACATCCGCCAGGCCTATCCGTCCGACACGCCGCCGTGGTCGTTCGACCGCATCCTCGACGTCGTCACCGGCCATCCGACGCAGCCCTCCGTGACCGGCGTCAATGAAGTGAGACTGGCCGGCTACGACCTTCAGGCAGTGGCGCCGACCGGCGTGGTCGTGTCGGTGGACACGAACAACGGGACCTTCACGCTCACGGGCGACCTGCTGCAGTTCACGCCGGACGGATACTACGATGCGCCGCGCGTCAGCCCGTCCGGCGGGTCCTACTACGACATGGCCTACGTCCGGTTCCTCGAGACATCCAACGCCTCGCCGCCCTACATGGTTCGCATCCTCTCGCTCCAGGCCGACGCGAACGGAACGTCGGACGGGCTCCCGAAGGGGTGGATGACGAACCACTTCGGCCACATCGCCCCGCTGGCGGGCGACTTGTCGCGGGCGACGGACGATCGCGACGGCGACGGCTTCACGAACCTCGAGGAATTCCTGGCGGGAACGGATCCGACCAACGCCACGTCCGCCCTGCGAGTCTCCGCCCTGTCGTCCACCGGCGTCACGTGGTCGGCGTCGCCGTACCATCTCTACGAGGTGCAGGCCTCGACGGACCTCGTCGCGACGGCCTTCGTCTCCGTGTCCGCCGTCCAGCCGACCGGCACCACCGGCGCCGCGGCCTCCTCGTTCACCGCCCCGGCCCGCTTCCTGCGCGTTCGCCGCGTGCCGTAGCCCGCCCGCGCCCGGGAGGCCGGACTTCCCGGGGCCGTCTCGGGCCCGAGATGAAGGCGTTCGGGCCCGCGGCAGCTTGCCGGGATGTGCGGCCCTAGTCCCGCCGCCGGGCCGGGGGCGCGACCATCAGCGTCTCGATGATCTCCGCGAGGGCGGCGGGCGCCGCGCGCAGGCGGACGAAAGCGTGAAGGCCGGCCGGGTCGGGATCCCACTGCGAAAGCCCGGCCTCGTCGATCCGCACGCGGCCGCCGCGGACGACCTCCCACAGCGCGGGATCGGGCCCGCGGACCGCGTAGAGCGCCGCCGCCTGGTCGTAGCTCGGCTGGCCGCCGTCGATCGACGGGCGCTTGCCGTAGTGGCGCAGCTCGAACGCCCGCCGCACCGGGTTCTCGGCGGGCGTCTGCTTGAGCCGCTCGCCGGTCATCACCGCGTTGCCGACCTCGAAGCCCTGCCACACGATCTCGCCCGGCCAGTTCGCCGCGACGAACCGCGCGGCGTCGGGATGCGTCGCGAAGTTGGTTTCGGCCTTCGCCGCGGGCGGGAACTGTCCGCCCATCACGACGAGCCGCGCCACCTTTGCCTTCACGAGCCCCGGCTCGCGCCGCCACAGCTCGGCGAGGTTCGACAGCGCCCCGACGCTGGCAATGGTGACGCTCCCGTCCGGCTGCGCGGCAAGAACCCGCCGGTAAACGTCCAGCGCGTCCGGCGCCCGGTCGTCCGGCCCGATGTCGTTCGGGAACCCGTCGCGCAGGCCGGGCGCGTACTGGCTCGTCCGCTGCAGTGCCGTCGGCCCGACCTTGTCCGTTCCGATCGGAAGGTCCGGCCGCCCATACCACGTGTTGATCGCGTCCACCGCCGCGGCCGAGGCCTTCGTGAGGTCCGCCCGGTTGACGATCGTCGCGAGCAACTCGCATTCGCCGCGGTCGGCAAGGGCGTGGAGCATCGCCAGCGTGCCCGCGTCGTCCGCGTCGCCGGACATGTCCGTGTCGAGGATCAGGCGCACCGGGGCGGGCCGGCACGCGGGTGCGGCGTCGAGCCGTTCGACGCGGACATAGTACGCCCCGCAGATCTCCGCGCCCGCCGCGTCGAGGAGCCACGTTTGCAGTGTCGTGCGCCCGGCAGCGAGGGGAAGGACGAACCTAGCCGACGTCGCGCCCGCCGGCGCGGGCGCGGAGTGTTCGACGCCGCCGATCTTCATCCGCGCCGAGGCGACCGGAAAGGCCGGTCCGGCCACGAGGATGCCGTCGGTGACCTTGGTCTCCGCGATCGAATCGGCGAGCGCCAGCCCGGAGCCGGCCGGCCAGCGGGAAAGCTCGAAGGCGTAGTCGCCCGTCGCCGCGACCTCGACGTGCCAGACGCCGTTCTTGCGCTCGCCGCGCCGGACCTGGGCCTGCTGGTCGACGAAGACATCCGCCCATTCGCAGGCGGTCAGCACGACCGGGTTCCCGGCCGCATGCCCGATCGAGACCGCTTCGAGGTCGTTGACGCGGTCCTTCACGCCGGCCCACCACGCGTCGAGATGCGCCCGCATCTTCGCGACCACGTCGGGATGGGCCGCAAGGACGTTGGTCTGCTGCATCGGGTCGGCGTCGAGGTTGTAGAGCTCGCGGTCTTCCAACAGCCGCCAGCGCTTCCAGAGCACGGCGGCGCCTTCACGGCGCGGCACGGCGGGATTGCCCGGTGTCGGTTGCGTCACACCGATGGGCATGCGGCTGTAGTTGATCACCAGCATGCGGTCCGCCGGCGGTTCGGCGGCGCCGCGCAGCACGTTCGCGAGGCTGATGCCGTCGCCGCGCGCGCCGGCCGGCGGTTTCAGGCCGCAGAGGTCGGTCAGCGTCGGAAGGAGGTCCTGCACCTGCGTGAGCCCCGCGACGTCCGCGGGGGCGCGCAGGCCGCCGTCCGGCCAGCGTACGAAGCAGGGGACGCGGTGCCCGCCCTCCCAGAGGGTGACCTTCCCGCCCCGCATGCCGGCGTTGAAGTAGCGCGGGCCGAAGGTGCTTCCGTTGTCGGTGAGGAAGACGACCACGGTGTTCTCGCGCAGCCCCGCGTCCGCGAGGAACGATTCCAGCCGGCCCATGTTCTCGTCGATGTTCGCGATCATGGCGAGGTAGCTGACGAGGTCCTCGCTCGCCTTGGGCGGCAGGGACGGCAGGGACGGCGCGGCGGACTCCAGCGCGGCGCGGATCGGCCCGCGGTAATGCCCGGGAACGAAGTGCGGCTCGTGCGGGGCGGCGGTCGCGAGATAGCAGAAAAACGGGCGGCCGGCGGCGGACTCGGCCTTCATCCAGGCCATGGCCTCGCGGAAGAAGACGTCGGTCGTGTAGCCCTCGAACGCGCGCCGCCGTCCGTTGTGGATGTAGGTGTCGTCGAAATAGTCGTTCTCCCAGGCGTCCGGCACGGATCCGATGTGGGACGACGGGAACCATAGGCTCTCGTGGAAGCCGCGGTCCTGCGGCCGGAACGGATGCGAGTCGCCGAGGTGCCACTTGCCGAAGAGGCCGGTCCGGTAGCCGGAGGCGGCGAAGACGTCCGCCATAGTCGGGAATCCTCGCCGCAGCAGCGTGCGGCCGCTGCTGACGTTCATCGCGCCGTTGCGGAGGGCGTCAACGCCCGTCATGAGCTGTCCACGCGTCGGCGTGCACATCGGCGCGACGTGGAAGTCGGCGAACCGGACGCTCTCCGCGCGGAGCCGGTCGAGGCACGGCGTCTTCAGCACCGGGTTTCCGTGGGCCGACAGCTCGCCGTAGCCCTGGTCGTCGGTGATCACCACGAGCACGTTCGGCGCGGCGGGCGCGGACCACGGAAGCAGCGAGACGAGGACGAGGGCGGATGCGCGGGCGGGTCTCATGGATCTTCTCCGGGTCAGGATCGGCGGTTGCTTCCCGAGTATCGGCGGCGCCAGGCGTCGGCCAGAACGGCCGCGACGATGACGCCGCCGGTGATGACGCGCTTGGTCGGTTCGGTCGCGCCGACCTGCGCGAGCCCGGTCTGAAGCACCGCGATGATCAGCACGCCGAAGAAGCTGTTCACGACCGAGCCGCGCCCGCCCATCAGGCTCGTGCCGCCGATGACGACCGCGGCGATGGCGGAGAGTTCCATCCCGACGCCGCCGTTGGGGTCGGCGGACGACAGGCGCGAGGTCTGGAATACGCCCGCGATTCCGCTCAGCAGGCCCGCGAGGGCGAAGACCGCGATCTTCGGCGGGCGCGGGTCGATGCCGGCGAGGCGGACCGCCGTCTCGTTCGTCCCGATCGCGACGAGGTGCCGGCCGAAGACCGTGCGGGCGAGGACGAACTGTCCGGCCGCCACGAGGCCGAGGGCGATCAGGAAGGCGGGGGAGACCTGCAGCCCGGGGATCGGGGCGCCGATCGCCTCGACCGCCGCGCCGATGTACTGCGTCTGCGAATCCGTGACGAGGTAGGCGCCGCCGCGCGCGATCTCGAGCATGCCCAGCGTCACGATGAACGACGGGATCCCGGCGCCGACGGAGATCAGCCCGTTCAGCATGCCGCAGGCCAGGCCCACGCCGGCGCACAGCAGCGCGGCGGGCAGCGGCGGCCAGCCCCAGCGCGCCATCGCGACGCCGAGGACGGAGGCGCCGAGCGCGAGGGTGGACCCGACGGAGAGGTCGATTCCGGCGATGACCAGGACCAGCGTCATCCCCACCGCCACGGCGACCAGGTCGGGGATCTGGTTGGCGATCGTGATGAAGGTCCGCGCCGCGAAGAAGCGCTCGCTGAGGAGCGAGAAGAGCGTCACGAGGAAGGCCAGCACGACGAGCATGCCGACGTAATCCGCCATCCATCCGCGCGGCCGCGCCGCGCCGTCGGTTCCGCCGCTCATGGTTCAGTCCCCCGGTTCGCCGCCGTCCCCGCCACGCCCTCGAAGGCCGCCGCGAGCAGGCGCTCGTGGCTCCACGCGCCGCGCTCGAACGTCCGGACGAGCCGGCCCGCGGACAGCACGGCGATCCGGTCGCAGAGGGTCATCAGTTCCTCCATCTCGCTCGACACGACGACGCAGGCCTTGCCGCGGCGGGCGAGGTCGTCGAGCAGGCGGTAGACCGCCGCCTTGGCCGCGACGTCGATGCCGCGCGTCGGCTCGTCGAAGAGGTAGACCTCCGCGTCGCGCATCAGCCACCGCGCGATGAGGACCTTCTGCTGGTTGCCGCCGCTGAGTTCCGCCACCGGCTGCTCCGGGCCGCTGCTGCGGAGGTCCATCGCGGCGCCGGCGCGTTCCACCGCGCGTGTCTCCGCGCGACGGTCGAGGAGGCCGCCGCGGCGACGGAAGGCGGCCAGGTGCGCGATCGTCGCGTTGACGCGGATGGGGCGGGGCAGGAGCAGGCCGTGCTCCTTGCGGTCCTCCGGGATCATCGCCACGCCGGCCGCGACGGCCTCGCGCGGGGAGCGGAACCGGCGCGGCGGGGCGCCGCCGACCGCCACGCCGCCGGCGTCCGCCCGGTCGGCGCCGAAGATCGCGCGCAGCAGTTCCGTGCGGCCGGAGCCGACGAGACCCGCGATGCCGAGGATCTCGCCCGCGCGCGCCTCGAAGGAGACGTCGCGGACCGTCGCGCCCCGGGAGAGGCCGTCCACGCGGAGCCGGACCGGTCCCGGGGCCGCCCGCGGCGCGGTGGCGCGGGATTCCACGTCGCGGCCGGCCATCAGGCGGACCGCCTCGTCCGGCGCGAGATCGGCGGCGGGGCGGGTGGCGACGAGGCGGCCGTCGCGAAGCACCGAGACCCGGTCCGCGATGCGGCGGATCTCGTCCATCCGGTGGCTGACGTAGATCGTGCTGACGCCGTCGGCGCGGAGCCGGCGGATATGACCGAAGAGGCGCTCGATCTGCGGGTCCATCAGCGCCGCCGTGGGCTCGTCGAGGATCAGCAGGCGGCAATGGCGGGCGAGGGCGCCGGCGATCTCGATCTGCTGGCGCACGCCGACGCCGAGCGCGCCGACGGGCGTGTCGGGATCCAGGTTGCCGAGATCGACGCGGGCGAGCGCCTCGCGCGCGGCGCCGCGCAGGCGGGTGCGGTCGACGATACCCATCCGCCGCGGCAGTCCGGCCAGGAAGAGGTTCTCGGCGACCGAGAGCGTGCCGATGAGGTTGAGTTCCTGGTGGACGATGTGGATCCCGGCCGCCTCCGCGTCGCGCTTGCCGGAGGGCGCGTAGGGTCGGCCGTCGAGTTCCAGGGTGCCCGCGTCCGCGCGAACGAGTCCGCACAGGATCTTCGCCAGCGTGCTCTTGCCCGCCCCGTTCGCGCCGATCAGCGCATGGACCTCGCCCGGCAGGCATTGGAAGTCGACGCCGCACAGGACCGGCACGGCATACGACTTGCCGAGCCCGGCCGTACGGACGCGCGGTATGGGACCTGGGTTCATGGGCCTGGAGGGCCCGGCTCCGTCCGGGCCGGGACCGCTATTCCTTCACGTTCTCCGCGGTGATCAGGTCCACCGGCGTTTCGCGGTCGGCCGGCTCGGACTTCCCGTCGAGGATCTGCAGCGCGTACTCGATGCCGAAGACCGCGAGCTGGTCGCCGTGCTGGTCCGCCGTCGCCAGGATGTCGCCGGCCTTGATGGCCTGCCGCACGGCCTGGATGTTGTCGAAGCCCCCGACGATCACCTGGCCCGCCTTGCCGCCCGACCGCACGGCGGCGAGGGCGCCCAACGCCATGTTGTCGTTCGCGGCCAGGATCGCCTTCGCCTGCGGGTGGGAGGCGAGCATCGCGGATGCGACCTGGCTGGCGATGTTCATCTCCCACTGGGCGGACTGCGAGTCGGCGATGACGAGGCCGGCGGCCTTGGCGGCATCCTCGAACCCGAGCCGGCGCTGCTGGCCGTTGAAGGAGGTGCGGATGCCTTCAAGCACAAGCACGGCGTCGCCCGCCTTGAGTTTCGCGGCGACGGCCCCGCCGACCGTGCGGGCGCCGGCGCGGTTGTCCGGGCCGACGAACGGGATCCGCACGCCGGTCGAGGCGAGCACGTCGGCGTCGAGCTTGTTGTCGATGTTCACGACGACGATGCCCTGGTCGCGCGCGCGCTTCAGGACGGGGACGAGGGCCTTGGAGTCCGCCGGCGCGATGACGATGGCCTTCACGCCCTGCGCGACCATCTCCTCGACCAGCGACACCTGGCGGCCGAGATCGCGCTCGTCCTTGATGCCGTTG
>VGWF01000069.1 GCA_016873715.1 Lentisphaerota bacterium | reverse complement strand
CTCACCTCCTCCTCCGACCTCACCCATACGTGCACCGCGTTCCATCCCTCCACCCTTTTCACGTGCATTCCGGGCAGACTGAGCACACTCTCTTCCCAAGGCATGGCATCCTCCGTTCTTCTCTTCTAGGCCTATCGTATAGGCCTACGGTTGATGCCGTGCCCCCTTCTTTGATGGAGAGCCCGGCTTGGCAAGCCAGCCCTTCCCGCCCGAGCCTCGCGAGGGCGTCCGCCTTCGCCCGGAGGACCGGGCTACGGCGTGACGCGAAGGAAACCCCGCCGAACTTGGCACTCCCATCGGATGCGCCGAAGGGGTAGACTCCGGCGCAGGAGAGACATCCATGAGTGAAGACACACGCTTCGGAAGCATGGCCGTGTTCTGCGATTTCGAGAACGTCGCGCTCGGCGTGCACGACGCCAAGTACGACATGTTCGACATCCGGCTGGTGTTGGAGAAGCTGCTGCTGAAGGGCAGCATCCTCGTCAAGAAGGCCTACTGCGACTGGAGCCGCTACCGCGAGTTCAAGCCGGGCATGCACGAGGCGGCGTTCGAGCTGATCGACATCCCCCACGTCCGGCAGTCGGGCAAGAACAGCGCCGACATCCGCCTCGTGGTCGACGCGCTGGACCTGTGCTACACGAAGCCGCACGTCGACACGTTCGTGGTCGTCAGCGGCGACTCCGACTTCTCTCCGCTGGTCAGCAAGCTGCGCGAGAACAACAAGACCGTGATCGGGGTCGGCGTGAAGAATTCGTCGTCGGACCTGCTCGTGTCCAACTGCGACGACTTCATCTACTACGACGACCTCGTCCGCGGGAAGCGCAAGGCGCGCGCGCCCCGCAAGGCCGCCGCCGCCCCGGCAGCCCCGAAGACCCCGCGCGGTTCCGCCGCCCGCGCGGCGAAGGCGGAGGAGCCCCCGCGCGCCGAGGCGCCCCGCGTCGAGCCCCGGCCGGCGCCGCGGCCCGAGGGCCGGGCGGAGACCGGCGAGGAGATCGAGGCCCGGCGCCAGGAGGGCATCGCGATCGTCCTCGAGACGGCGGCGGAACTCCTCAACGAGCGCGGCGGCCGCGAGCAGGTCTGGGGCTCGGTGGTGAAGCAGACCCTCAAGCGCCGCCAGCCGGGCTTCAACGAGGCCTACCACGGCTTCAAGTCCTTCAACGCCCTCCTCGAGGAGGCGCAGACGCGCGGGCTGCTGACGCTGCGTCACGACGACAAGTCCGGCGGCAACGTGATCACGGCGGTGAAGCGGGACGAGTGAAAAGGGTCATCCTGCACGTCGACATGGATGCGTTCTACGCGTCCGTCGAGCAGCGCGACCATCCCGAGTACCGGGGCCGGCCGGTCATCGTGGGCTCGCCCCCGGACCGGCGCGGGGTGGTGTCCGCGGCGTCCTACGAGGCGCGGAAGTTCGGCGTGCACTCCGCGATGCCCTCGCGCGAGGCGGGCCGCCGCTGCCCGCAGGGCGTCTTCCTCCCCCCGCGGATGAGCCGCTACGAGGCGGTCTCGCGGCAGATCCTCCGCATCTTCGAGCGGTTCACGCCGTGGATCGAGCCGCTGTCGATCGACGAGGCCTTCCTGGACGTCACCGGCTCGCTCCGCCTGCACGGACCCGGTCCGGAGATCGCCGCGAAGATCCGCGCCTCGATCCGCGCCGAACTCGACCTGACCGCGTCCGTCGGCGTGGCGCCGAACATGTTCCTCGCCAAGATCGCCAGCGACCTGCACAAGCCGGACGGCCTCACGGTCGTCCCCGAGGACCCCTCCGCGATCCGCGCGTTCCTCGCCCCCCTGCCCTGCGGCCGCCTCTGGGGCGCCGGCAAGGTGACGGAGGCGATCCTCACGCGCGCCGGGCTCCGCACCATCGGCGACGTCCAGCGCTGCGCGCCCGCCGCGCTCGCGGCGCTGGTCGGGGAGCACTCGGCGGGCCATCTCCAGGCGCTGGCGCTGGGCCTCGACGATCGCAGGGTCGAAACGGGTGACGATGAGAAGAGCATCTCCCGGGAGAACACCTTCGACGTCGACTGCGCCGACCGCGGAACGGTCGAGGCGATGCTGGTCGACCTCACCGACGACGTCGGCCGGCGGCTGCGCGAGGCGGGTCGCTACGCGACCGTCGCCAGGATCCGGATCCGGTGGAAGAGCTTCCGCACGATCTCGCGCCAGAAGCGGCTCGATGCGCCGCGATGCGACGACTTCTCGCTCCGCGCCGCCGCACGGGGCCTGTTTGCCGCCGAGCACCTCGTCGAGCCGGTCCGCCTCATCGGCTTCGGCGTGAGCGGACTGGTCGACGGGCCGGGTCCCGCGACGCTGTTCGACGAGACTGAAGGGGGCGTGGCGCGGAAGGAACGGCTGAGCCGCGTGATGGACACCATCAACCGGCGGTACGGCCGCGGTGCGGTCCGCCGGCCCTGACCGCCTACGTCCCCGGGCCTTCCGTCCCGGTGCGGCGCGCGGCCTCGGCGGCGGCCTGGCGGCGGCGGACTTCCTCGAGGCGGGCGCGGATGAAGTCGGCCCGCGGGTTCAGCCCGACCGCGCGGCCGAGCACCTGGCCGGCCTCGAGCAGTTCGCCCGTCTCCATCAGCGCGAGGCCGAGCGTGTCGAGGATCTCGGGCGAGTCCGGACGGGCCTCGGCCGCCCGGCGGGCGTAGGGAAGCGCCTCGGCGTGGCGCCCCAGGGAGACCATGCACCACGCCAGGTCGTTCAGGACCGACGGATCCCCGGGCGCCCCGCGAAGCGCGACGCGCAGCGCCGCCTCGGCCTCGTCGAACCGCTTCTCGTCGATCTGGAAGCTGGCGAGGTAGTGATTCGCCATCGCGTGGTCGGGACGGAGCCGGAGGATGCGGGCGACGTGCTCGCGCGCGAGATCCTGGCGTCGCTCGACGAAGTCCAGGCGCAGGAGCGCGTCCCACGCGGGTGCGAAGGAGGGGTGGCGCGCGGCGGTCTCCTCGAGCCGCTCCCTCGCCTCGCGCCGGCGTCCCTGCGCCGCCTCCGTGGCGGCGACGAGGACGGAGACCAGCGGCACGCGGATGTTCCGGCGGCCGAGAGCCTGGTCGGCGATCCGCAGGGCATCCGCGTCGCCCCGCCGCCACGCGACGTAGGCGGCCAGGGACATCAGCGCCGGATCGTCCGGCCGCTCGCTCTGCAGCCGGGTGAGGCGGGCCGTCGCCGACTTCAGATCGCCGCGCTGGACCTCGAGCAGGACCGAGAACACGGCGGCGGCTCCCGCGGTTGCGGGGCGCGCGGCGGCCCGGTCGATGCCCGCGGCGGCCGCGTCGAGATCGCCGGCGCGCAGCGCGAGGGCGGTGGAGGCGAGGTCGGCGGGCACGTAGGTGGGATCGCCCGAGGCGACGCCCCCGACGATCCTGCGGCTCTCGGCGATCTCCCCGCGCCCCTCCAGCACGGCGGCCAGGGCCATGCGGGTGGGCTTGTCGTCCGACATGCGGACCGCATCGACCAGTTCGGCGAGGGCGATGTCGATCTGTCCGCCGGCGGCCGCGCGGAGTCCGCGGGCGGTGGCGGACTGCGCATCGCGGATGCGGCCGTGGACGCGGCTCGCGAGCACGGGATCGACCCGGCCTCCGAGGCGGCGGACCACGTCCTCGAGGTCCGTCTTGAAAGCGGCGGCGGCGGGATCCCCGCGCGTCCTCGCCAGCCGTTCACGGTTGTGGCGGGCGCTGTAGTTCTCCGGGTCGTGCGCGGCGGCGGCGGAGTAGAGGGCCAGCGCGTCCTCCGGGCGGCCGGCGTCCTCGCAGAGCACGGCGGTGTCGTTCAGGATGCGGCCGGCGTGGACGGCGATCCACCGGCCGTAGGGATGCACGGCGGGCGGAAGCGCCTCGATCCGGGCGCGCATCGCGGCAAGACGGTTCGTCCAGCCGGCCAGCCCGGCGACGCGATCCGCCAGGACGGCCGGATCGAGTTTCACGGCGCCCCGGTAAAGGGCGCGGCCCGGCACCGCGGCAAAGCCGCCCATCGACCAGAGGTCGGGCAGGTCCAGCACGGCGACGCGCCCGGTCAGGTCCGCCCCCCTCGCGAACCAGTCCATGAGCAGGGCGTCGACCCCGGCGTCCGCCATGCCGCGCATCCGGGCGTCGGCGGGGAAGTTCGACGCGATGTAGCGCTCGTAGGCCGGCGTGCGGCCCATCCGCGCGTCGAGCATCCGGATCGTCCCCCCCTTCTCCCGCGCGGCGAGCGTCAGCACGTGATCGAACGGCGAGGCCGACACGACCCACTCGCATCCGGCCGCGTCGCCGACCGCCCAGGCGGCGAAGTCGTCGAAGACGTCCGACGCCGCCCCTCGGATCGGGCCCGCATGCCGGGCGGCGGCGACGACGACGGCCAGGAGCATGGCGGCCGAGTAGCCCCAGGCGACGCCGCGCCGCACCCGGGGCGTCAGGTCGCGCGAGGCGAGCGGCCCGGGAAGGTCGGTTCGGTCCAGGTCCCGGATCCAGAGCCGCAGGACGCCCGCCGCGGAGCCCGCGGTCCAGAGCGCGATGACGGCATACGGCGTGATGTAGAGCGGGGACAGTTCGAAGAGCGGCCAGGGTGCGAACGGGACATCGAAGACGAGGACGACCCCGAAGACCGACGCGAACAGATAGGCCAGCAGCGGCAGCCATCGGCGGCCGGGCCGCTCGCCGAACGCGCTGCCGACGACGAGGGTCACCGGGATGGCGACCGACAACGTCAGCAGGAGCCAGCCCAGCCTCGGCACCAGCCCCCGGATCTCGATCCACATCGCCCGGAGGACCTCGACGAGGGCGATGCCGTAGCTCGTGACCTCCGCCCACTCCGCCGCGGGCTCGCCCAGGAGGAAGGCGGCGCGCACCAGGATGGGGAGAGCCGCCGCCGCGATCCCGAGTCCGAGGCAGGCGAGCGGAACGGCGATGCGCCGCTTCGCGCGGCGGTCGTCCGTCATGAACGGAAGCAGCAGATCGCCGTGGACGGCCATCGCCACGAGCGACCAGGCGGCGGTCGCCGGCGTCAGGAAGATCGCGGTCGCGGTCTCCGCCACCGAGAGACCCATCACCACCGCCGCCGCCGCCAGCGGGCCGCGCCGGCCCGTCCGGTGGTAGAACGCGACGAGCGCCGCGGCCGCGAGGACGATCACCAGGCCGAACGTCCCGGTGTGGGCCCGCGTCGCGACGAACCAGAACGGGAACGACCCCGCCAGCATCAAGGCGCCGACAAGAGCCGGGACGTGCCGGAGGACGGCGTCGCCCCGGCGCGGAGGGGCCCGCAGGATCCACTCGTCGCCGGCGACCGTGCGACGCATCCGCGCCGCCACCCCGGACAGGCCGGTCCGGAAGTGCACCACAAGGTGGAAGAGGAGCGTGACCGCCATCGCGCCGCAGATCGCGCTGAAGACGTTCAGCCGGAACGACAGGGTCCCGACCGGCAGCCGGCCGAGGATCCGGACCGCGGCGTCCCAGAGCGGATGGGTCAGCGCCGGGATCGGCGCCGTGCTGCTGTGGACGGCCGTCAGGAGCGCCGGCTCGCCCGGGAAGATCCCGCGGCAGAGCGTGACGAGATAGAGCGCCAGCGCCGAAGCGAAGACCGCCGCGGCCCACAGGGCATGGCGCGCGGGGATGGGCAGCCGTTCCTTGCGCCACCGCAGTTCGGGGGAGTCGACGCCCGGGTCGACGGCAACACCCGCCGCCGCATCCTGCGCGCCGGCCGCGGGAGGCGCCGGTGCACGCGAGGCCCCGTCCGGATCCACCCCGGGCGGCTGCGAAGGCGTCCCGCCCTCCACCGGATCCAGCGCCTCCGCCCCGACGGCCGGCAGGCCCTCCTTGTTCTGGTCCCCGTCCACGATGCCCCGGATTCTACCAATCCGGCGGCGCATGCCAACCCGCACGAGCCTGTCCCCGACCCGGGCGGCAGGGCGGCCGCCGAATCGGCTCGACTGCGTCGGCGGACGGGATACCGTGGCGGCATGAAACAGGTCCTCGTCTACGTGACCGCCCCCGATCGCGCGACGGCACGGCGCATCGCATGCCGCGTCGTCGATGCGCGGCTCGCCGCCTGCGCGAACCTCCTGCCGGCCATCGAATCGGTGTACTGGTGGAACGGGCGCGTTGAGCACGGCGCCGAGACCGCGATGATGCTGAAGACCCGCGCCTCGCTGGTTCCACGCCTCACCGCCGAGATCCTCCGGCTCCATCCCTACGAATGCCCCTGCGTGGTCGCCCTGCCGATCCTCGGCGGGAATCCGGCCTTCCTGCGCTGGATCGACGCCGAGGCCCCTGCGGCGCCCGCCGCCGGACGCAGGCCCCGCCGCAACCGGAAATCGGCGTCCGTATCCCGTTGACCGCCAGCCCCTCGCGCTCGCCGCGCATTTCACCGTGAATCGGGGACTTGAAAAGACGCCCGCCGCTGTTACGGTTCGACTCATTAGGGGTGCCAAATCGATGAGCACGACCGGTTGCCGGAATCTTCGAGACTACCTCGCCCATCAGCGCGAGCACCTGAGGCAGGCGATCGACGAGAACAAGTGGTATCTCAGCGAGCGCCAGGGGCGGGACGTCGGCCCCGCCACCGCCAAGGTCGACTTCATCGAAAACCACTTCGACCGCGTGGCCCACGACTTCCGGGTCCGTTTCTGCGGCGCCGACTGCATCCGCCGCGCGCAGTGCCCGGTGGCGGACGGTGTCCACCACATTCCGCCGTCGCGCGGTCGGGGATAGCGTCCACAACCGATTTCCAGTCCTCCCGATCGAGTCCCGTCCCGTGTTTGTCTCCATCGTTGACAAACATCGCGCCTCCCCCTAGCATCCGGCGCGTCACCACCGAAGGGACCATCCGATGAACGGGATCGAGATTCGGCCTGCGGTCATTCCGGACCTGGACCCGGACCACGTGCCGGCGGCGCTCTGGCACCGCGCGTTCGACGCCGCCGCCCGCGCGGCGGGCGGCCCCCGCCTCGACCTGGCGCTCGTGCGTCCCGACGGCACCTGCTTCCGGCATTCGATGCGGATCCTCCCGCACGAGGGCGCGCACCGCGCAACCAACCTCCACGCCGTCGAGCGAACGCTGAAGTTCCTTCTGTGGATGAAGGGCGCTCCGCGGATTCTCGTCGCCGGCTGCGACGCCCTGGCCGCGGACCTCGCCGCGATCTACCGCGACGGCGGAGCAAGGGCCTTCGATGTCGACCTCGTCGGCCGCCGCGTCTTCCTCGAGCCCATCACCGTCCGCCCCTGCCCCGCCGCGGACCTCCCGGCGGCGAAGGACCCCGTCGTCGCGCTCGGCCGCCACCTCGACGGGTGCCGCATCGGCTTCGACCTCGGCGGCAGCGACCGCAAGTGCGCCGCGCTGATCGACGGCCGGGTCGTCCACTCCGAGGAGGTCGCCTGGGACCCGTATTTTCAAAAGGACCCGCAGTATCACATCGAGGGCGTGCGCGACACGCTGCGCCGCGCCGCCGCGCACCTGCCGCGCGTCGACGCCATCGGCGGCAGCTCCGCCGGCGTTTTCGTCAACAACGAGCCGCGCGTCGCCTCGCTCTTCCGCGGCGTGTCGCGCGAGGACTTCGACCGTCACATCCGCCCCCTCTTCCACGATCTCCGGCGCGAGTGGCACGGCGTTCCGTTCGAGGTCGCGAACGACGGCGAGGTCACCGCCCTCGCGGGCTCCATGTCGATGAACGACAACGCGGTGCTGGGCGTCTCGATGGGCACCAGTGTCGCCGCCGGCTGGTGCGACGCCGGGGGCCACATCACGACCTGGCTCAACGAACTGGCCTTCGTGCCGGTCGACTACCGCGCCGGCGCGCCGGCGGACGAGTGGTCCGGCGACGTCGGCTGCGCGGTCCAGTACTTCTGCCAGCAGGGCGTCGCCCGCCTCGCCGCCAAGGCGGGCATCGAGTACGCGAAGGACATGCCCTTCGCCGAACGGCTCGTCGACGTGCAGCGGCTCATGAAGGCCGGCGACGGGCGGGCGCGCCGCGTCTATGCGGGCATCGGCGTGTGCTTCGGCTACGCGATCGCCCGCTTCGCGGACTTCTACCCGCTGCGCAACCTGCTGATCCTCGGCCGCGTGACCTCCGGCCCCGGCGGGGAGTTGATCCTCGCCGAGGCGGCGCGCGTCCTGAAGGCGGAATTCCCCGATCTCGCGGAGTCCGTCCGCCTGCGCACGCCGGACGAGAAGGACAAGCGCCACGGGCAGGCCATCGCGGCCGCCAGCCTGCCGAGCACGGCAGGAAGCACGAAATCCTAATCCCGAAGCACGAAACAAATCCAAAATGCCAATCCTAAAATCCCAAACGACCGGCGCGCCGCGGCCGTTCGATCCCGCGCCGGATCCGTTTCGTGCTTCCCACATTCGTCCTGCGGACCCGTCGCGCGTTTCGGGCCCGGGTTTTCGTGCTTCTCTTACCCCTCCGCTTTCCTTACGTTCGGCGCATTCATGAAAGGAACCTGATCGCATGAGCGCATCTCCGACCTTGGTGGTTCTGGCGGCGGGCATCGGAAGCCGGTACGGCGGACTCAAGCAGATCGACCCGGTCGGGCCGGGCGGCGAGGTGGTCCTCGACTACTCGGTCTTCGACGCGCTGCGCGCCGGCTTCGGCCGCGTGGTCTTCATCATCCGCCACGACATCGAGCAGGCGTTCCGCGAGGCGATCCTGTCCCGCTACGCCGGCCGGGTCGACGCTACGCTCGCCTACCAGGAGCTCGACATGCTTCCGCCGGGCTTCACGCTGCCGCCCGAGCGGAAGAAGCCGTGGGGCACGTCGCACGCCGTCCTCTGCGCCGCGGACCAGGTCCGCGAGCCCTTCGCCGTGATCAACGCCGACGACTTCTACGGCGAGGACGCCTACCGCGTGCTCGCGAAGTTCCTCACCGCGCCCGCGGCGCCCGGGCCGGACGAGTACTCCCTGGTCGGCTTCCGCCTGCGCAACACGCTCTCGGCCCACGGCACCGTCGCGCGCGGCGTCTGCTCCGCCGATGCGTCCGGCTTCCTCACGGTCGCCGAGGAGATGACCGCGATCGAGGCCCTCCCGGACGGCCGCGCCCGGAACCGCAACGCCGACGGCACGTTCCGCGACCTGACCGGCGACGAGCCCGTCTCGATGAACATGTGGGGCTTCCGCCCGCAGGTCTTCGAACAGATCCGCGCCGAATTCCGGGTCTTCCTCCGCGACAACGCATCGAACCCGAAGGCGGAGTTCTACATCCCCACCGCGATGACCGGGATGATCCGCCGCGGCGTCGCCCGCTGCCGCATTTTGCCGACGACGAGCGCGTGGTTCGGCGTCACCTACCGCGAGGACAAGCCCGGCGTCGTCGAGAGCATCCGGGAACTGATCCGCGGGGGCCGCTACCCGGAAAGGCTCTGGGCCTGACCCGATGAGCGCCGCCCGCCACCCGGACGCCCTTCTGCGCGGCCTCGTCGGCCGCTTCCGCATCCCGGGCGACGTCGGCGCGATCGAGCCGTACGGCAGCGGCCACATCAACGACACGTACTGCGTCGCCGTCCGCCAGGCCGGCGCGCCGGTGCGCTACATCCTGCAACGGATCAACACCGCCGTCTTCAAGGACCCGGCGGCGCTGATGGACAACGTCCGCCGCGTCACCGCGCACCTCGCCGCGGATCTGGCGCGGCGCGGCGCGGAGGACGTCACCCGCCGCTGCCTGTCGCTGGTCCCCACGATCGACGGCGCATCGTGGCTGGACGACGGCAGCGGTGCCTGGCGCGTCTACCTCTTCATCGAGGGCGCCCGGACCTTCGACCAGATCGAGACCCCGGCCCAGGCCGGGGCGGCCGCCCGCGCGTTCGGCGAGTTCCAGCGCCGGCTGGCCGACCTCCCCGCCCCGCGCCTCGCCGACACGATCCCGAACTTCCACCATACGCGAAGCCGTTTCGACGTGCTGCGCGCGGCGATCGACGCCGACGCGCACAACCGCGCCGCGTCCGTCCGCGAGGCGATCGGCTTCGCCCTCGCCCGCGAGCCGATCGTCGACGTCCTCCTCCGCGCCCAGGCCGCCGGAACGATCCCCGAGCGCGTGACGCACAACGACACCAAGCTCAACAACGTCATGCTCGACGACGCCACCGGCGAGGGCCTCTGCGTCATCGATCTCGACACCGTCATGCCCGGCCTCGTGCTCTACGACTTCGGCGACATGTGCCGCACCGCGACGCGTCCGACGCCCGAGGACGAGCGCGACCTCTCCAAGGTCCGCATGGTGCCCGGGATGTTCGAGGCCCTCGCCCGGGGCTACCTCGCCTCCGCGGGCTCGTTCCTGGTCCCGGGCGAGTTCGACCTCCTCGCCTTCTCCGCGCGCCTGATCAGCTTCGAGATCGGCATCCGGTTCCTCGCCGACTACCTGCAGGGCGACGTCTACTTCAAGACGCACCGCCCCGGGCAGAACGCCGACCGCTGCCGCTGCCAGTTCGCGATGGTCGAATCGTTCGAGCGCCACGAGGAATGGATGAACCGGCTGATCGCGGACCTCCGGGCCCGCGGTCCGGAGGCCCCCGCATGAACATCAGCACGCTGGACACCGTCATCATCATCGGGTTCCTCGTCTCGGTCGTGATCGTGGGGTCCCTCGCGGCGCGGCGCGCCAGCCGCAGCGCGGCGGACTTCTTCCTCTCGGGCCGCACGATGCCCTGGTGGCTGCTGGGCGTCTCGATGGTCGCCTGCACGTTCTCGTGCGACACCCCGAACCTCGTCACCGACATCGTCCGCACCGGCGGCGTCGCCGGCAACTGGGCGTGGTGGGCGTTCCTACTGACCGGCATGCTGACGGTCTTCGTCTACGCGAAGCTGTGGCGCCGCTCGGCGCTGGACACCGACCTCGGCTTCTACGAGATCCGCTACAGCGGCCGGCCCGCGGCGGTCCTGCGCGGCTTCCGCTCGCTCTACCTCGGCGTCCTCTTCAACGTGCTCGTCATGGCGACCGTGTCGCTGGCGGCGATCAAGATCGGGCAGGTCATGTTCGGGCTGAAGCCCCTGGAGACCCTCGTCTACGCATCGATCGGCGTCGCGGTCTACGCGACCCTAGGCGGGCTGACCGGCTCGATCTGGGCGGACTTCTACCAGTACTCCGTCGCGATGTTCGGCGCGATCGCGGCGGCCGTCTTCGCCGTGAAGGGCGAGGTCTTCGGCGTGGGCAGCCTCTCGGCGCTGGTCTCGAACCCGGCGCTGGCGGACAAGCTCACGTTCTTCCCCGCGGCGCCCGAGGGCGGCGACTACAGCCCGCTGGTCGGCCTGCTGATCCTCCCCGTCGCGGTGCAGTGGTGGAACGTCTGGTACCCGGGCGCGGAGCCGGGCGGCGGCGGCTACGTCGCGCAGCGGATGCTCTCGGCGAAGAACGAGCGCCACGCGATCGGCGCGACCTTGCTCTTCAACTTCCTGCACTACGCGGTCCGCCCCTGGCCGTGGATCCTCGTCGCGCTGGTCTCGCTCGTCGCCTTCGCGCCGGACCCCGCGGCCGAGCGCGAAGCCGCCGGGGCCCGCCTCGCGTCGCCGGAGATGGCCGCGCTGGTCGCGACGTACGATGCGGGCGCGAAGGCGGACCTCGCGCCCGGGCAGGTCGCCGAGATCCGGATGCTCAAGGCGAAGGCGAAGGGCGTCGGGAGCCTCGCCGCGGCGTTCCCGAAGGTCGAGGACCAGTTCCTCCGGAACGACATCGCCTATCCCGGCATGATCGCGAAGATGCCCACGGGGCTGATCGGCATCATCGTCGCCTCGCTGATCGCGGCCTACATGTCGACGATCGCGACGCATCTCAACTGGGGCTCGTCCTACGTCGTGAACGACTTCTACAAGCGCTTCCTGAAGCCGCAGGCCTCGGAGAAGGAACTGGTGGCGGTCGGCCGCGCGACCATGCTCGTGCTGCTGGTGCTCTCCGGCGGCGTCGCGCTGGCGATGACCAACGCCAAGGCGTCGTTCGACCTCCTGCTCGCGGTCGGCGCGGGCACCGGGCTCATCTACATCCTCCGGTGGTTCTGGTGGCGCATCAACGCATGGAGCGAGATCGCGGCGATGCTGATCTCGTTCGTCGTCGCGTGCTTCTTCGCCTTCGCGGCGCCGGGGCTCGGCATCGAGCAGTCGTTCCGCGACGCCGGCCTGTTGAAAATCATGGGCTACGGCGACTGGAAGCTCGTGCTCGGCATCCTGGTGACCACGATCGGCTGGGTCGTCGTGACCTACGCGACGCCGCCGGTTCACTCCGCGACGCTCCGGTCGTTCTACCGGAAGGTCCAGCCCGGCGGGCCCGGCTGGCGGCCGGTTGTCGACGCCGCGGAGTCGTCGGGCGAGTCCATCGTGACCGACCGCGGCTGGGACGTGCCCGTCGGCATCGTCTGCATGATGCTCGGGTGCGTCGCGGTGTGGGGCGCCCTCTTCTCGATCGGGTGTTTCCTCTACGGACAGACCGGACGCGGAACCGTCCTCGGGATCGCCGCGATCGCCTCGCTGGCCGGCCTGATGAAGCTCTCCGCCCGCATCCGGGTCCAGTAGGGCCCGGGGGGGACCTTCCGCATGACCTCGCCGGATGCCGACCGGGAACGCCTCTCGCGCCTGCTGTTCTACGGCACCGTCCTGCTCGTCGCCTGGCTCGCGTACAGGATCCTGGAACCCTTCCTGCTTCCGCTGGCGTGGGCCGGCGTGCTCGGCGTGACGCTCCACCCGGTCTTCCTGAGAGCGGAGCGCCGGTGGGGCGCCAACCGCGCGGCGATCCTGGTGACCGCCGCGCTGGCGCTGGTGCTGCTCGTGCCCGGGGCCTTCCTCGCGTCGGCCCTCGTCGAGGAGGCATCGAAAGCCGTGGCCGCCGTCCAGGCCGCGGTTCAGGACGTGGAGAAGCAGGACCAGGCCGCGCGCGCGCTCGCGTGGGCGCGCGAGCATCTGCCGCTGCCGTCGCCGGAGGAGCTTCGCGCCCGGCTGCTCTCGCTCGCGAGCCGGCTGACGGGCCTCGTCGCGGGCCAGGCGGGCGCGATCGTCCGGGGCACGTCGGTCTTCTTCTTCAAGCTCTTCGTGACGCTCTTCTCGCTGTACTTCCTGCTGCGCGACTCGGACCGGCTCGGCCCGCTGATCCGGCGGATGCTCCCCTTCGACGACGCGCGGCGCGACCTGCTGCTCGCCCAGACGCGCGACCTGATCCACGCCGGAACGACGACGACGCTGACCATCGCCGCGGCCCAGGGGTTCGCCGGCGGCGTCATCTTCGCCCTTCTCGGCATCAACTCCCCCGTCTTCTGGGGCACCGTGATGGCGTTCTGCTCGCTGCTGCCCGTGATCGGCTCGGCGATCATCTGGGCGCCGACGGCGATCGGCCTCGCGGTCACCGGGCACTGGATCGCCGGGCTCGTGCTCGCCGGCCTCGGCGTGGGCGTGATCGGCATGATCGACAACCTGCTCCGCCCCGTGCTGATGTCCGGCCGCTCGGCGATGAACGGCCTCCTTGTGTTCCTGAGCCTCCTCGGCGGCATCTCGGCCTTCGGCTTCATCGGCCTCGTGCTCGGCCCGGTCGTCGCCGCCGCCGCCCTCAGTCTCTTCCGTGCTCTCCCGCCAGCGAGCCCGAATCCACCCGCGCCGTCCCCTCCGGGTTGACCCCGCGACGGCCGGCGTGATAGCGTGCCCGCACTTCACCGGTCGGGGCGTGGCGCAGACTGGCTAGCGCGCTTGCTTGGGGTGCAAGAGGTCACGAGTTCAAATCTCGTCGCCCCGACCAATCTTCGTTTGCCTCCGCGGAGGATTCCCGAGTCCTTGCAGCCCGGGTCATCACGCATGGCTCGCGCCCCGAGTTCACCCTGACGAGCCGCGAACCACCACGGCTTCCGCTGGAGTGACGGGGCACAAAACCGGACACACACACGTGCCCGCCCACGATCCGACCCAATCGCCCTGCCCATGCGACTCGGCGGGGGCTTCCCCACATCGGTCGACTTGCCGGGCGCGGGCCGGTCAGACAATCACCGCCAGCAGGGCCTTGAGCACGGCGGCGCCCTCGCGCCGCGTGTCGATCAGGCGGCGCCGCCAAGCCAGGGAATACGGGGTTGTCGAGCGAAGCGCGGGCGGCAGGGGCAGCGCGCGTAGAGGACCCGCAACGGCCGGCATCAGGACGGAGGGCACGATGGCAGCGCACGCCCCGGTTTCGGCGGCCTGTAGCGCCTGGCGGAACGAATCCACTTCGACCACGACGCGCGGGCGCACGCCCCCCTTAGCTGCATACTCGTCAACCATGGCCCGCAATTCGCCGCCGATCGGCAACGCAAGCGGCAGCGAGGCCAGCGCCTTTGGCGAGGCCCCCGACCCGCCGGCCACGTTCGGCGGCACGGCCAGCACCCACTCCAGCGACCCGAGCTTCCGTTTCTCAACGCGTCCCGGCACGGCGTCGGCGCGGAGCAAGGCGAAGTCCACCTGTCCCTCCCCGAGGGCCCGGGCCGCGTCCTTCGTCTGCATGTGCTCGATCCGCCACACGACGGAAGGCTGGCGCTTGCGGATCTCCGCGAACCGCGGCAGGAAGACGGCGTCGAGCAGCGTGTTGGATCCGGCCAGCGAGAACCGCACCGGCCGGCTGCGGCACTCGTCGTCGAAATCCTGCAACGCCTGCATCTGGCCGCGGACCAGCGCGGCCAGCCGGCGCCCTTCCTCCGTGATCGCCAGCCCCCGGCCCTGACGCCGGACCAGTTCGACCTCGAGCGCCCCCTCGAGCTCCCGGATCTGGCGGCTGAACAGGGACTGGCGCACCGGGTCGCCCCCGGCCGCCTTCACGATCGACCCCGCCTCCGCGACCGCGCAGAAGTTGCGCAGGCGATCCCAACTCAGTCCCGTCCTGGACAGAACATCCGGATTCATGATTCGCAGGTAATATATCATACGATCTCATGACTACCATCGGAATCCCGCCTCTGCGACAACGGCTCCGCGATCGGGCGGGAAGCGATCCCGACGGCAGGAGGACGGAGCCATGGACGAGGAAGAGCGGATGGGATGCGATCGGTGCTTCGGGGAAGACCCGATGGCCGCATGGGCGTGGAGGCGCGAACCGGCGGAGAGCCTCCTCGAATCGAGCCACTTCGAGATCTCCATGGAGGTCTGCCCGGCATGCGGCCAGGCCTTCGTGCGGATCTTCACCGAGTTCGTCGACTGGGAGGAAGGGGACGACCGCCAGTACTGGGACCTCCTGCCGGTATCGGCCGCGGAACGCGAGAAGCTGAAAGCCCGGGTGGGCGAGCCGGACCCGGAGTACCTCATGCATCTGGGAGCGGAACGCCGGCACCTCAAGGCGGACGACCGCGGAATCCGGTGGGCCGACGGGGACCTGCTGATCATGCCCGGCGGCTGAGCCCGACCGCAACGACGAGGGACCATCATGATGACGAACTCGAACGCGTTGGAGATCGCGATCAGACTGGCCGCCGGGAAGCACGCCGGACAAACCGACAAGGCCGGCGCCCCCTACATCCTGCACCCGCTCCGGCTGATGATGCGGATGGACGCGGACACCGCCCGGATCGCGGCAGTGTTGCACGACGTGGTCGAGGACACGCCGACGACGCTCGACGACCTGCGGGCGGCGGGCATCCCCGAAGAGGCGGTGCGGTTGGTCGACCTGATGACGCACCGGCCCGGGCAGGCGCGGACGGCCTACTACTTGCGGCTGGCCGACGATCCGCTGGCGCGAGCCATCAAGCTGGCGGATCTCGAGGACAACATGGACGTACGGCGCCTTTCCCAACTCACCCCCAAGGACATCGCGCGCCTCGCCCGCTACCGTCACTGGTGGGGCAGACTGAAAGCCATGGACGGCGGCGGGGAAGAAGATGCGCCGATCAAGCCGCCCGCGAACAGCGCCGCGATCATGGAGTGGCTGTTTCGAACGCGGCCGGCCACAATCCGCATGCAAATGGCGGATCCGACACGGCTGATCCGTGCGATGGCCGAACTCTACGACGACCCGGATGAGCATCCGGACCCTGAGTACGATCCCGACAGCGAGGAAGCGGCCGAGGCGGCCACGGTGGACGAGGAGCGCATCGAGGCGGCCGCGCATACATGGGGCCGTCTGACGGATGACGAGCGAGCGCAGCTGCGGCGGCTACTCGAACAGACCTTCGACATGAACCCGGACCGGCTCGCCGGCTGCCTGGAGGAACTCGACGCGAACATGCCGTGGGAGCCGCCAGAGGACACGGAACCCGACTGATGAGGATTGGAAGACCGTCCCGTCCGGCCCGCTTTGCGCCTTGGTGGTCTCTTCCGTCTCGCGTTCCTCAGGCCAGGCCGGCGGCGCGGAGGGCGGCCTCGGCGCGGACCGCATCCTCGGGCGTGTCGACGCCGATGCCGTGGTCCTCGACGACCAGCACCTTCATGCGGGCGCCAAGGTGAAGCGCGCGCAGCTGCTCGAGCTTCTCCAGCCGCTCGGTGAGGCAGGGCGGCTCGCGAACCAGGCGCTCGAGGAAGTCGCGGCGGTAGGCGTAGATGCCGACATGCCGCAGGTAGACCGGCTCCGTCTCCCGGGTCGCGCCGCCATCGCGATCGAACGGGATCGTCGCGCGCGAGAAGTAGAGCGCGCGGCCGTCCGCGGCGGCCACGACCTTGACGACCGACGGCTGCGCGATCAGCGCGGGGTTGCGCAGCGGCGTGGCCGCGGTGGCCATGTCCCACGCCCCCCCGCCGCCGACCGCGGCGGCCAGCTGGTCGATGACGGCCGGCTCGACGAGCGGTTCGTCACCCTGGATATTCACGGCGGCGTCGGCCTCGATGCCGCGGATCGCCTCGGCGATGCGGTCGGTGCCCGACGGGTGGTTCGGCGAGGTCATCACGGCGCGGACGCCGCAGGACTCGGCGGCGGCGCGGATGCGGTCGTCATCCGTCGCCACCAGCAGGTCCGCCAGCCCCTTCGCGCCACGGGCGCGCTCGACGACCCACCGGAGCAGGCTCTTGCCGCAGATCACGTGCAGCGCCTTGCCCGGAAAGCGGGTCGAGGCCCACCGGGCCGGAATCACGCCGACGACTCGTGCCATGGCGTCAGCCCTCCTCCACTCCGCACTCGCGCATGTGGGCGATCAGTTCGGCCGGGGTGCAGGTGGCGGTGCCCAGCTTCGCGACGACGACGCCGGCCGCGTAGTTGGCGATCTCGGCGGCCTCCTCGTCGGTGGCGCCCGCGGCCAGCGCGAGCACGCAGACGGCGATGACGGTGTCGCCCGCGCCGCTGACGTCGTAGACGGCGAGCGCGCGCGTCGGGATGTGACGCGGCTTCGCGCCCGGCGCCGCGAGGAGCATGCCCTGCGGCCCGAGGGTCACGAGCAGGTGGCGCGGCGCCCAGCGGCGCAGCAGAACGCGCGCGGCGCCCAGCAGCGCGGCGTCGGCCAGCGGCACGGGTCCGGCGCCGGGGTCCCCGCGCCGCGCGCCGTGGAAGGCCTCCTTGCGATTCGGCGTCGCCACGGTGATGCCGCGGACGTCGAGTTCATGGTTGTCCTTCGGATCCAGCCCGCTCGGGATGCCGGCGCGACGCGCGGCCGCGAGCGCCGCGTCGACGACGGGCTGGCAGACGAAGCCCTTGCCGTAGTCCTCGATGATGACGCCGGTCGACCGGGCCACCTCGGCGGCGACGCTCCGGCACGCGGCCTTCAGCGCCGCGCCCGCGAGGTCGGGCCGATCCTCGTGGTCGACGCGGACCACCTGCTGGCGCTCGGCGAGGATGCGCGTCTTCACGGTGGTGCGCAGCCCGGCCGGGCGCGTCACGCCGTCCGTCCCGACGCGGGCGGCACGCAGCATGCCGAGAAGCTCGCGGCCCGCGGCATCGCGGCCGGCGAGGCCGCAGACCGACGCGCCGCCCCCGATCGCCCGCAGGTTGACGGCGACGTTGCTGGCGCCGCCGGGCACCGCGCGTTCGGAGCGCACGCGCACGACCGGCACCGGGGCCTCGGGGGAGATGCGGTCGACCGTTCCCTCGACGTACCGGTCGAGCATCAGGTCGCCGACGACCGCGACCCGCTGCCGCCGGAAGGAGGCCAGGAGTTCCTTCGCACGCCGGATGGAGAGCGCCATATCGTTGAGTCCTTTCCCCTTGCCTACCTCGGCACGGGCCGCGCGAGGTTCGCGGCCTGACCGCGCCCGACCCACCGGTCGTTCCCCGGACCGCGCACGCCGACGAGCACGGCCTTCACGTTCGCCACCGGGACCTCGGCGACCAGTCGCACCGCGAGCCGGCGGTCGTCCTCGGCCACCCACACCCAGAGGCGGCCCTTGCGCACGAAAAGCCCGTTGAACTGGGCCTCGGGCTCGAAACGCATGCACGGGATTTGCCCGAACTCCGCGGTGCGCAGCGTCTCCCGGGCAACCGGCCTCGGCAGGACGGTGTACATCTTCTCGTCGGCCATCACCTGGAACGCGCGCGGGTCGCCCGGCTCGAAGCGTTCCCTGCGGAACCAGTAGAGCATCGACGGGATGTCGCGGGTGTCCGCCTCGATGGGAAACACCTTGGCCTTCCCGTCGCGCACCGACCGCCACGTCGCGATCCGCCGGACGTGGTCGAAGACCGTCACCTCGTCGTAGCGGCTCTTGCCCTCGTTGATCTTCTTCACGAACCGCCGGGGAAGGAAGGTCGTCGGGTCGACCACGCTCTCGATGAAGTCGTCGACGGGGTAGATCGCGTCCAGCACGCGCGTGGTCCGCGTCCGCATGCGGATGGCCAGCAGCCACTCGCCGTACTCGCGGATCCACTCGGTCCAGACCCGGGAGGTGCCCACGCTGATGATGCCCCACTGGAGGTCGAGGACCTGCTCCTCGCCGACCGGGAACCACAGGTCCGGCACCCCGCCGGCGGGCGGCGCGGGCGCGTTCGTCGCGGGGCCGTCGACCGGAAGCGGGATCTTCGCCGGCCAGGCCGCCGCCGGCCCGGCGGCGAGTCCCGCCGCCACGGCAAAGGCCGCGGCGGACGCGCAAAGGAGACGGGCGGCCGTCATCGCCCCCCCGGGCGCTTGCGGGCGATGCGCAGCACGAGCATCTCGATCAGGAGATCGGCCGCCGAGAAGCCCCCGGCCATCTGCTCGCGGGTGCGGGTGATCGCGGCAGAGGCCCGCGCCAGTTCCGCCGCCGAGAATCCCCGCGCCTGCTCCACCAGCTTGCCGGCGCGGAACGGATGCATGCGCGACGGGTTCCACTCCCCAAGCCCCGCGAGGGCCGCCGCTATCTCCGGGTCGCCGGTCCACGCCGCCTCGCGGCCGTTGAACCGCACCCAGCCGCGGTCGAGCGCGTCGCGGAAGATCGAAAGCTCGCGGAACCGGGATTCGAGGCCGCCGACCATGAGGATCGGCTCGACCTTCTGCTGCAGCAGCCGCCGAAGCACCGCCAGGGCGCCCGGCGCATCGCGCGCGCCGACCCGGTCCGCAAGGTCCCAGCCCTCGACCTCCCGCGCCGGGGAGGTGATCGCGCGGACGTCCTCGACCGTGATCTCCTTGCGCCCCGTGACGTACAGGACGAGCTTCTCCACCTCCGACTGGATGGTCCGCGCGTCCGGCCCCACCGCGTCGACGAAGGCCGTGAGGGCCTCCGGCCGCATGCGCAATCCCGCGGGGTCGAGCGCGCGGCGGACCAGGACCCCCGCGTAGCGTTCCATCTCCCACGACTTCTCCGGCAGCGTGTAGGCGACCACGTCGCCCTTGTCGTTGCAGGCCTTGAAGAAGGCGGACCGCCGGTCGATGCCGGTGCCGGTGACGATCAACTGGTGGCCTTCGGGCAGCCCCTGGCGGAGATGCTCGGTCAGCTTCTCGACCCACGGCGTCACCGCGGCGGACCGCAGCACCTTGGGCGACTCGAAGAAGCCGCCCGCGCGGTACCAGACGACCTTGCGGCCGCCGAGGAAACTCGCGGTGGCGACCGCCATCAGGACCCTGCGAAGGGCGGCGACCGCCTGGTCGGCCGTGTCGTGGGAGCTGTCGATCTCCTCGAGGCCGAAGACCTGCTGGTCCGGCGGACACAGCGCGTCGACGAGTCGGCGCGCCGCCTCCTTCACGCGGTAGTCGTCACCGTAGAGAAGGTAGACGGGCGTCGAAGCCGACGGCTCGGCGTCCGCCTCGGCCCCGGGATCCTGTGCAGCTCGCGGTTTCATGGGCGGCCGCCGGGCTCGCGTCCGGCGGCTCGGCGCCTATATCGCACGAACGGCGGGGCGTCTGCAAGGCAGAGGGGGAGAACGGCTCAGCGGTCCGCGCTCCCCCAGCCTCCCGCGCCGCGCTTGCGGGCGCCGGCCTGCAGGGCGTTGAGACGGTTCCAGTGTTCGCGGACCGGGGTGCCATCGGGGAGATCGATGGACTTCCCGTAGGCCCGCGCGAGACCCGCCTCGACGAGCGCCTCGTGGAGCCAGCGGCCGTTCGCCGCGATGAACGCGAAGTGCCGGGTCATGCGGCTGCTTCCCTCGGCCACCTCGTTCTTCGTGTAAACGGTGCACCCGTCCTTGAGGAACTCGCGCGTGAAGTCGTGCGCCTGCCTGCCGATCCGGGGAATCCGGTCCGCCGCAACGCCGAACACCTTCGCCTGCTCGCCGATCCGCTCCTTCAGCGACTCATCGGTCTCGGGGCAGTCGGCGAAGTAGAGGCGGAAGACCCCCTCGTCGCCGCGGGCGGGCTTGAGGTGGAAGCTGTCGCCGTCGAAGTAGCGGTTCTCGAGCAGGCGCGCGTCGCGAAGGACGGTCCAGCCGCGTCCCTCGGCCTCGGACGCCCGCGGGGGCATCCCGTCCGGGCGGGGCCCCGCATCCGCGAAACGGGCCTGGGCCGCCACGAGGAGGCCCGCTGCAAGAATTCGTCGCATGCGCATCATGGGCACCTCACGTCCAGCCGGTACATCCGCGTCGGCGCCGCGTGGGTGTGCCGGAGCGTCGTCACGCCGTTCGAACCGGGCCGGGCGGCGAGGACCGTCTCCCACGCGGTTTCGAGGAGGTTCGTCCGGAGCTGGACCGAGTAGAACCGCCCGGTCGACGACGGGAAATGGATCCCCGCCACCTCCCCCTCGAAGTCGATCCGAACGACGGCGAACCTCGACGACGCGACGCCGGGATGCGTGTCGGCCAGGAACTCCTGCAGGGCGTTGAAGCCGTCCTCATCGACGTCGGACGAGGCGACGAGGCCGGTCGTCGTGCCGGAGTACCGCAGTTCCCAGTCATCCGCAATGCCGTCCGCGTCGGCATCCGGCCCCGGGCCGCCGGCCCCGCGAACGGCGCCGAACAGCCAGACGTCGTCCACGCGCCACGTGCCGCCGGCCTGGCTCGCCGCGGACCCGTGAATACGGACCGCCAGCGGCGCCGTGGAGGTCACCGGCCCGAAGTCGGCCCGATTGGTCGTGAACGACGAGTGCGTCGACCCCGAAGCCAGGTTGGCGGCATGGCCGTCGGCGCTGGAGGTGATCCGCCACGCGGTCGGGCCGGAACTGGAGCGCCGGTCGACGAAGTGGATCCCGGAGGCCTCGACGATGCGGCCGGCGTCGGGCGTCACCGTGAACTCGAGGTAATGCACCGCACCCGTCCACCCGTTGTCCGCGGCGGCGTTCGCCGTCGCGCCGCCGAAGTTCGTGATCGAACCGTCGCGCGCGCGAACGCCGCTCGCCGTGGCCCCGGCCACGACCGCGGCGGGATTCGTGGTGAAGGCCGGGCCGTCGTCGAAGGAGTACCTGACGAGGAGATTCGTGGCCGCCACGGGCGCCGCCGTGACGGTCACGGTCGAGGTGGCCGAAACGGTGCCGTCGATGTCGGTCGCGTCGAAGAAGACGGTCCACGCCCCGGCGTCGCCCGCTCCGGGCGTTCCGGACAGGACTCCGCTTTCGTTGGTCGAAACGAAGGTCGCCCATGCCGGCAGGTCGCGGACGGCCAGGTCGACCTCGTCGCCGTCGGTCGGGATCGCCGCGACGGTGACCCTCACCGGGCTGCCCTCCGTGACGGAGGGGCTCGCGACGGCCTCGAAGACCGGCGGCCGGCGCGCCGGCGGATCGCTGGCGGTGCCGTGCACGGCCAGGGCCACCGAGTTCAGCGTGCCCGATGTGCCGGACGTGCGGTCCGCGACGCGGACGGTCCACGCGCCCTGCGACGCCTCGCCCCAGTGCCGGACGCTGGTGAAGGTCCACGAGGCGTAGTGGTCCCCGGTGTCGGCATGGGGTTCGATCAGCCGGCTCTGCATGCCCGACGGCGACGTGAGGATCACCTCGAGATGGCCGCGGGAAGTGTGCGAGATGTTCACGGTGACCTCGACGTGCTCGACGCGGACGTTCGTGGCGACGTTGAGCGTGCGCGAGACGCCGGTGGCGTTGTTGTCCGGGATGGCGAGTCCCAGCCCGGTCTGCGAGACGCGGCCGGTGATGCGCGGCCCGAGGTTCGTCCACCCGGCCGCGCGCGCCACCGCGCCCGACGCCTGGACGAGGCCGGCGCCGAACGCGTGGTTGAAGGCCAGCCCGGCGCTGTTGGTCGCCCAGTCCGCGTCGGTCGGTTTGATGCGCCGCGCGCTGCGGATGAGGATCTCCTGGACGTCGCGCCAGCCAAGCGCCGGGTTGGCCTGCAGGATCAGCGCGGCGACGCCGGCGACCAGCGGCGTCGCGGACGACGTGCCGCCGAACGTGCCGGTGTAGTCGCGGTTCGACGGCTCCCCGGCGGTGCCGTAGGCGCTGTTGTAGCCGTCGGTGCCGGTGAGATCGGTCGTGTAGATGTCGGTCGCACCGCCGCTGGAGGGCGCGCAGACGACGAGGCACGCGCCGGGCTCGCTGTAGTAGGCCTGGAGCCCGTCGTCATCGACGGCCGCGACGGCAATGGTGTACGGCGAGTTGGCGTAGCCGTCCTTGTTGGCGTTGTCGTCGTCCTCCAACCCGTTTCCGCCCGCCCACGTGTAGATGGTTCCGAGCCCGCCTCGCCCGCTCGTGACGCCGTTCGACAGGGCCGCGCGCGCCAGCGGGCCCGGCGCCTCGAGCGTGAGGCCGTCGTCGTCCGGCCCCCAGCTGTTGCTCTTGATGTGGATCACGGCGTTGCTGTGGGCCAGCGCGGCGGCCTCGTCGGCATCGTCGACCGCGCCGGCGATCAGCCGGAGGCCGACGAGCGCCGCCTCCGGCGCGGCGCCGCTGACCCCGATCGAGTTGTTGCCGCGCGCCGCCGCCACGCCCGCGCAGGACGTGCCGTGGAAGTCCTCGTTGCCGGGGTCGGGGCTCGGGTCGAGAGGGGTCGAGTCGTTCCAGTCGTAGTCCCAATTCGTGTTGACGTTGGCGACGAGGTCGGGGTGTGTCAGTTGCAGCCCGTCGTCCACGATGCCGATGACGACGTTGGTGCCGCGGCGCGTGTCCCAGACGGAGACGACGTTGACGTCGACGCCGGCCGTCCCGCCGCCCTGCCCCGTGTTGCGGAGGTGCCACTGGTTGGCGAAGTAGGTGTCGTTCGGAATCAGCTTCTTCCGGGGCTGGCGGCCGAACTGGACGTGCACCTCGCCGACGCCTGCAAGGTTCGCGAGGCGGTCCGCGAGGTCCGGCGCGCCGGCCACATCGTCCGCCGCGAGGAGATGCCAGCCCGGCGCCCCCGGGGCCGCCGCCGCCGAGACGGCGCCCGCCGCCGCGGCCACCGCACCGGGATCGGCGCCAGGCGCCAGCCTCACGGCCACCCTGCGGCCGAGAAGCCGGCGGGTGGCCTCCGACCGCGGCCGCCCGGCCTCGTAGTAGACCAGCGCCGCCTCGCGACCCGAGGCGCGTTCCTCGTCCCTCGCCCACTGCGCCACGTCCCGCGCCGACGGCAGGCCGCCCGCCGCACGGCGCCGGAGCGAATCCGCCGGACGCGCCCGCCGGTCGCCGGCGATCTCGTCGCGGGCCAGTTCAAGATCGCGGACCGTGCCGCCGTCGCTGACCCTGATGCGGTCCCGGACGTCTTCCGCGCCGGCCTCCCGGCCAAACCACGTGCAGGCCAGAAGGATCGCCATCCCTGTCCCCGCCGCTCGAGTACTGAAACGCCGCATGGCTTTCAAAAACGGAGAACATACCGCGCCCCGGCGCCGCTGTCGAACGGTCGAAAACCGTCGCCGGGAAGGGGGTTTCGGATTGATTTCGGAGCCCCGCTTTGGTAGGAGCGGCGGACCCCGGCTGGCGGCTGGCCGGGAAACACACGGGCGGACGCCATGCACGACTGGATCGCCATCCTCGATTTCGGTTCGCAGTACAGCCAGTTGATCGCGCGCAGGTTGCGCGAGCGGCAGGTCTACTGCGAGCTGATGCGGTTCGACACGACCGCGGAGACCCTCCGTGCGCGCGGGCCGAAGGGGATCATCCTGTCCGGCGGTCCCGCCAGCGTCCTGGAAGCCGGCTCGCCGGACTGCGACCCCGCCCTCTTCGATCTCGGCGTGCCCGTCCTCGGCATCTGCTACGGCATGCAGCTCACCGGCAAGAAGCTCGGCGGGATCGTGCGCAAGGGCGAGAGCCGCGAGTACGGCATGGCGTCGGTCGACATCGCCGGGGCGGCGGCGCTCTTCCGCAGCCTGCCCGAGCAGATGCCCGTCTGGATGAGCCACGGCGACCAGGTCGAAGCCCTCCCGCCCGGCTTCCGCATCCTCGCGAAGACCCACACCTGTCCGATCGCGGCGATGGCGGACGAATCGCGCCGCATCTACGGCCTGCAGTTTCACCCCGAGGTCGTCCACACGCCCCACGGCGGCGAGATCCTCGAGCACTTCATCTTCGATGTCTGCGGCTGCGCCGGCGACTGGAAGATGTCGACGTTCATCGAGGAGAGCACCCGTTCGATCCGGCAGCGGGTCGGCGGCGGACAGGTCCTCCTCGGCCTGAGCGGCGGCGTGGACTCCTCGGTCGTGGCCGCCCTGCTCCACAAGGCGATCGGCCCGCAGCTCCACTGCGTGTTCGTCGACAACGGCCTCCTGCGCTACAAGGAGGCCGAGCAGGTCGAGGACTGCTTCGGCCGCGCCTTCGGCATCGACCTGCGCATCGCCCGCTCCGGCCCGCTGTTTCTCGAGAAGCTCGCCGGCATCGCGGACCCCGAGCGGAAGCGCAAGGTCATCGGCCGGACCTTCATCGACGTCTTCGCCGACGAGGCCCGCAAGATCGGCCCCGTGAAGTTCCTCGCCCAGGGCACGCTCTACCCCGACGTGATCGAGAGCGTCCACCCTCGCGGCGGCCCCTCGGCCACGATCAAGAGCCATCACAACGTCGGCGGCCTTCCGCCGGACCTGAAGTTCGAGCTGATCGAGCCGCTCCGCGAGCTGTTCAAGGACGAGGTCCGCACGCTCGGCCGCGAGCTCGGCCTTCCGGACACGATCGTCGACCGCCAGCCCTTCCCCGGCCCCGGCCTCGGCGTCCGCATCCTCGGCGAGGTCACCGCCGAGCGCGTCGCCATCCTCCAGCAGGCCGACCTGCGCGTGCAGGAGGAGGTCCGCCAGATCCAGGCCTACCGCGAGATCTGGCAGTCCTTCGCCGTGCTGCTGCCCGTCCAGACCGTCGGCGTCATGGGCGACGAGCGCACCTACGAGAACGTGGTCGCCGTGCGCGCCGTCTCGAGCATGGACGGCATGACCGCCGACTGGTTCCGCCTCCCCTACGAGACGCTCGACAGCATCGCGCGCCGCATCATCAACGAGGTGCGCGGCGTCAACCGCGTCGTCTTCGACATCAGTTCCAAGCCCCCCAGCACGATCGAATGGGAGTGAGGCCGACATGCCCAAGCGAAACGACATCCACAAGATCATGCTGATCGGCTCCGGGCCGATCGTCATCGGCCAGGCCTGCGAGTTCGACTACTCCGGCACCCAGGCGTGCAAGGCGCTCCGCGAGGAGGGCTACGAGATCATCCTCGTCAACAGCAACCCGGCGACGATCATGACCGACCCCGAGGTCGCCGACCGCACCTACATCGAGCCGGTCACCGCCGAGGTCGTCGCGCGCATCATCGAGAAGGAGCGCCCGGACGCGCTGCTGCCGACCCTCGGCGGACAGACCGGCCTCAACACCGCCCTCGAGGTCGCCGAGATGGGCGTTCTCGAGAAGTTCGGCGTCGAGATGATCGGCGCCAACGCCGAGGTCATCAAGCGCGCCGAGGACCGCGACCTCTTCAAGGAGGCCATGCGCAAGGCCGGCCTCGAATGCCTGCGCAGCATCTTCGTCCACAACCTCGACGAGGCCCGCGCGGCGGCGGAGCAGATCGGGTTCCCGCTGATCGTTCGCGCCAGCTTCACGCTCGGCGGCACCGGCGGCGGGGTCGCCTATTCGATGGATCAGCTCATGGAGATCGTCGAGGGCGGCCTCAAGGCCAGCCTCAAGCACACCGTGCTTCTCGAGGAGTCGGCCCTCGGCTGGAAGGAGTTCGAGCTCGAGGTGATGCGCGACCGCAAGGACAACGTGGTCATCGTCTGCTCGATCGAGAACTTCGACCCGATGGGCGTCCACACCGGCGACAGCATCACCGTCGCCCCCGTGCAGACCCTGACCGATGCCGAGTACCAGGAGATGCGCGACGCCGCGATCAAGGTCATGCGCGCCATCGGCGTCGAGACCGGCGGCTCGAACGTCCAGTTCGCCATCCACCCGAAGACCGGGCGCATGGTCGTCATCGAGATGAACCCCCGCGTCTCGCGCAGCTCCGCCCTCGCATCGAAGGCGACCGGCTTCCCGATCGCCAAGATCGCCGCGAAGCTGGCCGTCGGCTACACGCTCGACGAACTTCCGAACGACATCACGCGCGAAACCCCCGCCTGCTTCGAGCCGACCCTCGACTACTGCGTCGTCAAGGTCCCGCGCTTCACCTTCGAGAAGTTCCCCGGCTCGAACCCCGTCCTCGGCGTGCAGATGAAGTCCGTCGGCGAGACGATGGCCATCGGCCGCAACTTCCGCGAGGCCTTCCAGAAGGCGCTCCGCGGACTCGAGATCGGCGTCGACGGCTACGACCTCAGGGGCGAGGCCAGGATCGCGCCCGACCGGATCGACGAACTGCTCGCAAAGCCCAACGCCGAGCGCGTCTTCGCCGTCAAGGCCGCGATGAAGCAGGGGCGCACCCTCGCGGACCTCCACGCCATGACCGCCATCGACCCGTGGTTCCTCGACAACCTCCTGCAGATCGTCGAACTGGAGCGCGAGATCGTCGCCGCCCCGCGCGATACGCCCCTCGACGCCGCCCTGCTCCGCCGCGCCAAGGAGTCCGGCTTCAGCGAGCCCCAGGTCGCCGCGCTGCGCGGCAGCCTCGACGCCCACGCCGAGGTCCGCCGGAGCCGCATCGAGGCCGGAATCAAGCCCGTCTACCGCCTCGTCGACACCTGCGCCGCCGAGTTCGAGGCCTACACGCCCTACTTCTACTCGAGCTACGCGAAGGAGGACCAGTCGCGGGTCACCCACCGGCGCAAGATCATGGTCCTCGGCAGCGGGCCGAACCGCATCGGCCAGGGCATCGAGTTCGACTACTGCTGCGTCCACACCGTCCAGGCCCTGCGCGAGCTCGGCTACGAGACGATCATGGTCAACAGCAACCCCGAGACCGTCTCGACCGACTACGACACCTCGGACAAGCTCTACTTCGAGCCGCTGACGTTCGAGGACGTCATGAACATCCACGAGAGCGAGCGGCCGCTGGGCGTCATCGTCCAGATGGGCGGGCAGACCCCCCTCAACCTCGCCGTCCCCCTCATGAAGGCGGGCGTCCACGTCTTCGGCACACCGGCCGACAGCATCGACATCGCCGAGGACCGCAAGCGCTGCCGCGAGCTGCTCGAGCGCCTCGGCATCCGCCAGCCCGAGAGCGGGACGGCCGTGTCGATCGACGAGGCGCTCGTCACCGCCCGCCGCATCGGCTTCCCCGTCATGATCCGCCCGTCCTACGTCCTCGGCGGCCGCGCGATGATGGTCGCCTACAACGAGACGGAACTCGTCCCGTTCACCTACGCCGCCTTCCAGGCAAGCCCCGGCTTCCCCGTGCTGATCGACCGCTACCTTGAACGAGCCATCGAGGTCGACATCGACGTCGTCGGCGACGGCAGCGACGTCTACATCGGCGGCGTCATGGAACACATCGAGGAGGCCGGCATCCACTCCGGCGACAGCGCCTGCTGCACCCCGCCCCACTCGCTCTCGCCCGAGATGACCCGCCGCCTCGAGGACGCCGCCACGCGCATCGCCCTCGAGCTCAAGGTCCGCGGCCTCATGAACGTCCAGGCCGCCGTGAAGGACGGCGACTTCTACATCATCGAGATCA
>VGWF01000068.1 GCA_016873715.1 Lentisphaerota bacterium | reverse complement strand
GGGGGGGGGGGGGGGCGGGGGGGGGGGGGGGGGGGGGAGGAGTGGCGGGGTCCGCGTTTTTCGTCCCTCGACCCTCAACCCCCGCCCCTTGCCCCTCCGACACCTGACACCCGACACCCGACACCTCGAACTTCGTCCTGTACCGCGCCGTGCCGGCGAAGGATTCGGTGGCGGGGTCGCCGTTGGCGGTCCAGGAGGCGAGGGCGGTTGCGGTGAAGGGCTTCGGCAGCGCGGGGCCGCCGGCGACGAATTCGACGGTCCATGGGCCGGCGATCACCTGCGAGGCCCCGGCGGGTCGCATCCAGCACCAGGCAGGGCCGGACGGCGCGGCGCGGTCGAACGTGCGGACGATGGCGGAATGGCCGGGATCGAGGATGAGGTGGACCTCGAGCGCGCCGCCGGCGCCTGTGCGCGAGGGCGCGACGCCGGAGCGGCCGGTCAGCGGGTCGAGGATCAGCGCGCCGGCGGCGGGGGCGGACATCGCGAACCAGCCGTCCACCGGCTTCATCGACTGGTTCGCGACGAACACGAAGCGTCCGTCGTCGAGGCGGCGGCGGAGGACGAGCGTGCCGGGATGGGAGGCGACGACCGCCTCGCCGCGGATCCCGGCAGCGGCCAGCGCGGCGTCGCGCGGGCCGGTCACGACGCGGCCCTTGCCGCGGCGGACTTCCTGCACGGCGGCCGTCGGCCCGTTTGTGGCCAGCGCGCCGAGCGACTCCCGGAGCGCGCGGAACCGCGCCCGGCGCTCGTCGAGACGGCCGAGGCCCGGCACGTCGGCCGGGATCGCATCCTCGAAGACCACGGTGGCGCCGGCCTCGGCGAGCGAGAGCAGCCGCGCGAACGTCG
The DNA here is from genome assembly GCA_016873715.1 of Lentisphaerota bacterium. Classification (GTDB taxonomy): domain Bacteria; phylum Verrucomicrobiota; class Kiritimatiellia; order PWTM01; family PWTM01; genus VGWF01. The sequence goes on along the minus strand of VGWF01000068.1, from coordinate 27,343 downwards.
CATCGGGCATCGTGCGGCAGGGCGGCACGAGGATGGCGCGCCATGCGGCCCCGCCCGGCGCCGTGAGTGCGCCGTCGTCCGCCGCGATGCCCTGGAGCAGTTGGTCGGAGACATAGTCGAACGCGACGCCGGCGTCCCAGAGCGCGCGGGCGGTGAGGCCGAGCGGCTCCTCCGTCAGCCAGCCGTGGCTGTGGACGGAGAACTGGAAGAAGCGGCCGGAGGCGTACAGGTCGTGGATGGGCCAGTAGACGAGGAGGTCGTTGTCCGGCCGGCCGGCCTGCAGCACGGACTGGCACCGCGCGAGGTAGCCGTTCAGCGCCGCGGCCTCGCGCCAGAGCGGGTTGCGGGGGTTCATCTGCGACGACGCGTAGAAGAGCCAGCCGGGCCACGCGGCATCGTCGGGCGAGTAGACGCAGCCGTGGTAGAAGACGTGGTTCACGCCGGAGGCGAAGAGGAGGTCGGCGAAGCATTTCCATTCCTCGAACGTCTCGCAGAAGTGCTCGGCCATCCAGGTCGAGGTTTCGGCGGAGGCGAGGCGGCGGCCGGCGGTGTGGGCGGCGGACGAGGCGAACTTGGAGATCAGCGGGTCGCGGTCGCCCTCGCCGAAGCGCTCGTCGAACTGCGACTTCAGCGGGTCGCGCTCGCCGCGGCCGAACATCTCGGTCTCCGGGATGTCGGCCAGCGCGTAGAAGTCGAGCAGGTTGACCGGCGCGCCGTGGGCCTGGTTGCGCGTGCGAATGCCGTGCGTGCGGCACCAGTCGGTCCATTGCGAGAACACCGGGCCGGTGACGAGGTCCGAGAGCGTCTCGCGGACATCGCACCGCACGCGGGCGACGCGGTCGGTGTCGCCACGGCCCGCGAAGGCCTCGACCTCGTCCGCCAGCCGGTAGCCGCGCCGCTTCTCGAACGCGGCGGGGACGTCGGCCGACCAGTTGGCGCCGTGGTACTCGAACGAATCGTGATACATCGCGCGCGGGCGGGGCGAGCCGGGCTTCTCGAAGGGGGCGGTGAACCATCCGAGAAAGGCCTTCATCGCGTCGGCGTGGAACGGATTCAGCATGAAGCCCTCGCCGCCCGGGGCGGCGCGCTTGACCTTGGGCGACGCGGCGGCGGCGACGATGGCGCCGTTGGTGACGACGGCCTTCTGCCCGGCGAGGTTCTTCGTGATGGGGGGGCCGCCGAAGCACCAGCCGGAGCCGGAGGTCATGTCGACGCCGAGGTCCAGCTTCGCGGCCTCGTCGATCGTGAAGGCGAGCAGGTCCATCCACTGAGGACTCAGGTAGTCGATGTAAAGCGCCTCGGCGCCCTTCGCGCCGTAGATCGGCACGACGTGGATGCCGCCGAGCCCGCCCTCCTTGTAGCGGCGGAGTTCGCGCGCGAGGTTCTCCCGGTCCACGGCGCTGCCCATCCACCAGTTGTAGGCCCACGGCCGGCACTCGCGCGTGACTTCGGGCCATGGCGACGGCGGATCGGCGGCGGGGGAGGAAAGGGAGGATGCGATCGCGATGGCGAGGCAGGCCGTACGGAGCTTCATTTCGATGGACCCTCCCGACTCAACAATCGACATCGAACGTCGAACAACCAACACCCGACGCGGGCCCCGCGCACAAGCCCACCGCCCCACGGCCACACCGCCCCACGGCCATACGGCCATACCTCCCCACGGCCCCACCGCCCCTCGGCGTCGCGCAGCCCGCCCTCGGGCGCTCAGCCTCTTCGCGCGGCCATGGCGCGCTGGGCGTCGCGGTCGGCCTCGCGGCGCTTCAGCGTCTCGCGGCGGTCGTCGAACTGCTTGCCCCGGCAGATGCCGATCTCGACCTTGGCGCGGCCGTGGCGGAAGTGGATGCGGAGCGGGACGAGGGTCTGGCCGCTGACCTGGACATGGCCGTAGAGGCGGTCGATCTCGCGGCGGTGGAGCAGCAGGCGGCGCGGGCGCTTCGGCTCGTGGTTGTGGACGTTGCCGCACTTGTAGGGCGCGATGTGGCAGTCGATCAGCACGGCCTGACCGTTCTCGATCATCGCGTAGCTCCCGGCGAGGCTCGCCTGGCCCTCGCGCAGCGACTTGACCTCGGTGCCGTGGAGTTCGATGCCCGCCTCGATCGAGTCGAGCACGGTGTAGTCGTGGCGCGCCTTGCGGTTCTCGGCGACGACCTTGCGGCCGTCCGTCTGTGGCTTCTCGCCGCTCATGGGGTCAGTATTCGCTTTCGGGTCCGCCGCGGCAAGCGTCGCGCCGCGGACGGGGTGGGGGACAACGCACGGGGCGCCCCGGTTGCCCGGAGCGCCCCGTTCGGGCCGCCGTGGCGGCTACAGGCTGAACATCGCGCCCGCTGTCGAGCGGTTGCGAAGGCGGATATCCTCTTCCGTGAAGAGCATCTCGGCCGTCAGCTTGCCCTCGGCGATCTCCTTGAGGGCGAGATCCATCTTCTCCATGTTGAGGCTGTCCGGCTTGACCATCGGGCGCTGCCCGCTGACCAGCTGCCGGACGCGTCGCGAAACCATGTTGATCAGGATCGGCACGTGCGGCACGCGCGACTTGGCCTGATCCAGATACGTTGTATTCATCGTGCGGTCCTCCGCCATAAACGAGCGAACCCAAGAGATTAGTCGAGCCGGGGTGGAGTGTCAATGTTGGACAGAGCATTCAAATTGTCGGCTGGCTCCGGATATCCGGTGACCACCCATGCGAAACGCGCATGGGCACGGCCGCGTCCGCGCGCCGCTTCGCGTCGGGTGGCCAGTGGTGGCGCGGCCCTCCAGGTCCGTTTCATCGCGATGCGAGAGGACGGGGCTGGAGGGCGCCGCTCCGTCGGCGCCGTGCGAAAGACCCTCGAAGCATCGTCGGTGTCTGATCAGCCAATTCGGCCGAGGACTTCGGAAGCACTTCGCAAACATATCTAAATCAATGCGTTGCATCTCGTCCGCGGGCGGGGCCCGGGCGGGGGTATCCGGCGGGCGGAAGGGTTCCAGGTCTTGGAAGCCGGAAGGCGGGAGGCGTCCAAGGGTTGGACGTTACGGGCGTGGGGCGGGACGGAGCTGGTCGGCGAGGTGGCGCAGAGCCATGAGGGGGTGTTGCCGCACCATGCGAGGGCCGGCGTAGGCCATGACCTCGCGGATGGCCTGCCGCCGGGCCGGCGCGTAGCAGTGCGTCGGGCACTTCGAGCATGCGGGTTTGGCCCCGGCGTAGCGACAGGCGTCGAGCCGCCGAAGGGCGTAGGCCTCCAGGTCGGCGCATGCATCGCAAAGGCCCTCCCGCGTCCCGTGCCGGTCGCGGCAGTGCATCGCGATCATGGCTCGCAACGTCGCCGCCTCGCGGACGAGACGCGGTGCTGGGCATGAGCTCAACATCGAACACCGAGCATCGAACATCGAACACCGAACATCGAACATCGAACATCGAACATCGAACACTGAACCCTGAGCATTCAGGAACCAACGTCCGTCCTACACGCCCCAGCCCGGGCGCGGAGAGGGCGGCGCGAGGAGAGCGTTGGCGGCGGGGATGTTGGTGAACCGGCCGGCGGGGCCGTCCCATTCGAGCCGGGTGGCCGGGAAGCGCTGGGCGATGGCGCCGAGCAGGGCGATTTCCGTCAGCGGTCCGCCGTAGTCGAAGTTCGAGCCGGCCTGGCGGCTTTCCCGGATGGCGGAGAGCCAGTCCTCGTAGTGGCCCCTCACGCGCGGGATGGACTCCGCCGGCCGCTTGTAGGCCTGCATCTTCGCCTCGGGGATGATGCGCACGCTGCCGGCGCCGTGGGAGCCGTAGGTGATGGTGCCCTTGTCGCCGACGACGATGGCGCCCGTGTCGGGCGGATTGCGCCCGGCCTCCAGCTCGGCGGGCCGCGGCGGCTTCTGGCTGCCGTCGTACCAGATCACCTTGACCGCCTTGCGGGCGCCCTTCGCCGGGAACTCGAACTCGATCTGCGAGCCGAACGGGAAGGTGTCGGCGTGGGCCTTCGGGTCGCAGCCGTCCGTGACCTTCGCCGTCACCGCCGCCGGCGCGCCGAGGTCGAGCGCCCAGAAGACGGGATCGATGACGTGGCAGGTCCAGTCCCCGATCGTGCCGGTGCCGAACGGGCGCCAGTCGCGCCAGGAGCTCGGAAGATAGAGCGGGCTGTAGGGGCGGAACGGGGCGGGGCCGAGCCAGAGATCCCAGTCGAGGTTCGCGGGCGGCTCGACCTTCTCGGCGAGCTTCGGCAGGTCGCGGATGCGGCTGTGGGACTTGCGGCAGCAGGCGTGGACGGTGTGGACGCTGCCGATCGCGCCGTCCTCGATCCACTCGCGGAACGTCCGGATGCTGGTGGACGAGTGCCCCTGGTTGCCGAGCTGGGTGGCGACCTTGTGCTCCCTCGCGGCCTTCACCAGGGCGCGCACCTCGGCGACCGAGTGGGCGAGGGGCTTTTCGCAGAAGACGTGCTTGCCCAGCCGGATCGCGGCGAGCGCGGCGGCGGCGTGGGTGTGGTCGGGCGTCGAGACGACGACCGCGTCGGTGTCGCGGCCGACGGCTTCGAGCATCGTCCGGTAGTCCCGGAACCGCTTGACTCCGGGGAACTTCTTATAGGTCCCGGCGGCCCGTTTCTCATCGACATCGGCGAACGCCGTGAACTCGACGGCGCCGGCGATCCCGCCGATGTTGGCGCTGGCGCGTCCGCCGGCGCCGATGCAGGCGACGCGGAGCTTCGGCCCGCCCGGCTCGGCCGCGGCGGGTGCACGGCGGGCGAGGAGGATTCCGGCGAGGCCGGCGGAGGAGGCGGTCAGGAATGCCCGGCGGGTGGTCGAGGTCATGCAGTCAGTCTCCCTTGTCAGGTTCATCGACGTCAAACGGACGACGGGCCGGTTTCGTGTGCGGCCGGCGACGGTCTGAGGGATGTCCTCGCATGGAAGCTCCGATCTGTCAAATATTAGCTTCCCGTCGCCGGCCGTCTTTCGTACTTTCCGAGGGAGCTTTGAGGCTGGACCCGGCGTGCGGACCGACCGTCGCCGTGGCCTGCCTGCCGGACGAGGGGTATTGCCATGGTCGAGAGCATCAAGCGACTGGGTGCGGGGCTTGCGGCGGCCGTTCTCGCGACGGCGGTCCCTGCGTCGGCGCAGGTGACGACGTACGGTTGGGCGGGCACGGTCGACACGGACTGGTCCAACACGGGCAACTGGCGGCCGAACACCGCCCCCGGCGTCGGCGGGACGAACTTCGCCTGCATCTTCATCACGAACGGCACCGGAAACGCGTTGTACTACACGGCCGCCCTGGGCGACGGCTACTACGCCAACACCAACGGGACGACGGGCAGCGGCCGCGTGCTGCGCATCGCGGACAACGGAACCACGGGGGCGCTCTATATCACCGGCGGAACGCTGGAGACCCGCGGGTCAGGGAACGGCGACATGATCGGGAACGGGGCGAACAGCTTCGGCATGATCGTGGTGGACGGCGGCAGGTACGTCAGCTCGACCAACTCGACGATGCTCTTCGGCAATACCGGCGCCCGCGCGGTCCTGACAATCAACAGCGGGACCGGCCTGGTCGGCACCATCCAGGCCGCCAACTCGACCGTGGGCGAGATCAACCTCAACGGCGGCCTGTTCCAAGTGAACCAGATCACGCGGTCGGGAAGCATGAATCTCTCGATCACGTTCAACGGTGCGACGGTGCGGGCGCCGACAGCCCAGGCGTCATGGATGCCTGCGGTGGGCACGACCTATACCATCCTGTCCGGCGGTGCGATCCTGGACACGGCGGGGAACAACGTCGGGCTGGCCGGGGCCCTGTCGGGCGTCGGCGGACTGACGAAGAACGGCGGCGGACTGTTGACGTTGGGCGGTGCGAGTTCCTACGACGGGGTGACGACGATCAACGGCGGCAGCGTCCTGGTCACGAACAACACCGGCCTCGGTTCCGCGAACGGCGGGACGGTCATTGCCTCGGGTTCGCACGTCCGGCTGGGCAACGGCGTGGTGGTCTCGGGCGAGACGGCGACGATTACCGGAGCCGGCGACAACTTCGGCGCGCTGCAGGCGGCCGCGAGTTCAACCTCGGTTTGGAACGGCCCGGTGCTTCTGCAGAGCAACGCCGGAGGCTTCTCTCCCCGCATCGGCGCGGCAGCGGGCGGCGTGCTGACGGTTTCGGGGCCGATCTCCAACGGGGTTTCGGGATCGAATCTCTACATCGCCCCCAACGCCTCGGGCGGGCGGGTGGTCCTCTCGGGCACGAACGCTTACTCGGGCCTGACCGGCGTCATCCGCGGCACGCTGGCCCTGGGCCGCGACAATTCGCTGCCGAGCGGCACGGCCCTGACGCTCAACGTCGCGGCGCTGGTCAGTGAATCGTCGACGTTCGACCTCGCAGGCTTCAGCCAGACGGTCGGCGGGTTCTCCAGCGTGACCGGTCATGTCTGCCTCGTCACCAACTCGTCGACGACCCTCGGCACGCTGACGGTGAACCAGTCGGCCAACACGAGCTACAACGGGGCCATCGGCGGCAACCTCTCGCTGGTGAAGGGTGGGATGGGCGTGCTGACGCTCTCCAACGCGACGACGCACACCGGACCGACGATTCTCAACGCCGGCGGGCTGGTGGTGATGGCCGAGAACGGACTGGGCGGCAGCGCGGTGACGGTCAACGGCGGCACCCTGGCCCTCGGAACGACGAACGCGATCCCCGGCACCCTGACGTTCTCCGGCGGCAACAACACCGCGGCCCTCGGGACGACCTATGCGCTGGACCAGGCGTTCATCGAATGGGCGGCCGCCAAGGTGTCCGGCACGGTGCCGGTCCTGGTCTCGGGCGGCAACAACGCGAACAGCCTCTCGTTCACCGGCGCGCTGAGCGGAACGTTTCTCGGAGGGGTGGGTCTTGCGACGAACAGCGGCGGGGTGTCGTGGGCGGACTCGACGCTCCGGCTCGGCGGCGGGTCGGGGAGCCTCCGATATGCCGCGGCGATCGGCGGAGCGACGAACGTCGTGATCGGCCCCGTCGGCGGCAACAGCACGAGCATTGTGGAACTGCCGGGCGGCAACACCCACAGCGGCACGACGGTGATCAACTCCGGGACGCTGCGCGTCCTGGCCGATTCCAGCCTCGGCGCCGTGCCCGGCGTCGCGACGCCCGCGAGCATCACGGTCAACGGCGGGGGGATGGTCGCTTCGACCGCCGACGTGCAACTCGACGCCAGACGCGGCGTGGCGATCGGCACCAACGGCGCCACGTTCGGCGCCCCCAACGGCGGCGTCCTGCGCATCCACGGGGTCATCGCCGACCTCCCGGGCGAGATGGGCCGCTTGACCGCCGCCGGCGCCGGGATCCTCGTGCTGTCGAATACGAACACGTACTCGGGCGGCACGATCGTCTCTCCGGGGCAAGAGTTGGTGATCCAGGGCAACCGGGCCCTGGGCTTCGGGCCGGTGACGCTGGCGGGCGGCACGCTGCGGCCGTCCACGGGGGCCGCGGCGAACACCGATGTCTCCAACGCGGTCATCATCGCAGCCGATTCCTCGTTCAGCAGCAGCGCCGCGAGACACACGACCTACCTCGGCCCCGTGACGCTGTCCAACGGCACGCGCACGGTGACCATCACCGGAACCGACACCGCGACGTTCGCCGGGCCGATCGGCGACGGCGGCCTGGGGTACGGCTTCACCAAGGCGGGGACGTCGATGATCACGCTGCGCGGCACCAACACCTTCGGCGGCGCGACGCGCGTGGCCGGGGGTACGCTGGCCCTGGCGGGAGCCGGCACGCTGACGAACAGCCCCGTGATCCAGATCGACACGGGCGCCACGCTGAACGTCAGCGCCCGCACCGGCGGCTCGATGACGCTCGTCTCCGGTCAGACGCTGAAGGGCGCGGGCACCTTCACCGGCGGCCTGATCACGGGGTCGGGCTCGACCCTCTCCCCCGGCGCCAGCCCCGGCATCCTGACCGTCAACGGGGCGGTGACGCTGGATGCCGGCTCGACCCTCTCGGTCGAGATCAACGGGACGACGGCCGGAACGCAGTACGACCGGCTGGCGTTCACCGGTGGCTCGCTGACGCTCAACGGGGCCACGCTGGACGTCGTGCTGGGCTACGCGGCGGGTCTCGGCGACAGCTTCCAGATCGTCACCGGGCTCGTCGGCTACGATCCCGGCGCCTCCGGCGTCTTCGCCGGCAAGGCCGACGGATCCACCTTCACCGTCGGTTCGACGGCCCTGCGGATCGACTACAACAGCAACGCCATCGCGCTGACCGTCGTTCCGGAGCCCGCGTCGCTGGGCGTCCTTGGCCTGCTCGCCGCCGCGGCCCTGCTGCGCCGGCGGCTGCGCTAGGCGCGGGGGACTGCGGGCGCGGCGCGCCGGAACCGGCCGGGAGGGGAGGGTGGCCGTGCGTCACGATCCGACTCGCCGACGGTTTCTTCTGGGCGGATTCCCGCTCGTTCTCGCCGCCTCGACGCTCGGGCGGGCGGGCGCGACCGCGCCGGGCAGCCGCGTGCGGCTCGCCTGCATCGGCGTGGGCGGGCAGGGGACCGCGAACCTGCGCGCCTTCCTGACGGACGAGCGGGTGCAGGTCGTCGCCGTGTGCGACGCCGACGCGCGGCACCTCGAGGCGGCGGGCGCCCTCGCGAAACTCGGGCCCGCGGACCGGCTCCGCGACTTCCGCGAGGTGCTCGCGCGCGGCGACGTCGATGCGATCATGAACGCCACGCCCGACCACTGGCATGCCGATGTGGCCGTCGCGGCGGCGCGGGCCGGGAAGGATCTCTACTCCGAGAAGCCGCTCGCGGGCGGCATCGCCGAGGGCCGCCGCGTCTGCCGCGCGGTCGAGGAGCATCGCCGGATCCTGCAGTGCGGCACGTGGCGGCGCTCGGGGCTCAAGGTCCGCATGGCCTGCGAACTGGTGCGGAACGGCCATATCGGCGATCTGACGTCGATCGAGGTTGGCGTGCCCGGGACCTTCGCCATCCGCGGCGGCTTCACGGGACTGGAGGCGCCGCAGCCGGTGCCGGCCCCCCTGGACTACGCGCGGTGGCAGGGTCCGGCGCCGGAGCGGCCGTACACGGAGGCGCGCTGCCACTTCAATTTCCGGTGGGTGAACGACTACGCGCCCGGCTACATCACCGACTGGGGCGCCCACTTCATCGACGTCGCGCAGTGGGGCGCGGGCATGGACGACACCGCGCCCGTCGAGGTCGAGGCCCGCGACGTGAAGCGGCGGGAACGAGGCCTCTACGACGCGCCCGAGGCGTTCCGCATCGAGTACCGCTATGCGGGCGGCGTGCGGATGACGCTCTTCAGCACCCCCGATCCCGCCGCGTACGGCACGAAGTTCGTCGGTACCGGCGGATGGATCTTCACCGAGAACGACAAGCTGTCCGCGAGCGATCCGGCGATCCTCCGGATCCGGCCGAAGGATGGCGACGTGCTCCTCTTCGTGTCGAAGCACCACCACCGGAACTTCATCGACGCGGTCCTCTCGCGCGGCCCCGTCGCCGCGCCCGCGCCGGCGGCGCATCGCGCCGCGACGGCCTGCCACCTCGGCAGCATCGCCGCGGCGCTGGGGCGTCCGCTGACGTTCGACCCCGCCTCGGAGACGTTCCCCGGCGACGACGCGGCGAACCGGATGCTCCGCCGGCCGGCGCGCGAGGGGTGGAAGGACGCGTAGGAACGGGGCGCCCGCGCGGCGTCGCGCCGCGGGTCAAGGGCTCGCGGGCCGGGCCGGCCATGCGAGGGTTCCGGCGCGCCAGTTCAGGGCGATCCTGACGTCGGCCTCCACCTTCGCGGTCAGGGCCGGGATGTCCACGACCCCGACGCGGTTGTAGAGAACCGGGTGCCGGTACTGCTGGGTGGTGGCGGCGGCATAGGCGGCCCACGCCGTGCGCGCGGACTCCAGGTGGTGGATCGCGAGCTCCCGCGCGCCCGGTTCGCCCGTCAGGTCGAACGCGGCGAGCGCCGCCGCGCCGTCGACCTTCTCCGCGTAGTACTGGCCGAGGCGCGCCATGGCGAGGATGTCGAGCAGCGTGCGGGCGAATTCGGCGTCCTGCGACGCGCGCGCGACGCCGTGCAGCCCGGGCAGCGCGTCGAGGACCGCCTCGGCGTTGGCGCGGAGTCCGGCGGCGACCTCGGGCGGCGTGCGGCCCCCGGGATCGCGACCGTCGCGGACCGCGACGCACCAAGAGCGGATGTCGACGCAGCCGGCGCCGGGCATCGTGGCGCCCTCCATGAAGTGGCGCACGGTGTAGAACCCCTTGTGCCGCGGGTGGCTGAGGCAGGCCTCGGGGAACCAGCGAAGGTCGATGTCGCCCCAGAAGAAGCTCGTGATCGCCGGGAACACGCGCGAGGCGGCGGTCCAGACGCGGAGGAGTTCGCCGGCGGGCACGCCGGGGAAGCGGCGGCGGATCTCGTCCAGGAAGAGGTCGTCGGGAAGCGCCGGGTCGTAGGCGAGGCGGCCCCAGAGCATGAACGACATCCAGTGCTTGACGATGATCAGCGGCGGCGTTCCCGCCTCCGGGTGGAGCAGCGCGTCGCGGCCCCACACGGTCCCGTCGGGGCCCATGGCGAACCCGGCGCACTTGTCGGGGCCGGGCATGGCCCGGAGGTAGTCCCGCGCGTAGTCGGGGTCGGCCCACCGGAAACTGTAGATGTCGTCGTTGCGGACGGTCAGCCACGTGCGGCGGGCCGGTCCGAGCTGCGGGAGGAGCGGGGCGATGAACGGGGGGTTCGCGATCGAGTGCATGTGGGCGACGGAGTACTTGAAGCTGAAGTCCATCGGCAGGGGGAAGCCGCTCCACGAGTTGAGGATCTCGTCGAGGCCCGTCATGTGGACGCGGTGGATGAGGCGGACGTTGCGCCCCGGCTGCTGGCGCAGGGCGTCGAGCACGCCCTCGCCGTAGGTCCGTCGCAGCCACGCCTCCTTCGAGCGGCCGGCGGCGAACGGCTTGAGGTTCTCGCCCGCGGTGAAGCCGATGCCGGCGAGTTTCGGATAGGTCGTCACCGTCTCGCGGACGCTCGCCCTCATGTAGGCGAGGGTGACGGGATCGTCCTGCTCGCCGGTGATGCCGTGCTTGCCGGTCGCGCCCCACGTGAAGAGGTTCCACGTGAACCAGTACACCTCGATCCCGCGCGCGTCGGCCATGTCCATGACGAACTGCCAGAACCGGATCTTCTCGTCGATCGTCATGCGCCGCACGACCTCGACGTTGGCGAGCATTCCGGGGCGCACCATGTCGGTGCCGGTGAAATCGAAGGTGTCGTCGAGCGGCGCGCGCGTCCGCAGGACGTCGTCGAGGGCGACATCGAGGAAGCCGGGCACCTTCACGATCGACGGGAACGGATGGAGGTTCCAGAGCGTCAGCACGTTGAACCGGTGCCGCGCCATGGCGTCGAGGAACGCGCGCCAGAAGTCGGGGTTCCACACCTCGGGGATGTTCGCCTGCGCGGCATCGCCGCAGTCGGAGTAGCTCGGCGTGCGGACGTCGAGGGGCACGTTGAACTTGATGCCGCGACGCTCGATGAAGGGCGCGTGGTCGCTGTCGCCGACCATGTCGAGGCGCCCGTGCCCCGCCGCTTCGGCGAGGTCGAGCATGCCGTACATGGCGCCCGCGGAGTCCGCCCCGAGCACCGCGAGGACCGTGCCCATCGGCGTGGCGGTGCGGCGGATCGAGTAGGCCTGCGGCGCCGCCGACTTCGCCGGCGCGACGGCCAGCGCGGCGGCGGTGCGCGCGGTCTCCCCGGTTCCCGTGGCGACGACGATGCGCAGCGCGCCCGTGGCGTTGACGGGGGCCGACAGGAAGGCCGGCGGCCGCGCGATGACCGGCTGCCCGGCCGTCACCAGCGCCGCGCGCAGCTCCGCGGAGGCCCACCGGAGACGCGGCACCGACTCGTCCGCCAGGATCTCCGCCGCCCCCCACGCCCGCCCCGCGGCCGTCACGGCCGCCACGGCCGCCGCCAGGGCCGATCGAAACCGCAGGGGATGCCGTTGCTTGGTCCGCATGCCGCGAAGGTACCGCGATCCTCCGCGAGGGAAAAGCACGGACCGCTTCACCCTCCGAGCGGGCGCGCATCGCCGGTCCAGCGCGGGGTGACGGCCGGGGGCGGGCGCAAAGTAGTCCTCACGCTCCGCGTGAGGACATCGCCTCAATCCGGATGGTCATCACGCGGAGCGTGATGACTACCATGCAGGGCCACCGCCGATCCTGCGCAGAGTGACGGCCGGTGGTCCTCACGCTCCGCGTGAGGACATCTGCGCAATCCGGATGGTCATCACGCGGAGCGTGATGACTACGATGTGGGGCCACCGCCGACCTTGCTCAGAGTGACGGCTAGGGGCGGGCGTCAACGTAGTCCTCACGCTCCGCGTGAGGACATCTGCGCAATCCGGATGGTCATCACGCGGAGCGTGATGACTACCATGCAGGGCCACCGCCGACCCTGCGCGGGCTGCACGCCCGGGACCGGCGGCTAGGTCTTCGGCATGCCGGCCGCCAGTTCCCGGATGTACGCGGCGAGGTCGTCGCGGAGGTCCGGCCGGCGCAGGCCGTAGATGATGTTCGTCTTCAGGAAGTCCAGCCGGTTGCCGATGTCGTAGCGGCGGCCGTTCAGCTTGAGGCCGTACATCGGCCGGTTCTTCACCATCGACCGCATCGCGTCGGTGAGCTGGATCTCGTTGTTCTTGCCGCGGGGCGTCGAGTCGATGTGTTCGAAGATCTCCGGGACGAGCAGGTAGCGCCCGGCGATGGCCAGGTTCGAAGGCGCGTTCGACGGGTCGGGCTTCTCGACGAGGTCGGTGATCTTGAAGAGCCCCGGCTCGATCTCGGTGCCGGCGATCACGCCGTAGCGGTGGACCTTCTCGCGCGGGACCTCCTCGAGCAGGACGACCGGGTCGCGGAACCGCTCGAAGACCCGGACGAGCTGGCGCGTGAGCGGCGGGTCGGACTCGATCAGCGTGTCGCCGAGGAGGACGGCAAAGGGCTCGTTCGCGACGTGGTCGCGCGCGTAGGCGACGGCGTCGCCGAGGCCGTTCAGCTCGCGCTGCCAGACGAAGTGCATGCGCGCAATCGTCGAGATCCGGCGGATCGCCTCGAGCTCCGCCTCGCGGCCCCGCGCGGCCAGCGCGTTCTCGAGCTCGAAGTTGCGGTCGAAATGCTCCTCGATCGCGCGCTTGCTCTTGCCGATCACCATCAGCACGTCGCGCAGGCCCGCGTCGGCGGCCTCCTCGATGACGTACTGGATGACCGGCTTGTCGACGATCGGCAGCATCTCCTTGGGCTGCGACTTCGAGACCGGCAGGAAGCGGGTTCCGAGGCCCGCGGCGGGGATGACGGCCTTGCGGATCATTTCTCTTCTCCTTGCGGAAGAACGTACCGGGGGCGGACCACGCGGCATCCGAGCCGCGCCAGTTCCTCCTCGAGGCGGAGCAGCATCGTCTCGCCCTCGTAGGTTCCGACGATCGCGCCGCCCGACCCCGTGAACTTCGCGCTGGCGCCGACGGAGCGGGCCACGTCGACCATGTGCAGGTTGCCGCTGCCGATCTGGTAGATGGAGCGGCGCAGGTCGAAGTTGGCGTCGAGCAGCGGGCCGATCTCGCGGCCCCGGCCGGCGAGGAGCAGGTCGCGCACCTTCACCGTCAGCCCGGCCCAGGTCTTCATCGCCTCGACGACCTCGGGCTCGCCGCGCTCCCAGCGCGCCCGGATGTTGTTGTGGAAGACCTCGGTGCCCTCGGACAGCTCCGTCCGGTAGGCGATGTACAGCCCCGGCAGCAGGGCGAGGTCCATCGGCCGGTAGTCGCCGTGGCCCTGCTTCTCCATGAGCGCCCGGTCGAAGTCCATGCAGACGAGCCCGTCGTAGGCCTGGGCGACGCGATCCTGCAGGCCGGCCGGGATGCCCAGCTCGCGCGTCTCGACCGAGAGGACCAGGTTGGCGAACTCGGGGCGGGGGATCGACACCTTGTAGAACCGGCACAGCGCGCGGATGCACGCGGTGATGATCGCGCTCGACCCGGCGAGTCCGACCTGCTGGGGGATGTCGGACGTGTAGCGGATGGTGAAGTTCCGCTTGTGGAGTTCGATCCCGTTCTTCGCGCAGTGTGAGTGAAAGCGCTTGATCGCGGCCTTCAGCAGCCGGATGCCGCCGTAGTAGCCGTGCAGGCGGACATCGCGCACGAGGTCCTCGAGGCTGTCGAAGCGGGAGAGGTCGCGGTCGCGCGGCAGGATCTCGAGCTCCGGCGTCTCGTACAGCGTCACCTCGGCCTTGAAGTTCGAGAACGTGAACGAGATCGTCCGGCCGAAATAGCCGTCCGAGGGGTTCCCGATGAGCCCCGCCCGCGGATACGCATGCGCGTGAATGATCATGCTCGCCTGCCCGTCGACGGCGTCAGTGTGCCGTCCCTCCCCGGGGTTCGCAAGGCGCAAGTGGACGCGGGCGGGCCGGCCGCTCACGTCGCGGAGGATGGGGCGCCCTTCGCGGTCCGCAGCGCGCGAAGCGCGTCCAGCGCGGCGGCGTGCTCGGCGGCCTTCTTGTTGCGGCCGCAGCCGCGGCCGCGGGGATTCCCGCCGACGCGCACCTCGATGCAGAACTCCCGGTCGTGCAGCGGACCCTCCTCGGCGGCGATGACATAGCTCGGGGCGCCGAGCTTGTGGCGCTGGCACCATTCGAGCAGGTCGCCCTTCGGGTTCTCGCCGGCGGGATGGCACTGGGCGGACAGCAGGCGCGGCCTCATGAACGCGGCGAAGACCTTCTCGACGGCCTTCAGGCCGCCGTCGAGATAGACCGCGCCCAGGAGGGCCTCGACGGCGTCCTCGAGCATCCGTTCGCGGTCCTTGCCGCCGCACTTCTGTTCGCCGCGCCCCAGCCGCAGATGGTCGCCGAGCCCGAGGGCGCGTCCGGCGGAGGCCAGGGCGGGGGAACTCGTGATGGCGGCCCGTCGCTTCGTGAGTTCGCCCTCGTCGAGGTCGGGGCACTGCTCGAAGAGCCACGCGGCCGTCACGAGGCCGAGCACCGCATCGCCGAGAAACTCCAGCCGCTGGTTGTCCGTTTCGATCCCGGGCGTCTCGTGCCGGAACGATCGGTGCGTGAGGGCGGACTCCAGGCGGGATCGATCGCGGAAACGATAGCCGAGCTTCATCTCCAGATCGCGGTACGGGCTGCGTCCGAACATGCGGCGGAGGATGGCAGACCGGGTTTCAAGTTCCAAGTTTCAAGTTCCCACCCGGAGGGGCGCCTCCCGGAGTCCGCAGGGCGGCCGGGATCCATCGAACCGCCGGGCCGGACTCCGGCGATCCTGCCGTCGTCGCGACGATCGTTGCGGGAAACGCAGGGTAGCGCGGGCGGGACGGTTGCGCCCGGCGCGCCGGCCGGACATGATAAGCGCATGAGAGCTTTGGCGTTCGGGTTGTGCCTGGCGCTTGCGGAGGCGGCGCCCCTCGCGGCGGGTGCGGACCCCAAGCCGGCCACGCTGTCCGCGGCGGAACTGGAGAAGCGGTGGAGGCCGGCGGCGTCGCCGGCGGGCCGGTTCTCGACGCGCGAATTCTACGCGCTTGCGCTCGAGGCGGCGGCGGCGGACTGGCATCCCGGGCGGGTCGAGACGCTGCTCGCGCACGGCGCCGCGAAGCAGGACCGCGATCCGAAGTCGAAGACCTTCGGCAACCTCGCGTGGTACTGGGAGGACCCGGTGCCGGTCGACCGCAACTGCGTCCAGTTCTGCATGCAGCGCGGCGCGCTGCTCTGGATCCTCTTCCGCGACCGCCTCACGCCGAAGGCCCGCGCGATGCTCGAGGAGACGATGCGCTTCGCCGTCGAGGGCATCCGCCTCCACAAGGTGCCGCCGTCCTATTCGAACATCTACCTGAAGAAGGCCTGGACCAGCCTCGCGATCGGCGAGAACGCCGGGCGGCCCGACCTCGCCGCCGAGGGCCGCGCGATGCTCGACCTGTGGCTCGCCCACACGCGGACGAACGGCGTGTGCGAGTACCTCAGCCCGACCTACTACGCGGTCAACATGGAGAACGCCGGCCTCATCGCCCGCCACGCGCGGGACCCGGAGACCCGCCGCCGGGGCGCGCTCGCGATGGAGTTCCTCTGGACCGAGGTCGCCGCGCACTGGTTCGCTCCGGCCGGCCGGCTCGGCGGGCCGCACAGCCGCGACTACGACTACCTCCGCGGGATCGGCGGCCTCCGGGCGTGGACGGAGCGTGCGGGATGGCCGTCCGCCAGCGACCCCTCGCGCGAACGGCAGTTCATCGACGACGCCTGCTGGGTCGCGCCGCCGCCGTCGCTCGCGGACCTCGTCACCCGCGCCCCGCGCATGGTCCGCGGCCGCTTCGGCGCCGACGGCGGACGCACGATCGCCCAGTGGGTCGGCCGGCGCGTCGCCCTCGGCACGGCGGGCGCGGCCTACGCCGACTCGATGGACAAGACCTTCGTCGTGCTGTTCCCCGGCCACGAGCGTCCGACGGCCTCGTTCCTGATGGACGCGCGGCTCGATCCGTACGGTCAGAAGAAGTACCCGACCGGCGGCGGCCACAACAAGGCGCACCACGTCTTCCCGTTCCTCGCCAGCGTCCAGCGCGGCGCCGAGGCCCTGCTGCTGGCCTCCGCGACGACGGAGGGCCGGTCGCAGGCCTTCCGTCGCTCGGGCACGAACCTGACGTGCATGCTCTCGCACTGGGCGCTGCCGGCCGACCTGCCGCTGCATGTCGGCGCGACGGGGGCGGCTGTCGCGGGGAAGGGGACGCTGCGGCTGCCGGCGACCGACACGCCGGTCTTCCTGCGCTCCGGCGACGCCGCGGCGGGTTTCCGCTTCGTGTGGGGCACGACGCCCGCGGGCGGCGCGCCGCCGGTCGAGGTCGTCGAGGACGGCGCGAAGTGGAAGGTCCGCCGGATGACGTGCGTCCATTCGACCGCGCCGCCCGCCGGCCGCACGGCGGTCGCCGTCTGGGCGCGCGCCGCCGAGGGGCTGGACGACGCCGGTTTCGCCGCGTTCCGCGAGGCCTTCGCCCGCGCGAAGGCGTCCGTCCTCGTCGAGGGCGACACGGTCGATGTCGTCGCCCCGGGGCTCGCCGGTCCGTTGCGCGTGAAGGCCGATCTCGCGAAGGAAGAGCGGCTCGCGCTCGAGGGCGCCGAGGACGGCGCCGATGCCGCGCTGCTCACCGTCGACGGCCGCGAAATCGGCGCGCCGATCCTCGATCGGGCCGCCGTGCGCTAGCCTGCCGCCGGCGTTGCGCGGAGGGCCCCCCGCGGGGCACCGCGCCGGTGACCGCGTGGTTGCATCCCGCGCTCGGAGGCGGCCACGGACCGGGGAAGGCCACGTTCCAAGTTTCACGTTTCAAGTTCGGGGGGTGCCCGGTAGAGTGGGCGGCCGTCGGCAGGGGCGCGGGCGTGGCGGAAGTCCGGATGCCGGTGCGGCCGGCGGAGAGGATGTCCATTCGTATGACCGGGAACGGAGACACAGGGTTCGGCGCCGGCCGGTCCGTGCTGGTTACGGGCGGCGCGGGGTTCATCGGCTCGCACCTGGTGGAGGCCCTCGCGGCCCGCGGGGCCCGGGTGACGGTGGTCGACAACCTGCAGGCGGGGTCCTGGGCGAACCTCGCGGCGGTCGCGGGGCGGATCGCGCAGCGGGAGGTCGACGTGGTCCGCGCCGCGGACCTCGATGCGGTCCTCGGGGAATGCCGGCCGGACGTCGTGTTCCACCTGGCGGCCAACGCTTCCGTGCCCCTGTCGGCCGAGCGTCCCGCGTGGGACTTCGAGACCAACTGCCTCGGCACGGTGCGCGTGCTCGACGGCCTGCGCCGGCTCTGCCCCGCGGCGCGCCTCGTGGTCGCCTCGTCCGGCGCGGTGTACGGCGAGCCCGTGCGGTTCCCCATCGCGGAGGCGGATCTCCTGGCGCCGATCTCGCCGTACGGCTGCAGCAAGCTGGCCGCCGAGATGCAGTGCCGCGCGTATCACCGGCTCCACGGCGCGGACGTGGTGGTTGCGCGGCTCTTCAACACCTACGGGCCCCGGATGCCGCGGTTCGTCGTGCTCGACTTCCTGCGCAAGCTCCGGCGGGATCCGTCGCGGCTGGAGATCCTCGGCAGCGGCCGGCAGGTCCGCGACTTCAACCACGTCGCCGACACGGTGGCGGGGCTGATGCTTCTGGCGGAGCGGGGGCGTGCCGGCGAGGCGTACAACATCGCCTCGGGCCGGGCCCGGTCGGTGACGGACCTCGCGGACGACCTGCTGCGCATCCTCGGCCTGGCGGGGACGACCCGCCTGGAGTTCACGCAGGCGAGCTGGCCCGGCGACGCGCAGCACTGGGAGGTCGACGTGTCCCGCCTCGCCGCGCTCGGCTACCGGGCGGGCGTGTCGATGGAGGAGGGGCTCCGCTCGGTGATCCGGTGGTTCGACGCCCTTCCGCGCGCCGCCGCTCAGCCGTAGTACGACTCGATGTACTCGCGGTGGCGCCGCTCGGCGTACTCGCGGATCCGCCGGATGAAGGGCGTCGGGCCGAACGGTTCGGCGTGCGCGGCCATGACGGCGCCGTCGAACGAGAGCGTCTCGAAGCGGCGGACCGCGTCCGCCAGGGCCTCCGGCGTCGGCTCGCGGAAGAAGACCCCGGTCACGCCGTCCTCGACGGTCTCCAGCGCGCCGCCCGCGGCGTAGGCGATGACGGGCCGCCCCGACGCGTGGGCCTCGACGGGCGTGAGGGGCGAATCCTCCTCGCCGGCCAGGATGAGCGCCTTGCATCGCGCGAGGTGGTCGCTGACGACCTCGTCCGGCTGGAACCCGAGGAACGTGACGTTGGGCGTGGCGATGCGCTGGAGGTGGGGCAGGCGTTCGCCGGTGCCGATGACGACCAGGGGTTTCCCGAGCTTGGCGAAGGCCTGGACGGCCAGGTCGACGCGCTTGGCGAGCACGAGGCGGGAGACGACGAGGTAGAAGTCCTCCGGCGGCTTCCCGGTCGGGCGGAACCGCTCGTACTCGATGGGAGGATGGATCACGTCGGCATCGCGCCCGTAGTGCTTCCGGATGCGGCGGGCGGCGACGCGCGAGCCGGTGATGAAGTAGTTCACGCGCTCGGCCGAGGCGACGTCCCAGGTGCGGTAGTAGTGCGTCGCGAGCCGGAAGCCCTGGCGGAAGAACCAGCGCCCGCGCAGCTCGTCGATGTAGTTCTGGTAGAGATCCCACGCCCAGCGCATCGGGGTGAAGCAGATCGAGATGTGGCACGTCCGCGGGCCGGTGAGGATGCCCTTGGCGACCATCGTGCTCACGCTGATGACGACGTCGTAGCCGCGCAGGTCGAACTGTTCCACCGCGAAGCCGTAGAGCGGGATGTAGAGTTCGAAGCAGCGGTGCGAGAGCGGGAGGCGGTTGACGAACGACGTGCGGATGTCCATCGACTTGAAGTCGTCCGGGAAGACCTTGGGATTGTAGACGACCGTGTAGATCGGCGCGTCCGGGAACGCATGGTGCAGGATCCGCACCACCCGCTCGGCCCCGCCGAACTGCGTCATGTAGTCGTAGACGATCGCAACCTTCATCGAGCATCCCTCCGCCCGGCCGGCATGATCCCGTTTCGGCCCCGGCCCGTCAACGGCTCCCCGACGGAGCCCCGGCGCTACCGCTTGACCACGATCGCATGGCCGTTGAGGTTGTGGATCAGGAGACGGTCGCGGCAAGCCCGCTGCTCCTCGACGTGCGCGGTGACGCCGCCGCAGTTGTAGGAGCCGTAGTCGTCGTAGACCAGGATCCCGCCGGGGACCATCCGCTCCCAGATCCATCCGATGATGTCGCGGGCGGACTGGTAGACGTCGACATCGATGTGGCAGAAGCGGAAGGCCAGGTGCTCCACCCGGCGGCCCGTTTCGTCCGGGAAGACCCCCTCCAGGATCTCTGCGTTGCCCAGCCCCAGCCGGTTTCGCAGCAGGTCCTCGACGATCCCGCGGTTCGTGTCGGCGTGCTCGCCGCCGCGGTAGAGCGAGTCCCGCCCGCCGGCCTTGACCACGCCGGCGAAGGTGTCGCAGAGGTAAACCGTTTCCGGGATCCCGCAGGCCGCGGCGCGCCGGGCGATGAGCGCGCCCGTGCCGCCCCGCCAGACCCCGATCTCGATGAGGCTTCCGCGGTCCAGCTTGGCCGACTGCTCGACGAGTTGCCACAGTTCGAAGCAGCGGTAGATGTCGACCAGCGTGTGGGAGGCGATGTCGGCGTGCGCCTGAAGGAAGGCTGCGTCCCGGTTCCACGGGCTGTAGGTTGCGATCGGCCGCGTGATCTCGTGCTCCGGGCGCGAGCCCGGCGCCCCGGCCTTCGGGATCCGGACCATCTCGAACCCCATCCGGTTCACGATGCGCTTCAGCGCCGTCTTCGCACGATTCACGGAACGCGTCCCCCCCCGTCGCAGCGCAGCCGGCTCCGGGCCGAAGGCGCACCATGATGGTAGTTGCGGCCGCCGCCGCGTCAAGACGGTCCCGGGTCACGGGGGTCTGGACGCGGGGTGCGGACGAGACGCGCGACGAACATGCCGATGCAGGGGCCGTCCCAGGGCCAGATCCACAGGCGGGCGTCGGGCGCGCCGCCGTGGAGCGGGTGGGGGACCGGGGCCGGCGCGAAATCGGGGCGTCCGGCGAGGAAGGCGTCGACGACGCCGTGGGTCTCGGCGAGGGTCAGGGAGCAGACGGCGTAGACGAGGCTGCCGCCGGGGCGGACGCTGTCCGCGACCGCGCGGAGGATGGCCGACTGCGTTCGCGCGAGGCGTTCGACGTCGGCCGGGCCGGTGCGCCAGCGGGCGTCGGGCGCGCGCGACCATGTGCCGAGTCCGGAGCAGGGGGCATCGACGAGGACGCCGTCGAACGCGCGGGCGTCGGGCGGCGGGAGGGCGGCGTCGTGGACGCGCCAGTCCGTGCCCTTGCGCCCGAGCCGCTCCTCGCGCCGGCGGGCCTCGCCGAGTGCGCGCGGGCGGACATCCGACGCGCGGAGGTAGCCGCGGTTGCCCATCCGAGAGCGAAGGTCCAGCGTCTTGCCGCCCGCGCCCGCGCAGACATCCCACCACGACTGGCCCGGCTGCGGTGCGGCGACGGCGCCGACGGCCTGCGAGGCGAGATCCTGCACGTCGAACGCCGTGCCGACGACCCGCTCGAGTTCGGGGAGGGCGGGGTGGCCGTCGACGCGGACAGCGCTTTCGAGTCGCGCGTGCGCGACGGCGGTCGGGCCGAGCCTGCGGACCGCCGCGGCCAGGTCGCCGCCGGGGATGCCGTCGGCCCGAAGCCAGAGCGGCGGGCGGTCCTGGAGGGCGTCGAGCCAGCGTGCGAGGAAGGCGGAGCGGTTGGCGCCGCCGGGGACGGCCAGCGCCTCCGCCGCCCAGGCGGGCGCGAGATCGGCGGGGCGGGCGCCGGGTTTCCAAGCCTTGGAAACCCATGCGGCGCGGTCGTCCAACCCCTGGAAGCCGGGCGGTGTCTCCAGGGCGGCGGCGAGGTCGGTTCCGGCGGCGAGGTGCCGGAGGGCGTCCGGGGCGGACTGCAGGCCGTCCAGCAGCGCGGCGCGGACCGCGGCGACGGGGCCGTCCTCCGCGACGGTGCCCGCCCACCCGCGCCAGCGGAAGCCGGCGAAGGCGGTGGTGGAGACGAGGCGGCGGTCGCGGGAGCCCATCTCGGGGTGTTGACGGAGGAAGCGGGTGAGGGCGGAGTCCGCCGGGCGGCCGGCGGCCACCTCGTCCTCCAGGAGCCGGAGCACCTCCAGCAGCCGCGCCGCCTGCGATGCGGCCCGGCCGGGGAGGTGCGGATTGAAATCGTCCGCCATCTGGACTATCGTACGCGCTCCGCCGCCGGAACCGAAGCGGTTTCCGGGCGGGCGGACACGTGAGGGGATTCCCATGGCGGCGGAACTGGCATTTGCGTTGATCAATCCATACTCGATCGCGAAGTCGAGGACGGGCGGCATCATCGGACGCTTCATGAGCCGCACCGGTCTCGAGATCGTCGCGGCGCGCATGTTCGGCCCGGGCCGGGAACTCGCCCAGGCCTACGCCGACCGCCTCCGCACCGATCCCGAGCGCGACGAGCGCATGCGGAACATCCTCGCCGACTACGTCCTCCGCGCCTACGGCCCCGATCCCGCCACCGGCCGCCGCCGCCGCGTCATGATGCTGCTCTTCGAGGGCGACAACGCGATCGAGAAGATCTCCCGCGTGGCCGGATCGGTCCGCCCGAACGCCGAGGCCGGCGAGACGGTCCGCGACACCTACGGCGACTTCATCGTCGGCGACGACGGCCAGGTCCGCTACGTCGAGCCCGCCGTACTCGTCGCGCCCGACCGCATGGCGGCCGAGTCGACCCTCCGCCTCTGGGCGAGGTACAGCGCGACCGACGGAGGCCTCATCGACGACGCGGTCGACGTCTCCGGCGGCGGCCCGGTCGAGAAGACGCTCGTCCTCATCAAGCCGGACAACTTCCGGTTCCCGAGTTCGCGGCCGGGCAGCATCATCGACCTCTTCTCCCGCTCCGGCCTGCGCATCATCGGCGCGAAGGTCCACCGCATGAGCGTCGAGGAGGCCGAGCAGTTCTACGGTCCCGTCCGCGACGTGCTGCGCACGAAGCTCAAGGACAAGGTCGCCGAGCGTGCCGGCGCCGCGCTGGAGAAGGAACTCGGCATGGAGATCCCCGCCGAGATCCGCGCGAAGCTCGGCGAGGAGATCGGGCCGCTCTACGGCGACCAGCAGTTCTTCAGCATCGTCAACTTCATGACCGGCCGCTGGCCGAACAAGTGCACGGCCGACGCCAAGCGCGAGCCCGGCCTCGAGCGGTGCCTCGCCCTGGTCTACGCCGGCATCGACGCCGTGGCGAAGATCCGCGGGATCCTGGGCCCGACCGACCCGAGCAAGGCCGAGCCCGGCACCGTCCGGCGCGAGCTGGGGCAGGACATCATGGTCAATGCCGCCCACGCCTCCGACTCGCCCGAGAACGCGAAGCGCGAGGCCGCCATCGTCAAGGTGGAGAAGGACCTCGTTTCGCCCTGGATCGAGCGCTACTACGGGAGATAGCCGCCCATGTTCGAGAGCTTCAGCCCCGCTCCGCCGGACCCGATCCTCGGCCTGACCGAGGCCTTCAAGGCCGACCCGAACCCCGCCAAGGTCAACCTCGGCGTCGGCGTCTACCAGGACGAGAACGGCCGCACCCCCGTGCTGCCGTCCGTGAAGGCCGCCGAGGCCGCGCTGCTGGGTTCGGAGACGACGAAGGGCTACCTGCCCATCGCCGGCGATCCCGACTACGCGCGGCGCGTCGAGGAGCTCGTGTTCGGCGCGGGCCGCGAGTCCGGTCTGCGCGCCCGGGCGCGGACCGCCTACGCGCCCGGCGGCACCGGCGCGCTGCGCGTCGGCGCGGACCTCGTCGCCGACTCCGCCGGCCGCGGCCGCGGCGCGTGGATCAGCGCCCCGACGTGGCCCAACCACCGCGGCCTCTTCTCGGCGGCGGGCTTCGAGGTGCGCGATCTGCCCTACTTCGATCCCGCCACGTCGGCGCTGCGGCGCGACGCCTTCCTCGATGCGCTGCGCCAGGTTCCCGCCGGCGATGTCGTCGTCCTCCATGCCGGCTGCCACAATCCGACGGGCGTGGACCCCGACGCCGCCGCGTGGCGCGAGATCGTCGCCATCGCCGCGGCCCGCGGCTGGCTGCCGTTCCTCGACTCGGCCTACCTCGGTTTCGGCGACGGAGTCGAGGAGGACGCCGCGCCGCTGCGCGCGATGTTCGACGCCGGCGTCGAGTTCATGGCCGCGATCTCGTTCTCGAAGAACATGGGCCTCTACCGCGAGCGCGTCGGCGCGCTGACCGTCGTCGCGAAGGACACGAAGACCGCCGACACCGTCTTCAGCCGCATGAAGAAGACGATCCGCGTCCTGTTCTCGAACCCCGCCGCCCACGGTCCGCTGACCGCGGCCATGGTCCTCACCGACCGCATGCTGCGGACGATGTGGGACGCCGAACTCGCCGCGATGCGGTCGCGCCTGCACGCCGTCCGCGCCGCCTTCGCCGACGGCCTCGCCGCGCGCGTGAAGGACCGCAGCTTCGACTTCATCCGCGCCCAGCGCGGCATGTTCTCCTTCACCGGCCTCACGCCCGCCCAGGTCGCGTTCCTGCGCGAGACGAAGAGCATCTACATGACCGCGGACGGCCGCGCGAACGTCGTCGGCCTCCTGCCCGGGAACCTCGACCGCGTTTGCGACGCGATCGCCGAGTCCCTCCGCGCCGCCGGCTGACCCCCGGTCCGGCTCCGATGGCCGTGCGGGGGCCGGGCGGCGGACTCAACATCCGATACCCAGCAGCCAACATCCAACAGCAGGCCCCGGCCCGCGGCCCTCGGACGTCGGATCCCGGACCTCCGCTCTCTGCTCTCCGCTCTCCGCTCTCTGCTCTTCGCTCTCCGCTCTCTGCTCTTCGCTCTCCGCTCTCTGCTCTTCGCTCTCTGCTCTTGGCTCTCTGCTCTTGGCTCTCAGCTCTTCGCTCTTGGCTCTCCGCCCCCGGCCCTCGGATCCCCGACCTCCGTCTTCAGCTTCAGCGCGTCTGCGCCGCGCGCCGGAACTCCTCCAGCATCCGCGCCGCCGCGTGGGCGACGGTGAACTGCGCCCGCACCGACTCGCGCCCGGCGCGACCGATCCCGCGCAGGCGGTCCGGTTCGGCCAGCAGCGGGGCCAGCGCCCCGGCGAGCGCCTCGGGCGTCTGCGGCGCGTAGACGATGCCCCCGCCGGTCATCGCGACGATCTCCGGGAACGCGCCGCGGTCGGGCTGGACCACCGGCACGCCCGCCGCGATGGACTCGAGGAGGTTCAGTCCGTAGCCGTCCTCGATCCGCGACGGCACGGCGAGCACGCTGACGGACCGGAAGAACTCCGCGCGCGCGTCCGGCACGTAGGCCTCGTCGATGTCCGCGTCCGCCGCGGCCCCGGCCTCCGCGACGCGGCGGCGCTGGCGGTCGATGAAGGCCCGGTCGCGCGCGGTCGATCCGCCGGCCGCCCGCAGGCGCAGCCGGGTGAAGCGCGGGTCGCGCCGGAGGATCAGGAACGCGCCGACGGTCTCCTCGAGCCCGAGCCCGTCGGCAAGCCGCGCGAAGAAGCCGAGCACCGGCGGGTCGCCGGGGATCGGCGCGGGCGGCTCCGGCACCTCGACGCCCGGGTGAACGACGGCGATGCGGTCCGCGTCGAGGCCGAGGCGCGAGGCCATTCGGACGGCGTAGGCCCGGCTGACGGCGATGAAGCGGGCGGCGTCGCGCGCGCGGTCCGCCAGCAGCGCCCATACCGGTGCGGCCTCGGACTCCGGCATCGCGTTCATCCAGACGTCCTCGTCCTGCAGCGAGCACACCACCGCGCAGCCGAGGTCCCGCCGCAGGCGCCGCGCCAGGCCGAGGAGCAGGGCGTTGGAGAGGTGGACCACGTCCGGCGCGCCGTCGGCGCGGAGCCACTCGACGAGGCGGTCGAGCTCGGCCGCCTGCCGCCCGTCCTCGCCGCGCAGCATCGAGGCGGTCATCTCGCCGAGGCCGTGCGCGTCGGTCGAGCCGGCGCGGCGGGCCGCGAAGCGCAGGACCGGCCGCGCGTCCAACCATCGGAGGAATCGCCGTCCGCGCCGTCCGAGCCCCGGGAACCGCTGTTCGAGCCAGACGTTCACCGCGCCGTAGAAGACCGGGGCGCTGCGGACGCCCGCGGCGGGGCCGGGATCGACGGGCAGGTACATCGGCGCGAGCGTCACGTCCGCCCCGAGCGCGCGCAGCCCGCGCGCGGTCGAGAGGTCGCGGACGCAGTTCTGGCAGTAGAACGTGTCGCCCGAGCCGGGGAGAAGCGTGACGATCTTCATGGCCTCAAGGTCGGACGTCGCGGCCCCGGATGCAAGCGCGGCGTTCCGGCTCAGTGCCCGCCGCCGGTCGACGCGGCGGCGCCGAACTCCGTGATGACGGCCGCGATCTCGGCGTCCTTGAACTTCGCCAGCAGCGCGTCCGCGTCGCGCTTGGCCTCGGGCGTGCCGTTGGCGTCGTCCTTGCGGTAGGCCTTGGGCGACGTCGCGAAGTGCTTCCGGGCGAACTTCTCGACCTCCGGGACGGCCTTGAGCTGCGCGGCGGCGGCCGGGATCTTCTCGAGCTTCTGCGCGGCGGTCCGGACGCGTCCCTGGAGCGGACCGAGGCCGGGGAAGTCCTGGAGGAACTCGATCCACTCCGCCGCCCAGCCGGGGCGCGCGTCGAGGGCGGGCTCGACGCGGTCGAGGATGGACTTCACCAGCGCCTCGCGTTCGCGTGCGATCTCGGGGCGGCCGCCCTTCTCGTCGCGGAGCTGGCAGGCGTTCATCCACGTCATCGCGTCGGCGATCAGCGCCGGCGAGCCCCAGTCGGTGCGGCCGGGGAAGAAGAACGCGCGCGCGTACTTCGTCTTCGAGTACTTGTAGACGGTGCAGGCGATGTCCCACCTCAGGACGCTCGCCGACGCGGCGAGGCCCGCGACGGCGGCGGACTTCGGGAGCTTGGCCATCTCGTCGCTCCCGCCGCCGACGCCGCTGAGCAGGACGCCGGCGGCGGGGTGGCCGAACCACTCCGTCGCGGCGAGGATGGCGACGCGCGAGCTGTCGGAGAAGCCGCTGGCGTAGAGGCGGCGCGGGTCGGCCGGCACGCGGGCGAGGACGTTCGAGATCGTCGCCTGCATCGAGGTCATCGCGCGGTCGAAGTTCTCGCTCGCGCCGACGGAGGGCATCGCGAGGATGAAGCCGTTGAGTTCGGCGCCGTCGAGGTAGCGCGCGAAGGCGGTCGCCTTGCCGGAGCTGGTGCCGCACAGGAAGAGGACGGGGTACTTCCGGCCCTGCTGGAGGCCGCGCGGGAGGTAGAGGTGGAAGGCCATCGTCTCGTCGCCGCGGCAGGGGATGTTGGTGACGACCTGTCCAAGGGGCCACTCGGCCTGGAGCGGCTGGCCGGAGGTGCCGTAGCCGGAAGGCGGGACGGTCGGCTCCATCGGGATCGCCGGAGCCTTGGCCTTGGTCGTCTTCGATGCGGCCGGCTTCTTCGCGGGCGACGCCTCTTCGCCGGCCGGCTTGGACTCCGCGGTCGCGGGCGCGGCGGGTTCCGGCGCGGCGGCGCCGGGTGCCAGCAGGGCGCGGTCGGCCTCGGTGAGGGAGGCGGCCTGGATGCGGACCCTGCGTCCGTCGCGGAGTTCAAGAATGGCGGCGCCGTCCGGCGCGGTGCCCGCGAGCCGCGCTTCGACCTTGGCGCCGGAGACGGATGTCCATGTCCGGAACTCCGGCTCCGCCGCGACGGCCGCCGCGGCGACCGCGGCCACCAGGATGCTCCGCACGTACGAACTGCGCATGATTCGAATCCTCCGCAGGTGCGGCCAGTTTCGGCCCGGCTCGCCGCGCGGTCAATGGCGAAGTAGGACGAGGGGCGGGGG
>VGWF01000067.1 GCA_016873715.1 Lentisphaerota bacterium | reverse complement strand
CCCCGAGCAAGGGAACCGAATGTAACTCATTTTCGCACCCTCTTGGCCGAAGACGGTAGGTGAGCAACCTCTCCGACGCAAGGTCGTTATTCGACGCTCCGGCTGGCCACGAGCCTCGGGCCTGCCGCCATGCATCCTGCGCCCCGTGGCGGGTCGTTGGTCAAGACGGGCGTGCCGGGGTGCCGGAGGGCGATGCGTCCGGCCGCCCCCAGGATGCCCGACGATGCCCGCTACGACCCGAACGGGAGGCGGTGCGGGTGGTCGGGCCGGACCGCCGCCCCGATGGCAGGAGCGGGCGACAAGTGAACCAAGGTTCACCATGCGGGCAGGCCGACATGGAGGGATGATCTTACATCGCGCCGGAGGCCGACGGCTTGGGCTGTGTGCATTGTGTGTGCATTCAGAACCCGGAAAGGCGCGGGGCGGAGCGGAAGGCAAGGGAGGCGGTATCAGGCGGCACGGGCTCTGAATTGGCCTTTTTTCATTGGAAACTGGCGGGTTTTGGGCTGGTGCCGGAGGAGGGAGTCGAACCCACACGCCCTTGCGGGCGGCAGATTTTGAGTCTGCTGCGTCTGCCATTTCGCCACTCCGGCGGCGATTGCGGGGCTTTGGTAGCAGGTGTGCGGGCGGAGAACAAGTGCGAACGGCCGGGTCAGGAGCAGACGCCGCGGAGGATCCAGTACAGGACCGCGGCCAGGACGGCGGAGATCGGGATCGTCGTCAGCCAGGACAGGAAGATCTTGCGGATCACGGACATGTCGATCGCGCCGAAGCCGCGGGCGAATCCGACGCCCATCACCGCGCCGACCAGCACGAAGGTGGTCGAGATCGGGAGCCCCATCAGGGAGCAGACGAGCACCGTGGTGGCCGTGCCGAAGGCGGCGGAGAACCCGCGGGTGGGGGTGATCTCCGTGATCTTCTTGCCGACCGCCTCGATGACCTTCCGGCCATACATGGCCAGTCCCAGCACGATGCCCACGCCTCCGAAGGCCAGCAGCCACAGGGGGATCGTGGTCTTGGCGCTCACCTCGCCCCGGGCGGCCTGCACGATGCCCGCAATGGGGCCGATGGCGTTGGCCACATCGTTGGCGCCATGCGCGAACGACATGTAGCAGGCCGTCAGCACCTCCATGCGGCCGAACCAGCCCTCGACCAGCCTGTACTGCGTCTCGGCCGGGCACTGGCCCGTCGTGCAGATCTCCCGGTGCTTCCGCGCGACCCCCGCGTGGACGAACCACGCCACCATCCCGGACAGCAGAAGCGACGTCGCGATGTTCGTCGCGCGCAGAGCTCCTGCGGCCATGGCGGGGCACAGCCCGCGGAGGAGTGTCGGGAGGATCGTCGAAAGCAGGATGTAGCACACCGCAGCCGAGGCGACGGGCACCGAGATCTTCGCCCGGGCCACCGGCGATTCGGCCGCCAGGATGAACTTGCGAATGGCCAGGTACAGAAGGAAGGCGATGATCCCCCCGATGACGGGCGAGATGAACCAGCTTGCCGCGATCCGCCCCAGCTTGGTCCACATGACCGCCGAGGGGCCGACCGCGACCACGCCGAAGCCGATCACGGCGCCGATGATCGCATGGGTCGTGGAGACCGGCTGGCCCAGGAACGTCGCCAGGTGGAGCCAGAGCGAGGCCGCCAGCAACGAGGCCAGCATGCCGTGCGCGAACAGCATCGGGCTGCCGGTGAAGATCTCGGGGCGCACGATGCTCCCCCTGATGGTGTCGGCCACGTGCGACCCGGCGAAGAACGCGCCGGAGAACTCGAAGATCGCGGCGAGAACCAGGGCGCGGCGGAAGGTCAGGGATCCCGATCCGACCGAGGTTCCGAATGCGTTGGCGACATCGTTGGCGCCGATGTTCCACGCCATGTAGAACCCGAAGGCGAGTCCCAGCCCGAGAAGAAGGTCGGAACTCATCGTCCTAGTTCCGGACGATCATGAGGCGCAGGTTCTTGCCGGCGTTCTCGGCGTGATCCGCGATCTGTCCCAGCGACAGGCACAGCTTGTCCATCAGGATCACCGTGATCGGGTCGATGCCCGGCGCGGAGTAGTAGAGGCGGGCGACCTGCCGGTTGAGCCGGTCCGACTCCCACTCCATGCGGTAGACGGATTCGATCCGCACCAGGGTTTCATCGATGTCGCGGCCCTCAAAGCCCTCCTTCTGGAGCGAGGCCACATGCTGCGCCAGTCCGAGGAGGCATTCGCTCAACTGGACGACCTTGTCGACGAGCTCGAGGAAGGCCGCCGCCACGTCCGACGGGAGGCTCAGGGAGCGGAAGGAGGCGGCCACCGCGAAGTTCTGCGCCTTGTCGCCGATGCGGTCCAGCTGCCGCACGACGGCCAGGATGTCCTCCCGCTGCGAGGAGAGGAACATCCGCCGGGGCAGCTTCTGCCGTGCGCGGTCCTTGATGACATCGGACTCCTCCTCCAGCCGCGAGATCGAGTCCTGGAGGGCGCGCAGCCGTTCCATGTCGCCGGCGAGCACGGCATCGGCGATCGGCCGGATCAGGGCCACGCACTCGTGGATCTTCCCTGCCAGCGCGGTGACCAACTCGAACGGCGACTCCCCGAAGATCGTCCCAAGGTCCTTCATGTCAGCCTCCTCCCGCCTCACGGAGTCCTAACAGAAGTCTAACGCAGGAACAATGCCGGACTCATGTATTAGGAACATCGGTCGCATCCGACTCGCCCCTCCGGGGGCAGGCTGATAGGATGCCGCCGATGGTCCGGGCGCCTTGGATCCCGCCCGGCCGTCGGAGGGTTCCCGACCATGGGGTGCCACTTGGAACAGACCGCGCAGCAGGATATGGACCGGATCGGCGATGCGATCACGCGGATGGCCGCGCTGAGTGCGCAGGCCCTTCGGGATGGGATGCGCGCCCTCGCCACGGGCAACCGCATGCTGGCCTACTCGGTGATCATCCGGGACCAGCGGATCGATGCGATGGAGAAGACCATCGACCGGCTCTGCCTGGAGTTCCTCGTGCGGCAGCAGCCGGTGGCCGGTCTCCTGCGTTTCGCCTACGGCGCGATCCGCGTGAACCTCGAGCTCGAGCGCGTCGGCGACTACGCGGAGAGCATCGCGCGGCAGGTTCTCAAGCTGATCTCGCTGGGGGTCCAGGTGCCGACCGAACGGTTCGCGGAGATTGCGGATCTCTCCGTGCCGATGCTGACCGATGCCGCGCGGGCCTTCGTCGCGCGCGACGCGGAACGGGCCCGCCTCGTGATGGAGGTCGAGGAGACGGTCGACGGCCTCAAGAGCCGTCTCAACCAGGACCTCGTCGAGCGCTTCGGCTGCAACCAGATCCCGTTCGCGGCGCTGAACGCGTGCATGATGATCGCCCGCAGGCTCGAGCGCGTGTCCGACCAGGCCCGGAACATCTGTCGCGAGACGGTCTACGCCAGCACGGGGGAGGATGCCCGGCATCCCGACTCCGGCGTCTACCGGGTCCTCTTCGTCGAAAGCTCGGGCGGGAACCGCGTGGCGATGGCGGAGTCGGCGGCGCGGAGATTCGGCGGCGAGGCCTTCCACTTTGCGTCGGCGTCGCTGGATCCCCAACCGGTGGCCGCGCCGACGGCGGAGTTCCTGCGCGCGCGGGGGGCGGACGCCGTGCCGGGCGTGCCCCACGGGCTGCTCGAGGTTCCGGAACTCGACCACTATCACATCGTCATCGCGCTGGACGCGGACGTGAAGCGCGTCTTCCCCAAGCACGCGCGCCGGATCGTGTTCCTCGACTGGCCCGTCGCCGATCCCGCCGGGACGTCCGGCGGCGCCGCGGAGGTCCGTGCCGCGCACGAGGAGGTCGCGCGGTTTCTGGACGGCCACCTGCGGGACCTGGTGGACGCCATCGGCGGCGTCGACCGGCCCAACGCCGGGCCCGGGGGCGCCTGATCCGTGGGCGTCGCCTCCTCCATCCGTTTCGCGGCGGCGCTGGCCGCCGTCGCAGTCCTTGTCGCCGGCTGCGGGGGCGGGGGCGGGACGGCGTCGGGGCCCGGGGCCCGCACGACGATTGCGAACATCGGGTCCGACACGATGCTGAACCTGGCCGCGGCGTGGGCGGAGGCCTACGATCGCGTCGATCCGTCGGTATCGGTCGAGGTCTCCGGAGGCGGATCGGGCCAGGGCGCGGCCGCGCTGATCAACGGAAGCTGCGACGTGGCCAACTGCAGCCGCAAGCTGGAGGAGAGGGAGGCCGGGGAGATCCGCTCGCGGCGGAGCCGGGAACCGAAGGAGCACATCGTCGGATACGATGCGCTCTCGATCTTCGTTCACCGCAGCAATCCCCTGGAGGAGATCTCGGTCGAGGACCTCGGCGAGATGTACCGGGACGGCGGGACGATCACGCGCTGGAGTCAGATCGGGGTCACGATCCCGGGGGCGAAGGGCGACGCGATCATCCTCGTCAACCGCCAGAACAGCTCGGGAACCTACCACTACTTCAAGGAGGCGGTGGTGGGGAAGAAGAACGAGTTCCGGCTCTCCGCGCTGCACATGAACGGCTCGAAGGATGCCGTCGAGTTGATCGCGAACACGCCGAACTCCATCGGGTACTCGGGGATGGGCTACGCGACGCCGGAGGTGCGGCAGGTGCGCGTCTCGCGCAAGCGGGGCGAGCGGGGCATCGCGCCTTGCGCCGTGAGCGCGCTGGACGGGTCGTATCCGATCGCCCGCCCGATGTTCATGTACACGGCGGGCGAGCCGGAGGGCGCCCTTCGGGCCTACCTCGAGTGGATCCTGTCCCCGAAGGGGCAGGAGATCGTGGAGTCGACCGGCTACGTGCCGCGGCCGGCGCGGTAGCCTCGCGGGGGACACGGGGATGGCGGAGCGCCGAAACGGGATGGAGATGGTCGCCGAGAAGGCGATCGAGCTGCTGATCCGCATCTGCGGCATCAGCGCGATCGTCTTCGTCTTCGGCATCTTCTTCTTCGTGTTCCGCGAGGGCGCCCCGGCGCTGGCGAAGATCGACCTCGGCGAGTTCCTGACCGGCGGGAAGTGGATTCCCACGTCGCACCAGCCCCGCTACGGGGTGGGGGCTCTCATCGTCGGGACGCTCAGCGTCACGGCCGTGGCGATGGCCATCGCCGTGCCGTTCGGACTGGGCGCGGCGGTGTTCGTGTCCGAGTTCTGCGGCAGGCGGACCCGGGAGACGCTCAAGATCGTCATCGAACTGCTGGCGGCGATCCCGAGCGTCGTCTGGGGCTTCATCGGGCTGAGCGTGATGAGTCCGCTGCTCATCCACGGCTTCCACGTTCCGGTGGGCGTCAACCTCTTCAACGGGGCGATCCTGCTGGCGCTCATGAGCGTGCCGATCATGGTCAGCATCGGCGAGGATGCGCTGAAGGCCGTGCCGGACTCCTACCGCGAGGCCGCCCTCGCGCTCGGCGCGACCCGCTGGCAGACCGTCTGGCGCGTCCTGGTGCCCGCCGCCCGGAACGGCCTGCTGGCCGCGGTCCTCCTCGGGGTGGGCCGGGCGATCGGCGAGACCATGGCGGTCCTGATGGCGACGGGGCATTCGATCCGCATCCCCGAGACGCTCTTCGACCCGGTCTGCACGCTGACGGCGACCATCGCGGCGGAGCTGGGCGAGACGTCCAAGGGGTCCACCCACTACCAGGTGCTCTTCCTGATCGGCGTCCTTCTGTTCAGCATCACCTTCGTCGTCAACCTGGCGGCGGATCTCGTCGTCAAGGGGATCCGGAAACGCTGATGTTCACCGCCACGCCCCAGGTCCGAAGGAAGGCCCGCACGGAGGCCGCGGCGCGGACGTTCTTCGCGCTGATGGCGGCGGCGATGGTCGTGCCGCTGCTGGCCATCGTCGGCTACGTCGTCTACCGCGGCTGGCCGGTGCTCTCGTGGACCTTCCTCACGACGAACCCGACGCACGGCGGCACGCAGGGCGGGATCTGGTCCGCGCTGGTGGGCACGATCTACGTCGTGTTCCTCTCCCTGGCCATCTCGGCGCCGATCGGCGTCCTGGCCGCCGTGTACCTCAACGAGTACGCGAAGGACACGTGGTTCACCCGGGTCGTGAACCTCGCCGTGGTGAACCTCGCGGGCGTGCCGAGCATCGTGCACGGACTCTTCGGCGTCGGCGCCTTCGTCTACTTCCTGAACGTGAACGGGGGCAAGAAGTCGATCCTCGCCGCGGCGCTGACGCTGGCGGTGATGACGCTTCCGGTGATCGTCGCCTCAACCAAGGAGGCCCTCGCCAGCGTTCCGGTGGCGTTCCGGGAGGCCTGCTGGAACGTCGGGGCGACGCGATGGCAGACGATCCGCCGCATCGTGCTTCCGAATTCCATCAGCGGCATCCTGACGGGCGTGATCCTCCAGGTTTCGCGCACGGCCGGCGAGACGGCGCCGGTGATGCTGACAGGCGTGACGACGTGGAAGATGATCGAACAGACCGGCCTCTTCCTCTACCACCCGATCACCGACCAGTGCATGGCGCTTTCGATGCACCTGTACTACATCCAAACCCAGGCCAGCGGGGCCCCGAAGGCCCTGCCGTTCGCGATCGCCGCGGTGCTCATCGGCGCGGTGCTCGTCGTCAACGCGGCGTCCATCGCCGTGCGCGTGGCCCTGCGATCCCGGCGGAAATGGTGATGCGATGACGACCCCGGCCCCCGCCATCGACATCCAGGACCTCCGGCTGGCCTACGGTCGCCGCGAGGTGCTTCACGGCATCTCGTTCCAGGTGCCGCGCCACGCGATCTTCGGCATCATCGGTCCGGCCCAGTCGGGCAAGACCTCGCTGCTGCGGTGCCTCAACCGTACGATCGACTTCACCGCCGGCGCGACGACGAGCGGGACCGTGCGGGTCGAGGGCGCCGATGTCCGCTCGATGCGAAACGTCTACGAACTGCGCCGCCGCATCGGGATGGTCGCCCCGCTTCCGGTCGGGCTGCCGCTGTCCGTCTACGACAACGTCGCGTTCGCGCCGCGCGCGGCCGGGGTGCGGTCGAAGTCCGAGCTCGACGGCCTGGTCGAGACCTGCCTCCGCCAGGCCGCGCTGTGGGACGAGGTCCGGGACCGGCTCGACTCGCTCGGAACGCGGCTTTCCGGAGGCCAGCAGCAGCGGCTGACCATCGCGCGGGCCCTCTCGCACCGGCCGGAGATCCTCTGCCTGGACGAGTTTTCCATCGCCATCGACCCGGTCACGACGATGCGCATCGAGGACGTGCTGAAGGAGCTGTGCCGGTCGATGACCATCGTGCTCGTCACCAACCTGACCCAGCAGGCCCGCCGGCTCGCCGACCGCACGATGTTCCTCTGGAACGGGGAGGTCGTCGAAACCGGTCCGACCGAGGTCCTCTTCGGCGAGTCGCCCCGCGACCCGCGCACGCGCGACTACGTCCGGGGGGTGTTCGGATGAGCGACGCACCCGTCCACGGCCTGACCACGCGCGGCCTGAACCTCTGGTACGGGACGTTCCAGGCGCTGCTCGACGTGAACCTCGAGATCCCGCACGGCCGGATCACGTCGATGATCGGCCCGTCCGGCTGCGGCAAGACGACCCTGCTGCGCTGCTTCAACCGCGTCAACGAGCGGTACGGCTACGTGAAGACGACCGGGGAGATCCGGATCCTCGGCAAGAACATCTACGATCCCGACGTCTCCCTGATCGAGCTGCGGAAGTCGGTGGGGATGGTCTTCCAGCGCCCGAACCCGCTCCCGTTGTCGGTGTATGAGAACGTCGTCTTCGGCCTGCGCATCCACGAGCCCGGCGGGCGCCCGGGCCGCGGCGAGCTCGACGCGGCGGTGGAGAAGGCCCTGGGCGAGGTCGGTCTGTGGAAGGACCTGAAGGACCGCCTGCAGGTGCGCGCGACGACGCTCCAACTCGAGCAGCAGCAGAAGCTGTGCATCGCCCGGCTGCTTCCGCTCAAGCCGGAGGTCATCCTGATGGACGAGCCCTGCTCGGCGCTCGACGTCGGGGGCACGCGGGCGATCGAGGACCTGATGTTCGAGCTGCGCGGGCGCTACACGATCCTGATCGTCACGCACAACATGTCGCAGGCGCGGCGCGCCAGCGACGAGTGCGTGTTCATGCTGCTCGGCCGCGTGATCGAGCACCGGCGCACGGAGGACCTGTTCCTGACGCCCTCCGACCCCCGGACTGCGGAGTACATCGAGGGCCGGTACGGATAGCCGCGCGCCGCCCGGATTGCGTTTGGCGAACCCGGGCCTATACTGCCGAAGATCGCAGCCATGAATGTCACATCCCAAGTCGCCCGTCACGTTCGCGCCCGCCTCGTATCCGGCGTCCTGCTGCTGGTTCCGCTGGCGGTCAGCTTCTGGGTTCTGCGGATCCTCTTCCGCCTGATCCTCGGCTACGTCCGCCCGGTCGCCGCGCTGATGTCGCGGATCCCGGTTCCGGAGTACGTCGTGGGGCTGCTGGCGGTTCTGACCCTGCTGCTGCTGATCTACGCGGCCGGCACGCTGACGCGCCTGGTGCTGGGCCGGCGCCTGGTGGCGTGGGGGGAGTCGCTCCTGGTGAAGATCCCGATCGTCAAGACGGTGTATTCGTCGACCAAGAGCGTCGTCGACATGCTGAGCAACAAGAACCGGAACGCCTTCAAGTCCGTCGTCCTGATCGACTTTCCCCGGCCCGGATGCAAGGCGATCGGGTTTCTCGGCGGCGAGGGGACGGGTGCGGACGGGCGCCGCTGGTGCCGGGTCTTCCTCCCGACCACGCCGAACCCGACGTCCGGCTTCCTGCTGCTTCTGAACGAAACCGAGGTGACCCGGACGCAGATCACCATCGAGGAGGGCATCCGGATGGTCGTGTCCGGCGGCGTCCTGGTTCCCGAGGAGTTCGAGCGTCTGGAGGTTGCCGCCGCATCCGCTTCCGCGCCGCCCGACGAGGAGACCTGACATGCCGGACCCCGTGGATCTCGTGGATGGCCTTCCCAACGTCTGCGGAGCGGAGTTCCCCGGCGGGGCATCGGCGGCCCCCGCGGGCGCGGGCTCCGCGGCGGTCTCGGACGGCATCGAGGCGGGGTGCGCGATCGCGCTGCACATGCACCAGCCGCACATCCCCGCGGGCGGCGGCGACCTGCAGACCGCGTCGATCATCGGCAATCTCCAGCACATGATGGAGAACCAGCACACCGGCGACAACCACAACGCGCCGGTCTTCCGCTGGTGCTACAAGCGGATGGGCGAGTTCGTCCCGGCGCTGATCGACGAGGGCCGCGAGCCGCGCGTCATGCTGGACTACTCCGGGACGCTGTTCTGGGGCCTGCGGCAGATGGGGGCGGACGACGTGTTCGACGCGCTCCGGCGCATCACGTGCGATCCGCGGTATGCCCGGGCCGTCGAGTGGCTCGGAACGCCCTGGGGGCACGCCGTGGCCCCGTCCACGCCGGTGCAGGACTACCGGCTGCATGTCATGGCGTGGCGGCACCATTTCGCGTCGATCTTCGGCGCCGATGCGCTCGCCCGCGTTCGCGGTTTCTCGCCCTCGGAGATGGCGCTGCCCAACCATCCGGACGTCGCCTTCGAGTTCGTGCGGACGCTTCGCGAGTGCGGGTACGAATGGGTACTCGTGCAGGAGCACACCGTCGAGCAGCCCGGGACCGGGCACGGCCCCGCGGCGCGTCACCTGCCGCACCGGCTCGTGTGCCGGAACTCGAAGGGGGAGACGGCCTCGATCGTCGCGATCGTGAAGACCCAGGGCAGCGATACGAAGCTCGTCGCGCAGATGCAGCCGTGGTACGAGGCCCGGTCGATCGCCAGGGCGGACCTGGGCGGGCGGCGGGTGCCGCAACTCGTGACCCAGGTGGCGGATGGTGAGAACGGCGGGGTCATGATGAACGAGTTCCCGCCGAAGTACCACGAGGTGGTCCGGGAGGCCTCGGGCGGCCCGCACCCGCTGCTGAACGTGTCGGAGTACCTTGCGCACCTGTCGGCGGCGGGCGTGTCCTCCGACGCCTTCCCGGTGATCCAGCCGATCCACCAGAAGCGGATCTGGGACCGGATGGCACCCGGCGACGGGCCGGAGCGGCTTGCCGCGGCCATCGAGGAGGCGCGGCGCGAGGACCACCGCTTCCACATGGAGGGCGGGAGCTGGACCGGCAACATCTCCTGGGTGCAGGGGTACGACAACGTGCTCGGTCCGATCGACCGGGTCAGCGCGCTCTTCAGCGAGAAGGTGCTCCGTGCGGGGATCTCGCCGGCCGAACCCCGCTATCGCCGGGCCCTCGTCCACCTGATGCTCTGCCAGACCTCGTGCTTCCGCTACTGGGGGCAGGGGGTGTGGACGGACTACGCGCGCGAGTTGTGCCGTCGGGCGGAGGCCATCCTCACGTCCGAGTTCTGAGCCGCCCGCCCGGCCTAGCGCGCCTTCCGGGCCTCCGCCTTGCGCAGCGCATCGGTTGCGTCGTTCGTCCTCCCGCCGGCCCGGAGCGCCTCGGCCAGCGCCGCCCATCCCTGCGGAGACGAGGGGAATCGCGCGACGAAGGTCTGGAGGACGGGAAGGGCTTCCGCCGGCCGGCCCGCGGCCATGGCCGTGATGCCGACATTCAGGCCGAGCGGGGTCATGGACGGGTCGCCGCGGAGAACGGACCGGAAGATCGCCAACGCTTCGGCCGGGTGCCCGAGGGCGGAAAGAGCGACGCCCGCACCGAGAAGCCGCGGCGGCGGTGCAAGGCGCCGTCCGGCATCGATGGCGGCGGCGTGGGGGGCCGCATCCGCGCGCAGGCGGTCGAGACCGGCCCCGTGAAGATCCCGGCCTGCGATCCAGGCCGACGGATCCCGTCCGGCCGGCAGCAGCAGAAGGCTGATGCCATCGAAATAGGCGAGCGACCAGCGACCGCCCGCGATCAGTCGCTGTGCCGCATGGGCGGCGCCGTGCGTCAGCGAGTTGAGGAGCACCGCGTCGAGGTTCCACTGGGCGGACAGCGCCGCCTGGGATGCGGCATCGCCGGAGAGAAACCGCGCGACCGCCGCGTTGAATTCGTCCGTTCGCAGCCCCTCGCGGAGGTCGGAGAAGACGGGGCGTCCCGGCAGGCGCCACGCAAGGCACGCGCCGTCGGCGGGCAGGCAGAAGACCCGGGCCGGGGCTCCGGGCCGGGCGAGCACGTCCGCCACGCCCGAGGCCAGGTGGACGTCCTCGGCCGCGAGTCCGAATCGCGCGAGGCTTCCGGATCGCCGGATCTGTCCGGGCATCGTGGCCAGGGCCCCGATCGTGGCGGCAAGGACCGGCACCAGCGCCGCGGCGGGCGGTATCCCCCGCGGGTAGCGGAGAAGGCTGCGGACCATCGACGCCGCGCCGCCGGCCGTCTGCAGCAGGGAAAAGGCGAGGAAGGGCAGGACTAGCACCGCGAAGAGCGGCACGGCCTCCGGGGCCTTGAAGAGAACGCCGATGCCGAGGAGGGACACGGCCAGCGGATGGGCGGGCAGAGGCTGGCGCGGTGCGATGAGACCCACGGCGCAGACGATGAGAACGGCGGTCAGCATCGCCTGGGTCCACGGCGCGACATGGTAGGGCGCGGTCGACGGAAGGAGCAGCATGCCGCCGGACGTGAAGAGCTCGCCGGCATGGGTGAAGACGAATCGAAGATGCGCCGGCCCGTAGGGCGTGGCCAGGCAGGCCGCGGCGAGGGCCAGTGGCAGGCCCATGCGGACCTGAATCCGGGCCTTGGGGACGCCGGGAAGGGCGCCGCGCCGGTACTCGGCCCATGTGGCGACGGCCGCAACGGCGGCGATGGCGGGTCCCAACAGCGCCGAGGGATCCAGGTTGAGCCACAGGATCTGGAGGGGGACGAGGATGCCGTAGTCGCGGCGCGGTTGCGGCGGCCCGGTGAGGATGAGGATCATGGCGGCGGCCAGGGGCATCGCCAGCACGGCGGGCGTTGCGTCCAGCCGGGGCGCGATGGATGCGGTCAGCAGCACGCAGGCCATGGCAATCGCCGGCGTCGGGGCATGCCGGAGTGCCGCGCGCCCGGCCAGGAGGAACGCGAGCGCGACGGCGGCCGTCTTGGCGAGGATGACCAGGGCCGCGCCGCCGGTCTTCCACGCCAGGAACAGCAGCACGTCGTGGAGCCATCGCACGTCGATCCACGGCTGCCCGGCCGCGGTGAAGGTCCAGGTGTCGGACCGGGGAAGCCCGGCGTCGAGAATGGAACGGCCCGCGGCGAGTGCGCCCCAGAAGGACGGGACGGCGATCGTCCGCAGACAGGCGAAGGCGACGACGAGCCCGGCGGCGGCAAGGCAGATCCGTCCGCCCGTTCGGGACAGCACTCCAGGGAGCGAGGAACCGGTGCTCATGGGAGGTTGCAATTCTAGAAGCGGTAGGAGATGCCGAAGGCGATCACCGGCCACCAGCGCGGCAGGTCGTCTCCGACGTCATCCGCCTCCTCCGCGAGCTGCGCCTGGAAGATGGGATTGGACGAGGCGGTCCCGTCGGCCGTGAGGTCCATCGTCGGGTCGCTGGCGAGGATGTACACGCCGAGGTCGAGCGTCACCGTCCACCGCCCGTCGCGGCTGACCGGGTTGCCGAACCCGATCCCCGCGTAGTAGGCGAGCTCGTCGGTGTCGGCGTCCCCGCGGATCGTCCCGATCTGGCGGGGGGTGAACGTCATGCCGCCGATCTCGGTGTTGGCGGTCGGCGTGGCCGTGCCCTCGTACTCGTTGCCGTTGTAGAAGACGCCCGCGCTCCAGCGGAACCCGCCCTGCGCGACATGGAAATCGAGGATGAGGCCGATATTCCGGAAATCGACGGCGACATCATACTCGACGTCGCTGAAGTCGCCCCAGACGCTGAAGCCGCCCAGATGGCCGACCGCCCTCAGGTTGACGTAGTCGCCCAGTCCCACGGCGTACTCGGCGCCAAGGCCCAGGGTTCCGAGGCGCAGGCCCACGGCCTGCGGAACGCCGTCGTCCCGCGGCGCAGGTGTCGCTGCGCGACCCTCGACCGCCATCCACGCCGCCACCGCCAGCATCCAGATTCGTCGCATCGGCCGTTCTCCGCCTCACGCCCGCCTCGTGGGTCATCTTCGGCCCGCGGTGGCGCAAGGTCAAGGACAAGCAGGGCAGACGAATCTCCCTTGGCGGCAGGGGTGCCGTCCGGCCGGCGGGGCGCGGAGTCGCGGGTGGACGCAGGAGCCCTTGAGGTTGCGGGGGTGCGTCGCGACAGCGCCTTCGCCCTGATTCAAGGATCGTTCGGCTGGAATCTCCCTTTCCCGGCGATGGAAGTGGAATCCGGAGGATTCAGCGCCCATGGCGCGATTCGGACGGGAGCACGATGCGTCCGCTCCCGGACAAGCCGTTGACGGGGTCCCG
Organism: Lentisphaerota bacterium; assembly: GCA_016873715.1. GTDB lineage: Bacteria > Verrucomicrobiota > Kiritimatiellia > PWTM01 > PWTM01 > VGWF01. Next base: position 15,345 of record VGWF01000067.1, on the reverse strand, counting down.
GCGGGGGGTAGAATGATGCCATGTCACCTTGGCTTCTCAGCGGGGTGGGCCTGCTCGTGTTAAGCGTGCTCGGCGGGGTCGTCGCGGTGGCGACCGGTCTCCGGTCGGCCCGTGGACCGCGCGAGCGGGCGTTCGTCCGCCGGGCCTGCATCGCGAGTTGGGCGATGGTCGCGCTCTTCATCGTCGCCGCCTTCACGCTGCCCGCGCCGTACCACTGGATCTCGGCCGTCGTGTTCGTCTTCGCCGTTCCGGCGGCGATCTACCGGTGGACGACCCAGCGCCAGCTGCTCCGCGAACTTGAAGCACGGGAACGCCGCGCGGCGGAGGGACCCGACGAGTCCGCGCCGGCGGGGCGATGAGCCGGGCTACGGGGCGAGAAACCGGCCGCCGCGAGCGCCCGTGACGCGACCCGCCCGGATCGTCACCGTTCCGTTCACCACGAGGGCGTCGACCCCGGCGGCGAGTTGATGGGGCCTGGCGTAGTCCGCGGTGTCCCGGAGCGCCGCCGGATCGATCACGACGACATCGGCCTTCACGCCGCCCGCGATCCGGCCCCGGTCCGCCAGCCGGAACTGGTCGGCAGGCAGCGAGGTCATCTTGCGCACCGCCTCGGCGGGGGGCACGGTGCGTCCGTCGAGGGAGGCCCGCAGGAACCGCGGGAAGGCCCCGTAGTTGCGCGGATGCGGGTGATCGTGGCTCAGGGGGCCCTCGGGCGAGCGCAGGGATCCGTCGCTCCCGATCATCACCCAGGGTTCGGCGAGGATCCGCCACATGTTGTCTTCGCTCATGCCGTGGAAGATGCCGCCGGTGCCGAGTTCGTCGGTGTCCATCAGGTGCAGGGCGGCGTCGACGGGCTGCAGGCCGAGGGCGGTGGCGACCTCGCGGATGGGGCGGCCCGCGAAGTCGCGGTTGGCCGCGTGGCGCGTTGATCCGATCGTGAGCCGGTCCCAGTAGTCGCCGTCGCCGCGCGAGGCGAGCATCTCGTCCCGGATGCGGGCCCGCAGCGCCGGGTCTCGCAGGCGCGCGAGGATCTCGGCGCGCGAACCCGCGGCGGCCCAGTCGGGGAGGATGACGTCGAGGTCGGTGCAGGATGCGGTGTAGGGGTAGCGGTCGGCGGCGACCTCGAGTCCCTCGTCGCGTGCCCGGCGGATCCGGTCGAGGGCGCCGTCGATCAGCCCCCAGTTCGCGGGACCGGAGGTCTTCAGGTGCGAGACCTGCACGCGGCAGCCGGCGGCCCGGCCGACGGCGAGAGTCTCGTCGATCGCCTCGAGCAGGCGCCGCCCCTCGCTTCGCATGTGCGAGGTGTAGATGCCGCCGTGCGCCGCAACGACGCGCGCGAGCTCCTCGATCTCCGCCGCGGGCGCGAACATCCCCGGGGCGTAGACCAGGCCGGTGCTGAGCCCTGCGCCGCCCTCGTCGAGGCTTCGGTCGAGCAGGCGGCGCATGCCGGCGATCTCGTCCGGCGTGGCATGGCGGTCCTCGTAGCCCATCACGCTTGCACGAAGGGTGTTGTGCCCGACCAGCAGCACGACGTTCGGCGCGGGCCCCACGGACTCGAGCAGCGTGCGGTAGTCTGCGACCGTGCTCCAGGTCCCGGGATAGGTCTGCGTCTGCCAGTCGGAGGGCATGCGGCATACGCCGAGCCGCGGTCCGGCGGAGGCGCCGCAGTTGCCGACGACCTCCGTCGTGATGCCCTGGAAGATCTTGCTCGGGGCCGACGGCTCGATCAGCAGGTAGGCGTCGGAGTGGGAGTGGACGTCGATGAAGCCCGGGCAGACCATTTTCCCGGAGGCATCCACGGTGTCCCGCGCCTCGGCGGCGGAGAGATCCCCGATGTCCCCGATCCGGTCCCCCGCGATGCCGATGTCCGCGAACCGCTCGGGGCCGCCGGTGCCGTCCAGGATGCGGCCGTTGACGATCTTGAGGTCGAACATGCGACCGGCCGCCTCTCAATCCGCGGCCGGGGGCGTTCCCGGCGGATCCGCCGGAACCCCGGCGGGAGCCGTCCCGGGGGCCGCCTCGCCGCCCGTCGCGGCGGGTGAGGCCGCGCCGCCTCCCAGAAGGGCCACGACCTCGGTCTGAACCGCCTCGAGGTCATCGAGCCGGAGGCGCGGATCGACGATCACGAAGGTCTCCCCCGTGCCGCGGTGCTCGTAGATGCGGCGCCGGTGGCCGTTCTCGAGAATCTGAACGTCGCGCTCGATCAGCAGGCGCTTGCGCTCGAGCATGACGGCCAGCACGAAGATCGCCGAGAGCTTCGTGTCGTCCTTGGATTCGATCAGGTGGCGGAGGAGCGATTCCGCCGTCTCCTTCTTCAGCGGCTCCTCGACGGGCGGAGGCTGGTGGTAGACGGTCCGCCACGCGCTGACCGCCTCGCCCGGCGCCTGGGGGGCGCAGGCGGAACACAGGTCGCGGCGCATGTAGCCGGCGCCCGGTTCCATGCTCAGCCGCGAGGTCAAGGACTCGCCGTCGGCGAATGCCTTGCCGCAGCCCTCGCAGTGGGGCGACGCCGCCCGCACCTGCCATTCCGGTTCGTTGAACGAGGCCATCGTGGTTCACCTTCCGCGACTGGCGCGGAGGCGACATGAAGCGGGATCGGCCCGCGGTTGTCAAGCGCGGGCCGTCAGCCGCGGCGGTAGGGGCGCATCTCCGGTTCATTGACCTGATCGTGCGGGCACCTTCGTCATCGCGGCACAGGACCGGAGATGCGCCCCTCCGGCCAGTCCCCCGCGCAAGATCGGCGGTGGCTCCGCATGGTAGTCATCACGCTCCGCGTGATGCCAATCCGGATTCGGAGATGTCCTCACGCGGAGCGTGAGGACTACGTTGGAGCCCGCCCCCGGCCGTCACCCTTCTCAGGACCGGAGATGCGCCCGCCGGTAGAGGAGGGCGTTGTCGCGACGGGCCTCGAACGCGCGCGACGCGCGACGCCACCCGGCGGCGATCGCGGAGGGCGTGCGCCCGTCCCGGAGATCCCGCCGGAGGGCGTCCGATCCGGCAAGCTGGTCGAAGAAGCCGGGGCGGACGCCCTCCGCGCCCCAGAGGCGTTCCGGGCCGTGGACGGCCCCAATGGCGGCCAGCAGCGCGGCCGCCAGGCGCACCGGGCGGAACGACGCCGGATCGGTCACCGCGATGCGAAGTCCGGCGGCGGGCCGTCCTCCGGCCGTGTACCGGTGGACGTGCAGCCGCGCGCCCGGGGGATCGCGCCGCAGGCGTCGGATCACCGCGGCGGGATCCATCCAGGCGGCCCCCAGCACCTGGAACGGGATCAGTCCCGTGCGGTCGCAGTCCAGCGAGGGCAGGGCCTCCGTCCACACGGTCGCCGCGTAGGCCATGGCGCTCTCCCACGACCGGATGCCCGGCGAGGGCGGCACCCACGGGGGCGCGCCCCGGCCGTCCGGACGCCGGCCCGGCCGCCAGCCGCGGAGCGGCGCCACGCGCAGGTCGAGTTCCAGCCGGAGAACGTGCCGCAGCCACCGCGCCGTCTCGCCGGGCGTCATGCCGTAGACCAGCGGCGAGGGAATGCTGCCGACGAAGCTCCCGAACGCGGGATCCTGCATCGGACCGTCGACGACATGGGGCAGGGGAACGGGCCGGTCGGCGACGATCACGGCGACGCCGGCGGCGGCGGCGGCTTCCATCACCGCGCGCAGGGTCGACACGTAGGTGTAACAGCGAACCCCGATATCCTGCAGGTCGAAGACCAGCACGTCGACCGCCGCCATCATGGCCGGCGTGGGCCGGCGGTGCTCGCCGTAGAGGGAGAAGACGGGGATGTCCAGGTCCGGATGGCGCCCCGACGCCACGGCTTCCCCGGCGCCCGCCGTGGCGAACAGGCCGTGCTCCGGCGTGAAGACCGCGGCCAGCCTGCGTCCGGCCGCACGGGCGAGAAGGTCGATCGCATGCGCGCCGCCGGCGTGAACGCTGGCCGCATGGGCCACGACCCCGATCCGCGCGCGCCGCGGCAGGCCGCCGCGCGCAAGGAGGCCGTCGAGCCCGGTCTGGAATCCGTCCGCCATGCCGCCACGTTCCCCGGCCGCCGTCCGCGAAGCAAGCCGATTCTCCGCGTTTGCGCAGGCCATCGTCCTTGCGTACGATGGGCCCATGCGCACTCCGCTCCACGACGAACACGTCCGCCTCGGCGCGAGGATCGTTCCCTTCGCCGGCTGGGACATGCCCGTGCAGTACGCGGGCATCCTGGCGGAGCACGAGGCCACCCGCACCGGCTGCGCCGTCTTCGACACCTGCCACATGGGCGAGTTCGAGGTCTCCGGACCGACGGCGGAGGCCGACCTCGAACGGCTGCTGACGCAGCGCGTCGGGACGATCCGGGAAGGACAGTGCCGTTACGGCTACCTGCTTCGCGACGACGGCGGCGTCCTCGACGACCTCACCTGCTACCGGTTCGGACCGGACCGTTTCTGGCTCATCGTCAACGCCGGCACGCGTCCCGGGGATGCCGACTGGGTCCGCGCGCACCTCTCGCCGGCCACGACGTTCCGTGACCTGTCCGATGCGACGGCCAAGCTCGACGTGCAGGGCCCCGTTTCGCGCGCCGTGGTCGAGAGGGCTTTCGAGACGCGCCTCCCGGACCTCGGCTACTTCCGCTTCGCGACGCTCCCGCTGGCGGGGGAGTCGTGCGTCGTCAGCCGGACCGGCTACACCGGCGAGTGGGGCTACGAGATCTACTTCCCTGCCGTCCGCGCCACGGACTTCTGGCGGCGCCTCCTGGAGTCCGGGGCGGCGCCGGCGGGGCTCGGCGCCCGCGACACGCTCCGCCTCGAGGTCGGCTACCCGCTGTACGGACATGAGCTCGGCACGGACCGGACGCCCGTGCCGGCGGCGCGCGGGGCGTTCATCGACGTGACCAAGAGGTTCATCGGCTGGGCGGCCGTGGTGCGGGATATCGAGGAGAGCTGCCCGCGCTACCTTGCCGGCCTGCGCCTCGACTCGCGGCGGGCCGCGCGCGCGGGCGATGCCGTGAAGGCCGACGGCGCGGACGCGGGCGTCGTGACGAGCGGCAGCTACGCTCCGAGCGTCGGGGCCGCCGTGGCGATGGCCTACATCGACGCGAAGCTCACGCGGCCCGGGGCGCGCGTGACCGTCGAATCCCGCGGCGCTTCGCTGGGCGCGGAGGTCGTCAGCCTGCCGTTCTGGACCCAGGGCACCGCCCGCGGCGCACCGGCGGGTGCGTCATGACGCGAACGGGCTCCGGCCGCATCGCCCTCGCCGCGTCCATCGTCCTGGCGCTGCTGTCCGTGGTCGCGGGCGCACGGGGCGCCGATTCGCCGCAGTGGGGCGAGCGATTCACCCGCAACATGGTCTCGCCCGAGACCGGGCTGCCCGCCGCCTTCGATCCGTCGAACGGAACGCACGTCGCATGGACCGCTCCGCTGGGCGACCAGACCTACGGCAGTCCCGTCATCGGCTCCGGCCGCGTTCTCGTCGGCACGAACAACGAGGTGCCGCGCGACCCCCGGAGGGGCGGCGACCGGGGCGTGCTGATGTGCCTCGACGAGTCCGACGGCCGCCTCCACTGGCAGCTTGCCGTCCCGAAGCTGACCGGCGACATCTACCTCGACTGGCCCCGTGCCGGCCTCTGCTCGGCGCCCACCGTCGAGGGCCGCCGCGTGTACGTCGTCAGCAACCGGGGCGAGCTTCTCTGCCTCGACCTCGACGGCATGGCGAATGGAAACGACGGGCCCTTCGCCGAGGAGGGCGCCCTGCTGACGCCGGAGGGGGAGTCGCGGGTCGATGCGGGTCCCCTGGATGCCGACGTGATCTGGCGGCTGGACCTCAAGGAGGCGCCGGGCATCTGGCCGCACGACTCCACCCACGCGTCGGTCCTGGTGGACGGCGACCTCCTCTACCTGAACAGCGGGAACGGGGTCGACAACACGCATCGGAGGATCCGCCGCCCGGACGCCTCCACCCTGATCGCGGTCGACAAGGCCACCGGTCGCCTCGTGGCCCGGGACGAGGAACGCATCGGCCCGCGCATCGTCCACTGCCAGTGGTCCTCTCCGTCGCTCGGCGAGGCCGGCGGCCGCCGCCGGCTGGTTCTCGCGGGGGCCGATGCCGTGGTCTACGCGTTCGAGCCCCTGGCGGGGCTTCCGCCGGCCGGCGCGCCCGCCGCGGCGCTGTGCCGGGTCTGGCGGCACGATCTCGACCCGGGGACGGTCAAGGATGCCGCCTGCGAGCTGAACGGGAAGCGGGAGGCGGGCGGCCCCTCGACGATCTTCGCGATGCCGGTCTTCGTCGGCGGACGCATCTACACGACCGTCGGCGGCGACCGCTGGTGGGGCAAGCGCGAGGCGCGTCTTGTATGCATCGACGCGGCGGATCCGGACGGGGACGGGACCGTCGCACTCCTCTGGCAGCACCCGCTCGCCCGCCACTGCATGTCGACGCCCGCGGTGTCGGACGGGCTGGTGTTCATCGGCGACTCGGGACGGATGCTCCACTGCGTCGATGCCGCGACCGGCGCGGGCGTGTGGGAGCACGATCTCGAGGGCGAGGTCTCCGGGTCCCCGCTGGTTGCCGACGGGAAGGTGTACATCGGAACGCAGCGCGGACGTCTGTACGCCTTCGCGGTCTCCCGGGACAGGCGGATCCTCGGAACGACCGATCTCGGGAGCGCCATCTGGGGAACGCCGGCCGCCGCCAACGGGACGCTCTACGTCGCGTCGATGAAACAGCTCCACGCCGTCCGATCCCGGCCGGACTGACGGGGTGCGACACGGCCGGCGGGCGCCCGCCCGATCAGTACTGGATGGCGACCATCCGCGTGACGAAGGTGTTCGTCGCGATCGCCTCGATGTGGCCGTCGGCAAAGGCGAAGTTCGCCGCGTGATCCGCCCCGAGCCTGTGGCGGAAGGCCACGGAACCGCCGCGCCCGTCCGCGCCGGTCACCGGGAGGACGGTCTCCGCGTCGTTCGGGTTGGTCGAGCTCGCCGCCGCAACGAACGGGGCCAGCAGGAGCAACTCCGTGTTGGAGCCGTCCTCGGTCTCGTTGCCCCGCTGGGGCCGGTCGCCGATCAGAAGCACGCCCGACGGCCGCTGGACGTCGCTGGGCTTGTAGCGCGTCGCCGCATTCCCCAAGAGCAGCGGGTGCCCGGCGTAGTTGATCGACTTCCGGGCGTTCGCGCGCGACGGGCAGACGAACAACTCGAGGATGCCCGTGTCCTTGACGTAGTTCGTCACGGCATTGACCCAGTTGACATCGACGGGAATCGGAGGGTAGTACCCGCGCTGGTTGCGCTGGTTGTGCTGCGAGTAGAGGCTGACGGCCTGCGAAAGCTGCTGCAGGTTCGACGCGCACCGCGTGCGGTTCGCGTTGCCCAGCCCCTTGCCGATCATGGGCACCGAGATGGTCATCAGGATCACGATGACCCCGATCACCACGAGCAACTCCACCAGCGTGAACCCCGCCCGCCGTCCGTACGAACCGTTCATGGTCGAAGCCTCCGCGGCATCCATCCGCACGGGCAGCATACCGCGCCGCACCCCCGGCCGCACGCCGAAAGATGCCGCCTCTTCTCATTTCCTCCTGCGTGGGGTAGATTCCCTGCGTTCACCATGGCGCCGGGAACCACAGAGCATAGGGTGAGCGGGGTGGAGGGCACGCATGCCCTGGCCGCCGCCCTCGCGGCCGACCTGCGGCCCGGGGATGCGATCGCCCTTCATGGCGACCTCGGCGCGGGAAAGACCACGTTCGTCCAGGGCCTGGGCGCCGCCCTGCGCGTGCGCGAGCCCGTGACCAGCCCGACGTTCACGCTGGTCAACGAGTACCGCGGCGCCCTGACGCTCTACCACGTGGATCTCTACCGGATCGACGGCGAGGCGGAGGCGGTGGACGCCGGAATCGGCGACTGCCTCTCCGCCGGGGGCGTCACGCTGGTCGAGTGGGCCGAGCGGGCCCCGGGACTGATGCCCCCGGGGACCATCCACATCGATATCGAACCCGGTTCCGACGAGGAATCCCGCGTGATCCGGATCCGACGGGGAGAACGGCCGTGATGCGCGTTCTCGGCATCGAGCTCTCGTCGCCCCGCGGCAGCGTCGCCCTGCTTCGCGATGACGAGGTGGTGCGCGAGATCGTATGGGACGAGGCGCCGCGGGACAGCCGGCGGGCCTTCGACGCCCTCGCGACGATCCTCCGCGAGGGGGGCGTGGCCGCGGCGGACATCGACCTCTTCGCCGCCGGGCGCGGTCCCGGGAATTACTCGGGGATGCGCGTCGCGCTCACGGCGGCCATGGCCCTCGCGATGCCGGGAGGGCGCCCGTTCCACGCCGTCGACAGCGGGGCGGCGCTGGCCGACGCCGTGTTTCAGGAGACCGCGGCGGACGACGTGCTCGTTGCCGGCGATGCGCGGCGCGGCCGGTGCTGGCACGCTTCGTTCCATCGCGCCCACGACGGATCCGCCGTCGCGGTGACGCCCTGGGCCCTTTGCGATGCGGCGGACCTGGCCGCCCGGGTCCACCCCGCCGGCGTGGGCGCGTCGTCGGATTGGGAGAGGCTCGCGGCCGCCGCCTCGCTCCCGGGCGCGAGGGGGGCCTGGATCGAGCGCAGCGTCCACCCTTCGGCCGCCGCCGTCGCCCGGCGTGCTCTCGCCCGCTGGCGCGCCGGAGAGCCCTCGGAGCCCCTCACGCCCCTCTACCTTCATCCGCCGGTCGCGGCCGCGGCCTGTGACGCCCGCATTGCGGCCGCACCGGGCACGGCGTAGATTCGGGCGGCATCGCGAGGTCGCCATGAAACGACTCCAACGCGGAAAGCTCGGCCCTCTGACGGGCGCACTCCTCGGCCTCGGCCTGTGCGACGCCGGGGCGGTGGTCATCGCCGGGGGCAACGGGCTCGGGAACACGAACGCGCCGGCGGACGACCCGGGCTGGGCCAACGTCGGGCGGTTCAACACCGGGCAGAACAGCGCCGTCTACCTCGGGAACCGGTGGGTTCTCACCGCCTACCACGTTCTCTCCAACGACCATCCCAGCCAGGTGCTTCTCGCGGGATCCTGGTACGGGCTCGACACCAACTCCTGGACGCGCATCACCAACGCCAGCGGCACCCGCGCGGACATGGTCCTGGTGCGCACTACGAACGCGCCGCCGCTGGCCGATGTCGCACTCCGCAGCACCCAGATCCCGAACGGCGCCGGGCTCGTCATGATCGGCAACGGGAGACAGCGTCATCCGACCAACAGCTATTGGAACGCGATCTGGCAGGAGACCAACGAGGCGGCGGGTGTCCACACGGGCTTCCTGATGACCGCCGGCTACCTGACGCAGCGGTGGGGATCGAACACGATCGACAACCTCTACAAGAGCGTCAGCGTCGGCGACACCTACTACGGCGTCACGACGACGTCGTTCCGCGTCACCTTCGACGAGGGGGCCGGAGCGAACGAGGCCCAGGCGGTGATCGGCGACTCCGGCGGGCCGGTCTTCTACAAGTCCGGCAGCACCTGGCAGCTCGTCGGAATGGTGTACAACATGAGCGTCGTGTCCGGGCAGCCTTGGCCGTCGACCGTCGTCTACGGCGACCAGACGTGGTCGGCGAATCTCACGACCGCCGCCTACTACGACCAGCTCAGCGCCGCCATCCCCGAGCCCGCGGGCGTCGCCCTGCTGGTTGTATCCGCGCTCGTTCTCCGCGCCATCCGCCGCCGCCGTCCGGCGGGGGAAGCCTGCGCCGCCGTCCGGGCCGTCCGTCGTCCTTCCGCCCCGCATTCCGGGCGCCCATCCTTCCGTCCTTCCATCCGTCCGCCGCCTCGTACTATCATCCGCCCCATGCGCTTCGGGCTTGTCCATGTCCTCCTCCTGGCCGCGGCCGTCCGCGCGGCCGCGCTCGGGCCGCACGAGGTCCTGCTCCTCGTCAACGAGACCTCGCCCCTGTCGGTCGCGATCGCCAACCGCTACGCCCGCGACCGCGGCGTCCCGCCGGAGAACGTCGTCCGCCTGGCGCTGCCGGATTCCGTGCGGGCGGCGGAGGCGGAGATCACGATCGACGACTTCCGCGCCCTCATTCTCAAGCCCGGGCGCGAGGCGGTGGCGGGGCGCGGCCTGGGTGACCGGATCCTCGCGTGGGTCTACTCGGCGGACTTCCCCGTCCGCGTGAAGACCCAGCCCCCGATGTCGCTCCACGGCGCGACGTTCACGCGCGGCGAGGTGCCGCCCTCCGGGATCATCGCGACCGGGCTCTTCGCGTCCGCCCTGTTCCGCGGGCCGGTCGCCCCCACGGGGGCCATGGCGCTCACGGCCTCCTTCGAAACCCTCGCCGGGGCGCTGGGGGAGCGGATGCCGCTGCCGTCGATGTCGCTCGCCTACTGCGGGGCCCGGGGCACGGACGCCGCCACCGCGCTCCGCGTGCTCGAGGACGGGCGCCGCCCCGGGGACGCGTGGCGGCGCGGAACCGTGCACCTCGTCGTCGGATCGGACATCCGCGCGCGCTGCCGGCAGTGGCAGTTCCCGCAGGCCGCCGCCGAACTCGAAAGCCTGGACATGCGGGTCGCGGTCTCCTCGAACTTCCCCGCCGGGGCCTCCGGTGTCGCGGGCGTCATGATGGGGCTCGCCGGTCCCGATCCGTCGAAGATCCGCTCCTACGCCCCGGGCGCGATGGGCGAACACCTGACCAGCTTCGGGGCCGTCTTCCACAGCGCCGCGCAGACGAAGATCACGGCCTGGCTCGACGCCGGGGCGGGCACGTCGGCCGGCACGGTGGTGGAACCCTATTCCATCTGGACGAAGTTCCCGCACGCCCGTTTCTTCGCCCACCAGGCCCGCGGATGCACGCTGCTGGAGGCCTATGCCCAGTCGTTGATGTGCCCGCTCCAGTCCTACCTGATCGGCGATCCGCTGTCGTCCCCCGGGGCGCCGGACTTCGGCGTGCGCATCGAACGCGAAGACCGCGCCGGTTCCGCGGCGTTCCTCGCGAGAACGGATCCGCCGTCGACCAACCTGAACTTCCTCTTCCTGCTCGACGGGCGGCGCGCCGGGTTCGGTCCGTCCGGCCGCCTGGAGATCGACCCGGCCCGGCTGGCGGCCGGAAGCCACCGCCTCCGCGCCGTCGCCCTCCGCGGCGGACTGATGAAGCAACAGGCGTTTGCCGAGGTGGACTTCGACGCCCCCGTGGCCGGCCGCGCCGTGACGATCGAGAACCCCCGGGCCGGCTCATCCTGCGACGGACTCCGCCCGCTGACGGTGCGCGTCGCCGCCACAGGGACGCCGCGGGGAGTCGGCCTCTTCGCCGGTGGGCGCAAGCTTGCGGAGACGACCGCCGCCTCGCCGGCCGACCTCCGCGTCGATCCCGCGGTGCTCGGCAGGGGGCCGGTCGAACTGCAGGCGCTGGCCGTCTATGCGGACGGCGGGCTCGTGCGATCGCGGCCCGTCGGAATCAACCTCGCGCCCTCGAACCGTCCGCCGCGGATCGACCGCCTGTCGGCCGAACGCGGGCCGGACGGAACCACGATCCTCGCGGGCGCGGCTTCGGATGCCGACGGCGATGTCGTTGCTCCCTCCTGGCACCGCGCCCTGGGACCGGACTCTGCGCCGGATCCCGTCGCGGCGGGAATCGAAGCGGGACAGGCCGCCGTATCGTTGCGGGGCGGCGAGTGGAGCCTGACCGCCCATTCGTCGAGCCGTTTCGACGTGGTGATGGCGCCGGGCGGGGCGACACGCGAACTGACGGCCCGGTGGATCCCGGCGCGGGCCTCGGGCATGGAGCCGGTGGCGCTGGCCTTCCGCGCATCCTCGAGCACCGGGGCCTGCTTCTTCGGCTGGCTTCCCGAGCGCAGCGCATGGGCCATGGGCGTCCTGTCCGGGACCAACATCCACATCCGGGCGTCCCGCGGGGTTCCGGCCTGCCCGGCGACGCCAGTCCGGCTCGGGGTCCGCGTGGCGTCCGACGGTGCGACCGAAGGGGTCGTGGACGACGACGTCGTCTGCCGGATGCCCGGCAACGGGGCTCCGCTGGGCCGGGTCGGCTTCGTCGCCACGCGGTCCAGGCAGGTCTTTGCGGATGCCGCCGTCGGCCTGGATCCGGCCGGTGACTCCGCCGCATGGCGGGTCACCGTGCCCGGCACCGCGGCCGGCGGCTTCTGGCTGCGCGCGCACGACGGGTTCACGTCCTCATGGAAGAAGGAACCACCGCGATGAGCGAGCGCCGTCCGGCCGTGTTCTTCGATCGCGATGGCATCGTCAACGAGAGCCCGGGGCCCGGCTACGTCGAGCGCTGGGAGGACTTCCACCTGCTTGCGTCGTTCGTCGAGTGTCTCCGGATTGTGATCGAGCGCGGCTACGCGCCGGTTGTCGTCACCAACCAGCGCGGGGTGGGGCGGGGCATCATGTCGCAGGCGGAACTGGACCGCATCCACGACGGCCTAGCCGCCGCACTCGCGGCCGAGGGCCTGGCGCTGACGGACATCCGCGTCTGCACCGCCGTCACCAACGACGACCCGCGCCGGAAGCCGAACCCGGGCATGCTCGTCGAGGCGGCGGAGAGCCATCGATTGGACCTCGCACGCTCGTGGATGATCGGCGACTCGGAGAAGGACATCGAGGCCGGTCGCCGGGCCGGCTGCGCCGTGACCGTCCGGGTTCATCCGACGGCACGAACCGCCGCGACCGCGCGCCTGGACGCCATGGACGACCTTCCGGACTACCTCCGCGCTCACCTCCCACCGGCCCGCGCGGGGGATTGACCGGCGGATCGACGGAGTGATACAGGGGGCGTCGGGAGGATCGCAGGATGAAGATTGGAACCGGTCTCGCAGGGCTCGTGGCGGTGGGCGTGGCGGTCGGCGCGCTCTGGTACTTCGGCCGCACCCGGCCGATCGAGATCGTGGAGCGGACCAGCGAGCAGGGCGGCACGGCCGTCTGCGCGACCTGCCAGGGCACGAGGCAGGCGACGTGCGGGCTCTGCGCCGGTCGGGGACGCGTCGCAACGGGCGAGCGCTCCTGTCCCGCCTGCGAGGGGACGGGTAAGGGCAAGTGGCAGTTGAAGGGCTCCTCCGGCGGGAGGCAGATGGGCAGTCCTCCCCCGTGCATGCAGTGCCGGGGCACCGGACGCGTCGGCACCATGGAGTCCTGCTCGCTCTGCTCCGGGACCGGATCGACCGATTGCCCGGATTGCGCCGGGACGGGCCGGCAGACGGCCACGTCGACGAGGAAGGTCCGCACGGTTCGAGCCGGACCATCCCTGTGGGAGCGCGTGCTCTCCTGGCTGTTCATCGCGCCGGACGAGGATTGTGCGCCCCAGGCGGGCGGCGATGGAAGCGTACCCCTGGTGGCAGCCTACGTGCCGCTCTTCGAGCGCGAGGGCCTTTCGATGCGCGTGGTGCGCTGGGGCGGTGTCTCGCGAGGCACGCAGGGCTGGGAGGTGCGCGCGACGCTGCGCATCCGGCGCGGGGACACGGAGACCGACGAGGGACGGATCTTCGTCGTCAGGAACCGCGAAATCACGGCCGCACGCCCGGACGCGGGGCCGTAGCGTGCACTAGAACTGGTCGGAAACGTCGCCGACCCAGTCGTCCTGCCATCGAATCCACCGGACGAAGTGCTTGGGCGTGCCGGGCGGGGCAAGCGGATCCCGCCAGACGAGTGCGATCGCACGATGGCCTGCCGTCCGGCGGACGACGGGCGTCGTCGACTCGGGGTCGTCCAGCTTGGTCGCGCCCTGGCCCAGCACGAGCACGATGAACGTGTTGTTGCGGATGCCCAACAGCCCCTCGGTGCTGCGCAGGAGGTTCTCCCTTCCGATCCAGGAGTTATTGCGCATCCAAGGCACCGACAGGATGCTGACGAGGCCCGGCAATCCCATCATATTGACCGATGTGCCCCCCAGCGCGGCAAGATTCGTGTAGCCCTGTCCGGGGCGGTTGTTGATGATCTCCCTGGCGATTGCGAGGGCGCCGGTCGAGCTCAGGCGCAGGTCCTGCCCCGCCTTGGCAGGGATTCCCGGCGCCGCATCGAACGGGCAACCGTGGAACGCGGTTGCCAACGCGTTGGTGATCCGGCTGCTGACGTTGACCAGGCCGTACCTCGTCCTCTTGGGATTCAGCGTGAAATGCTCCCAGACGTTGATGTAGTCATTCGTATCATTCTGCGTCTCGCAGAAGAAGGACACGGTCCGCCAGGGCCGGAGGGAATCGTGGAGAAGGTACCCCAGTTCCCCCAGGGACCAGAGCTTGTTGTCGTTGCCGGCGTACATGACCCATTCGCCCTTCTCGAAGGGAACGGCATTGGTAAGCCGTTGGGGAAGGTTCCCGATGCGGCTCACGGTCGGCCCGAACGCCGTGGTGGTTTTCCAATGAGCGTTGGCGCCCCGCAGGATCCAGTTGATGCGGGGGTCCACGACGTCGTAGCGGACCATGTACTTCTCGGGGGTGAGATTCGACGGCGGCAGAATCTCGGACGCTGTGAAGTCGATCGGCGGCCTGATCCGGTCCACCACGGTGTTCCCGCCGGGCAGGGTGAGCGAGAGTTCCGTGATCCGCAGTCCGGTCGGCATGGAGTGCGTCGAACCGAGGGAACGGTGTGCGTTGGTCCATCCGCGGGCCCCGAACGGGAACGAGAAATGCGCGGTCAACTGGTCGGGCGAAGCGCCCGGGGTCGTGCGGACCCACGAATCCTTCGACGGGGAAGTGCTGGAGACGCTGGCCGATCCGGGAGTGAACGTGCCGCCGACGAGCTCGTACTTGAAGTTGAAGGTCAGTTGCGGGATGGCGGCCGCATTGCTGGAGAAGAGGAACGGGAAGAACGTCTCCACGTAGGACTCGACCACGAGGTTGGACGGCGAGGTGTAATACGTCCTGAAATCAAGCCGGCTCAGCATCGGCACGGGCTCCGTGCAGATGCTGTCGGCATTGGGACCCGTGGGGCTGACTCCCCCGTTGATGCCGCCCGGCACGAAGTCCGTGTCAAGGTAGTCGATCAGGTTCCGCGTGAACCACGTCGCGCGGTCCGAGGACATGCCGAGGCGTCCCTGGAGGTGGCTGACGAGGGCTCCGCTGTTCGCGCCGATCTCCGCGGCGGTCCCGGAGAGATCGAACTGGCTGGCGCCGAGGAATCCGTTGCCCTGCGGGTACCGGGTGTAGGTGGTCAGGATGCGGGGGTAGTTGACGTTGTTGCTCGAGTTGGGCCCGGGATCGCTGAACGTGCGGAACGGTGCGTTGTTCAGGTCGGCGAAGCCGCCGTAGGCGATGGTTCGCAGGTCCTCGAGCGACTCGACCCTGCCGAACCGCTGATGGCGGTAGCCGCCGTAGCCGACACGGGCATTGTGGATGTTGGTGGCGCCCGTCGTCCGCAGCACGGGCTCGAGCGCGTTGGTGAAGGCGATCTCGCACAAAA
>VGWF01000066.1 GCA_016873715.1 Lentisphaerota bacterium | reverse complement strand
CTCACCTCCTCCTCCGACCTCACCCATACGTGCACCGCGTTCCATCCCTCCACCCTTTTCACGTGCATTCCGGGCAGACTGAGCACACTCTCTTCCCAAGGCATGGCATCCTCCGTTCTTCTCTTCTTGGCCTATCGTATAGGCCTACGGTTGATGCCGTGCCCCCTTCTTTGATGGAGAGCCTTCGATCCGTGGGAGGCAAACATGGCCAAGGTCTTGATCGTTGATGATGACCCAGGGGTGGTTTCCTACCTCTCCAGAGTTCTGACCCTCGCGGGGCACGAGGCTGTGGAGACCTTCGACGGCCAAGCCGGTCTGGCCGCCACCTCCGACCCGAAGGTCAAGTTGATCATTTCCGACCTCAGCATGCCCGGGACCCTGAGCGGGGTCGACTTCATCCGCAAGCTTCGTGAAGTCCGCCCTGATTGCCCGGTGGTCGTCATCTCGGGCTATCCGAGCGAGTCCTGCCTGTCCCAGTGCCGCGAGATGGGCGTCACGGACTTCCTGACGAAGCCCTTCGAGATGGGCTTCATCCGCGGTCTGGGGGCCCGGTTCTTCCCGCCGACGGACCCGGCGCCTGCAGGAGGCACGAAATGAGCACCCAGAAAGCCCTCACCGGCGTGGGTTTCTTCGACGAGCGGTACGGGGGCGTGTACGCCGGCCGCTGCTGGGTCATCTGCGGCCCCTCCGGCGGGGGCAAGTCCGCCGTCGGCCTCCAGTTCCTCGCGCAGGGCGTGCGCCAGGGCGAGCGCTGCCTTCTGCTCTCCCCGCAGCCGGCCGCCGACGTCGCGATCTGGGCCTCGTCGTTCGGCCCGGAGATCGAGCGGTCGGTCGAAGAGGGCGATTTCGTCGTCCTGGAATACAGCGACTACATCCCCGGCCGCGACAAGGAGGTCAACCTCACCCTGCCGCCGGACGGGTTCCTCCAGCTCCAGGAGATCATCGACACCAACGCCATCAAGCGCGTGGTGCTCGACACCGCCCTCCCCTGGGTCATGACCCGGTCGGTTGACATGATGGCCGAGCACGTCTTCTCGTTCGTTCGGGCCTTCGACCGGCTGCGGTGCACGACGCTCCTGACGCTGCCCCGCCCCGTGTCGGCCATCGCCACGCGCCTCAAGAACGCCCTGGACGACGTGGTCCCCGTGTCGGTGACGCTGTCGACGGACGAGGCGACCGGACAGAGGTCCTGGCTCACGACGAAGTGCCTGGGCGAGGTCCGGCTCGATCCGGCGACGCCCTACGTCGTGCTGCCCGGCCGGGGCGCCGTGGCCGGCCGGGAGACGCCCCCGCCCGCGCCCCAGCCCGTTCCCGAACCCGCGCCCGTGGCCGCCGCCGCGGAGGCGGTCGCCGCCGTGCGCCGCGAGCCCCCGCCGGGAAAGGTCCGTTTTTCGTCGGTGGTATTGGGGAACGAGAACAACTCAGCGCGGGCACCGAATCGGTCGTTCCGTTTTGGGATGACCATCACGAAGTAGGGCACCATGTACCTTGCACATTGGAACCTGAGGGAGGAGCCGTTCCAGAACGTGACGGATTCCCGCTTCGCGTATCTCTCCGACCAGCACCAGGAGGGCCTCGCGCGGCTGATCTATCTCGCCAAGGGACGGAAGCTGGGCGGCGCGCTGATCGGACCGTACGGCGTCGGCAAGTCGATGGTTCTCGAGATGCTCGCCCAGAACGTGGCCGCCATTCCCAACACCCGGTTCGTCCGGTTCGACGTGCCCCCGGGGGGCGCGGTCGGCCTGGCCCGGCAGGTCTTCTGGTCGCTCGAGACCGGACGGTCGTTCGAGGATGTCGCCTCCGTGCTGGAGACGGTGCGCGGCCTGATCGCCAACCCGAAGTCGGGCTTCCAGCACACCGTCCTCGCGATCGACGAGGCCCAGCTGATCCGCGAGAGCGACTCGCTGGATTTCCTGCACCTCCTGACGAACTTCCGCATCACCGGGCGGACCGACCAGCCCGACTCGCCCGCGTTCACGCTGATCCTGGCAGGCCACGAGCAGCTCGCGGCGCTGATCGCGCGCGAGGCCGCGCTCCGGCAGCGCCTTTCGATGATCTGGCACCTGGAGCCGCTGAACGAGCGCCAGACGATCGAGTACGTCGAGTTGCGCATGCGGGCCGCAGGCGGGGACATCTGGGTCTTCGAGGAGGACGCCCTGGCCGAGGTCGCCGTCGCCTCCGGCGGAATCCCGCGCATGATCAACAACATGTGCGACGTCGCCCTGATGATGGGCTTTGCGATGAAGGCCACCAAGATCTCGCGCGCCATCGTGATGCAGGCGATCGAAGAGGTGCGCCAGCCGATCGGCATCACCAGTGCGGGCGCGCCGGAGGGGGACGCGAAATGAGCATCGAACCGGCCACGCTAACGATGACGGGGCTGATCGCGACCGGCCTCAGCCTGATCTTCGCCATTGCCGCGCATTCGACGTCGAAGAAGCGCCAGCGCGAACGGGCCCACCTGGAAGCCACCCTCCGGGCCCAGCGGCCGCCGCCGCCGAACATCCGCATCGAACCGTCCATCGTCGCAACGCCCGTCGTCCAGGCCGCCATCCACGCCGCCGATGTCGCGACCGTGAGGACGCAGCCGGTCGTCACGATAACCGCGGAACGACCCCACGCCGTCGTGCCTGCGCCCGAGCTTCCGGTGCCCGTCGTGGTCGCGGCGACCGTCGCCGCAGCCGCCCCGGTCGTGGCGCCGACGCCCCGCGTCGCGCCGACCCCGCAGGGCCCCCCGTCCTTCTTCAAGCAGTACGTCACGCGGCCGGGAACGAAGGTGACGACCCCCGTGGTCGAGACGCCGCCGACGGACAAGGACTACGTCTGGGAGTAGCCGCGGGGCGTTCTAGCCCGGCCACCGTCGCGGCACGCGCGGACGCGGCACGCGGATGTCGAACCACGCCCGCACATCCGCGTCGAGTCCGATCCCCAGCATGTAGTTGAAGACCGCCGCCCGAAGGCCCGCCGCCATGCCGGCGTAGGGATCCCGCCTCGCACCCCGTTCGCGGAAGCGGACCTCGTTCTCGGCGAATCGGGCGCCCCGGCCCGCCGGAAGGACCTTCAGCCCGAGCGCCCCCGCGGCCGCATGAGCCCCGCTGTGCACCGTCAGCGCGAACCGGTGCCAGTAGGCGGATTGCAGCCACCCGAGCGCGAAGAGCCTCCGGATCCGCTCCAGCGCGTCGGAGATCTCCTGCGGCGACTGGCCCGGGAACCCGTACATCAGGTAGGCATGCGTGCGGATCCCGGCCTCCGAGAGGGCCCGGAGCGCGGCGGCGGCGCCGTCGACCGTGATTCCCTTGTCCATGCGGCACAGCGACCGGTCGTCCGCCGTCTCCAGCCCGCCCGTCACCGCCAGGCATCCGGCCCGACGCATCCGCGCGCAGAGCCCGGCGTCGTACACCGGCTCGAACCGCACGTTCGCCCACCACTCGATCGCGGGTCCGCGGCGGAGCAGCAGGTCGGACAGGCGCCCCAGCAGCGCCGGAGGGGCGGCCTCGTCCACGAAATGGAAGCCGCGCGACCCGGTCTCGCGGACCACGGAGGCGATCCAGCGGCGGGCCGTCGCCGCGTCCGCCGGATCGAACCGGCGGATGTAGTCGAGCGACGTGTCGCAGAACCGGCACCGGCGCCAGTAGCACCCGTGCGCGAGCATCAACCGGTTCCACCGCCGCTCCGACCAGAGCCGCTGCATCGGGTTCGGCGTCTCGGCGAGGCCGGGGTAGCGGTCGAGCGGCAGCCCGTCGTGCACCGGCGCCGGACGGTCGCGGTGACGGAACGGGGGCGCATCGCCGGCATCGGTCCACGCCACGCGCCCCCGCGAGAGATGACGGGCGCGGATCAGGCGGGACGGCGGTTCGAGGCCCGCCACCGCCGCGAGGAGCCTCTCCAGGGCCCGCTCCCCGTCATCGTAGAGCGCGAAGTCCACGTGCCGGAAGAACCGCGGATCGGAGAGGCTGCGCAGCTCCGTGCTGACGAAGCCCCCGCCGGCAACCGTCACGATGCCCGGATCGATCCGGTGCGCCACGCGCGCGACCCGGAGCGCGCCGTAGACCGCCCCGGGAAACGGGATCGTCAGGCCCAGCACGCGCGGCCGGTGCGCGCGGATGCACCGGGCGGCCAGGTCGTCGAGCATGCGGTCGACCGGGGACGGCGCCGCCCGCAGGGCCGCCGCAAGCGCGTCGAACGAGGCGGCGGACTCCGCAAGCCGCTCCCCGTACCGCGCCAGTTCGAACCGCCCGTCCACGCCCTCCCGGATCGCGTCGGCCAGATCGTCGAGGAAGAGGCTCGCCCGGTGGCGGGCCAGGTCCGCCTCGGCCAGGTCGGGCGGCAACGCACGGAACGGACGGAAGCGCGGGCCCTCCGGGAGGCCGCCGTCCCGCGCCATCGCCGGCGCCAGGTCCGGCGCCCGGTTCTGGAGGTAGCGCATCGCGGGGCCGATCCACCGGAGGCAGGCGGCGGCATGGTCGAGCACGTGCCGGACCGGCTCGCCCGCCGTCCCCGTCCGCCGGACCCGGCGCCGCATCGCCTCCATCGCCTCGCCCAGCCCGCGACGCGAGAACAGGCGGAGCGCGAGGGCAAGCGAGAGATCCGCCTGCCGGGCGTCGTGGCCGATCGAGCGCAGCCACGCGGTCAGCATCGGCGTCGCCGCGTACGGCGCGTTGAACTGCACCATCGGCGGCGTGACCAGCAGGACCCTCATGCCCCCAGTTCCAGGATCGGGAGCGCGGCGTCCCACCCGCGCTGGAGCGTCTTGAGCTGCAGCGTCAGCTCCATCATCTGCTGGCCCAGCTCCTCGCGCTCGCGGCCCGTCGCCCGCGCGGCCAGGGCCATGAGATCGCGGCGGCGCCGGTCGAGCGCGGCGCGCCAGACACGCAGGACGCAGTCCCGGGCCGCCCGCTCCGGCGACGCCTCGACCCCGTCGATCCATCGCGATTCCATCTCGAACCCGGCGGCGAGGCGGGCGAACTCGACATCCTCCGCCGCGTCCGCCGCCAGGCTTCGCGGATCGTCGGACCCGCGCGCGAGCACCACCCCGAGCATCCTCCGCAGCAGCGGATCGGACATGTGTCCGGCCGGGAGATGGTCGCGGATCAGGGCCCGTTGCGCGGGATGATGAACCGCCACCTCGATCACCGCCATCTCTTCGACCGGCCGGCGGGCGGGACCGTCCGAGGCCGGCGCCGCCTCATCGGCCGGCCCCTCCGCCGCCGCCGGTGCCCGCCGCGGCATCGCCCGGAAATCGCTGCGCAGCGCCTCCACCGGAATGGCCAGGCGCGCGGCCGCCTGCCGGAGCAGATCCTCCCGGGTCGATTCCATCGCCGCCGCCGCAACCAGGTCGAGCACGCTCCGGACCGTCCGGGTCCGCCCCGCCTCCGAGCCCATCTCGCCCCGCTGCTCCGCCACGCGGATGGCGAAGAACGGCGCCGATTCCGCGGCGGCGAGAACCTGCAGCACCGACTCCGCCCCCTCCTTCAGGATCATGGAATCCGGGTCCTCGCCGGGCGGTAGCGTGGCCATGCGCACGCTCAGGCCCGCGGCCATCAGGATCTGGGCCGAGCGGATCGCAGCGTTCTGGCCGGCGTTGTCGGCATCGAGCATCACGACGACCTCGTCGCCGTAGCGCTTGAGGATGCGCGCGTGGTCCTCGGTGACGGCCGTGCCCTGCGCGGCGACGGCGTTCTCGATTCCGGCGAGATGGCACCGCAACGTGTCGATCTGGCCCTCGCACAGCACCGCCTGGCGCTTCTCGACGATCGCGCGGCGCGCCTTGTCGATCGCGTAGAGGACGCGGCTCTTCCGGAACAGCGGCGTCTCCGGGCTGTTGACGTACTTCGCGGGCGAGTCCTCCTCGCGCAGCACGCGGCCGCTGAACCCGATCACGCGGCCCTGCTCGTCGCAGATCGGAAACATCACGCGCTTGCGGAACCGGTCGTAGAGCCCCCGCTCGTTGCGGACGGCGAGCCCGGCGGTCTCGAGCAGCGCCTCGTCGAAGCCCCCGGCCCGGCCCCACTCGAGGATCGCGTCGAACCGGTCGGGCGACCACCCGATGCGGAAGCGGCGCGCGGCCTCGCCGTCGAGCTGGCGCCGCGCCAGGTAGGCCCGGGCGTCCCCGGCCGCCGGATCCTTCGCAAGCCGGTCCTGGAAGAAGGCGGCGGCCGCCTCGTGGACCTTCAGCAGCCGGTCCTTGTTCGAGGTCTCCCGCCGCTCGTCCTCATCGACCTCGATCGGCACGCCGGCCCGCTGCGCGAGCATGCGCACCGCGGTCATGAAGTCCGCCTTCTCGTACTCCATGACGAAGCGGAACACGTCGCCGCCCGCCCCGCAGCCGAAACAGTGGTAGATCTGGCGCGCCGGGTTGACGTGGAACGACGGGGTCTTCTCCTTGTGGAACGGGCAACAGGCCTTCAGCGAGGAGCCGGACCGATGGAGCGGCACGTAGGACTGGACCACGTCCGCGATGTCGCATCGCTGCCGGATCGTCTCGATCGTCTGCTGGGAGACCTTCTTCATGGACGCGCCCCATCGAACCAGATTCCGCCCCGCCGGGGAAGCCCGGAGGCAGGGCAGAAGCATCTTGTTCCTGTCGAAACCGGGCCGTGTGCGCGGGATCCTCAGGATTCCCCTTCCATCGCCGGGAAAGGGAGATCCCAGCCGAACGATCCTTGAATCAAGGCGAAGGCGATGCCGCGGCGCGCACCAGGTGGCCCCGAGCCCGCGAGGGGCCCGGCCGGGAACGCGGCAGACCGCCCCGGATGCAAGGCGACGAAGGGGGTGCGGGACTTGTGTCCGCGCCCCCTTCGGCAACGCCGCAGGCGGGGCGGGATCCCGCGCGATCCGGCCGGCCTGGTGCGCGCCGCACCCCCGCAACCGCAAGGGCTCCTGCGTCCACCAGCCACTCCGCGCCCTGCCGAACGAAAGGCGCCACGACCTCGAGGAAGATGCGTTTGCCCTGAGCCCGGAGGCGCCCCGCGCGGGGGCAGGTTTCAGGTTCACCGTTTCGAAGCCCAGGCTCGTGTCCAAGGATTGGAAACCGCATGCCCGGGGCTTCCAAGGCTTGGACAATCCGCCCGCCGGTTCCATCGTTCGGTGTTCGATGTTCGATGTTCGGCGTTCGTCCCGCGTCTCCTTCCTTGCCCCGGGCCGCGGGCTCTGGCAGCATGGCCGGGTTGCACGAAGCGAGGTGCCCGATGAGCGTGATCCGTCGTCGCGAGTTTCTGCAGGCCTCCGCCCTGGCCGGGGCCGCCGCCCTGATGCCCTCCTCCTCCTCCGCCGCCGGACCGGTCCCGGTTCACCTGAAGGACCACGCCGACCTCTACGCCCGCGACCCGCGCGCCGCCTCGCTGGCGTGGTTCGAGAAGGCCCGGTTCGGACTGTTCATGCACTACGGCCTCTACGCGATTCCCGGCCGCGGCGAGTGGGTCATGCTCAAGGAGAAGATCCCGGTCGCGGAGTACGAGAAGTTCAAGGCGCAGTTCAGCGCCTCGAAGTGGAATGCGGACTTCATCACCGATCTCGCGTGCGAGGCCGGCATGAAGTACGTCAACCTCACCGCGCGCCATCACGACAGTTTCTGCCTCTTCGAGACGGCGCAGAACGACTACCACGCCAAGGCCTCCCCGGCGCGGCGCGACCTGGTCGGCGAACTCGCCGAGGCCTGCCGGAAGAAGGGCCTCGGCTGCTTCCTCTACTACTCCTACGCGCTGGACTGGCGGCACCCGTACTACTACGGCAACGACGTGTCGAAGTGGAAGAGCGCCCGGCCCGCCTACGCGACGCCGGACCCGGCCTACAAGTTCGCGAAGGACGGGGATTTCCGGCACTACCTCGACTTCGTCCACGCGCAGATCCGCGAACTGCTGACGAACTACGGGCCGCTCGCGGGCCTCTGGTTCGACCCGATCTTCGGCTACTACTCGCGGCCGGACCTCTTCCCGGTCGACGAGACCTACGCGATGATCCGGAAACTGCAGCCGCAGTGCCTGATCTCCTTCAAGCAGGGCGCGACGGGCACGGAGGACTTCGCCGCCCCCGAGCGGACCGGGCAGTCCCTCGAGGAGCGCGTGCGCAAGATCGTCGGCGAGGACAGCGCCCGCATCGCGGCGAAGGCGTGGGCCTCGAACAAGGGCAAGTGGAACGAGATCTGCGACACGCTCCAGCCGCACGTGTGGGGCTACAGCAAGAACGACGACGGCAAGCACCTCGACGCGACGGAGACGCTCCGGCGCCTCGGGACCGCCAATGCCGCGCGCTGCAACCTCCTGATGAACACCGGGCCGCTGCCGGAGGGCGACCTCCATCCGGACGACGTCGCCACGCTGCGCGAATGCGGCCGGCGCATCCGGGCCGACGGGTGGCCGAAGGGCGGCGACCCGCAGACACCGGGGAAGGCCGCGGAGCCGTCGATCGCTTGAAATCGCCGCCGGGGCCGACCCGCGCGGACACCCAGGGGAGAACGCGAATGAAGACCAGGCTGAACCGGAGAGGATTCCTCCAGCGCGCCGGCGGCGCGGCGCTGGGCGCCGTGGCGCCGATGATCGTACCCGCCCGGGTGCTCGGGCGCGGCGGGACCGTGGCCCCGAGCGAGCGGGTCGCCATCGGATGCATCGGCGTCGGCGGCCAGGGCCAGGGCAACATGCGGAACTTCATCGCCCAGCCGGACGCGCAGATCGTCGCCCTGTGCGACGTCGAGCGGGGCTCCGCGGGCAAGGGACTCGAGGCCGCCGGGAAGACCGCCGTGGAACAGTCGGCCAAGGTCGGGCGCCCGATCGGCGAGGGATCGCTCGTCACCTGCCACGACTTCCGCGAACTGCTGGCCCGGGACGACATCGACGCCGTCTCGATCTCGACGCCGGACCACTGGCACGCCCTGATCTCCATCGCCGCGGCGCGCGCCGGCAAGGACATCTACTGCGAGAAGCCGCTGGCCAACTCGGTGCCCGAGGGCCGCGCCGTCTGCGACGCCGTGGCGCGCTACGGCCGGGTCCTCCAGACCGGCAGCCATGAGCGGTCCAACGACACGTGCCGTTTCACGTGGGAACTGGTCAACAACGGGCGCATCGGCGACCTGCGCGCCGTCGAGGTGAACCTGCCGACCGACCAGCCCCACCACCAGGCGATCCGGCAGGCGGCCGGACCGTTTGCGCCGCAGAAGCCGCCGGAGAGCCTGGACTACGACTTCTGGGTCGGTCCCGCGCCCTGGCGCCCCTTCGTGCCCGACTGCACCCACTTCGGGTGGCGCTTCACCCTCGACACCGGCGGCGGCGAGATGACCGACCGCGGCGCGCACGTGCTCGATCTCGTGCAGTACATCACGAACCACGACGACGACGGCCCGGTGGAGCTGACCGCAACGGGCACCCAGGCGGCCAGTCCGATCTTCGACGCCTTCATGGACTTCTCGTTCGAGTACCGCTACGCCGACGGCCTTCGCGTCTGCGGCGTCAGCGAGGGCGACCGCGGACTGAAGCTGATCGGCGCGAAGGGCTGGATCTTCATCCAGATCC
This sequence comes from Lentisphaerota bacterium, assembly GCA_016873715.1. Lineage (GTDB taxonomy): Bacteria > Verrucomicrobiota > Kiritimatiellia > PWTM01 > PWTM01 > VGWF01. Next base: position 19,157 of record VGWF01000066.1, on the reverse strand, counting down.
ACGGCGGCCGGCTTTCGGCCAGCGATCCGGCCCTGCTGCGCGAGCGGATCCTGCCCTCGGAGAAGCACTCCGAGCGGAGCCCCGGCCATCACCGGAACTTCCTCGACGCCGTGCGCTCGCGGCGCCGCCCGGTTGCCCACGAGGAGATCGGCCACCGGACCGGGACGCTGTGCCACCTGCTCAATGCCTCGATGTTCCTCCGGCGCCCCTTCCGCTGGGACCCGGTGAAGGAGACGGTCGTCGGCGATGCCGAGGCCAACCGCTATCTCGCGCGGCCGATGCGGCATCCGTGGCACCTGTGACGCCGCCCGTCATGAACCCCTGCAACCCCCATCCTTCGGAGACCGCATCCATGAAGACGATCGTCACCCGAGTCCTCGCCGCCTCCGCGGCGCTGCTGGCCGCCTCCTGCGCCACCCTCCAACCCGATCCGCGCGCCCTGGCCGAACTGGACGGCCGCCTGAAGGCCTTCGGTTCCCACGAGTACGGCGCGGACCGCGCGCCCCAGGCCGCCCTGTCGGCCTTCCTGACGGCCCACCGGTCCTCGGCGGACCGCAAGGTCATCGAACCGCGGCTGGTCGCCTTCGCCCAGTCCGCATCGAACACCCGCGCGTCGCGCCAGCACGTGATCCGGGAGCTGGGTCGCGTCGGAACCGCCGTCTCGGCCCCGGCCCTGATCGCGCTCGTGCCCGACGCGGAGGTCGGCTCGGACGCCGCGATGGCGCTGGAGCGGATCGCCGACCCGGCCGTCGACGCCGCCGTGCTGGAGGCCCTGCCCGCCTGCCCCGCGGCCGCCCGCGCGCGCCTCGTCGCCATGCTCGGCCAGCGCCGCGCGGCGGGGGCCGTCCCGAAGATCGCGCCCTGTCTCCGCGAGGCAGACGCCGATCTCGCCGCCACCGCGGTCACCGCGCTCGGCCACCTCGCGAGCCCGGAGGCCGCCACGGAACTGATCGCGGCGCTTCCCTCCCTGAAGGGCGCCCCGCTCACCGCGGCCTGGGACGCCCTGCTGTCCTGCCACGCCGCCGCGATCGCCGCGGGCGACAACCGCACCGTCAGCGCCGTGATCCTCGCGCTCGACCGCGCCGGCGCCCCGGCCCGCGTGCGCACCGCCTCCACCCTGGCCGCCCTGGCGGGTTCGTCGCCGCGCGACGCCGCCCTGCAGGCCGCCCGCCTGCTGGAGTCGAAGGATCCCGCCGAGCAGGCCGCCGGCGCGCAACTCGCCCGCCGGCGCGCGGACGACCGTTCGCTCCTCGCGGTCATCGCCGCCATGCCGTCCCTGCCCCCGGCGTCGCAGATCTCGGTGATGGGCATCGTCGAGGACCGCCGCCTGTCGGTCGCCGCGCCGGTGATCGCGCGCATCGCGGCCTCGTCCGATCCGGCCCTGCGCAAGGCCGCCCTCCGCACCCTCGGTCCGGCCGGCCGCGCCGATTCCGTTTCCGTGATCCTGGCCGCCGCGACCGGCGACGACGAGGAGACCCGCACCGTCGCCCGGAAGGCCCTGCGGCTGGTCGCGGGCCCCGGCGTCGACGCCGTGATCCTCGCCGCCGGCAAGGGCGGAACCCCGGCCGTGCGCGCCGAGGTCATCCGCTGCCTGGGCGACCGGGGCATGGTCGAGGGGCTTCCGATGCTCTTCGCCGCGGCGACGGGGCCCGATGCCGCCCTGCGCGCGGAGGCGGTCCGGCAAGTCGGAGCGCTCGCCGGTCCGCGGGAATGGCCGGCCCTGCTCGACCTGCTCGCGGCAGCCGGCGATGAGGAGCGTCCCGCGATCGTGACGGCGGCCGAGATGGCCGCCCTGCGCTTGCCCGCGGCCGGCGACGAGGTGGCTGCCCGGCTCCGGGCCGCCCCGGCGGCCGCCGTGCGCGCCGCTCTGCTGGCGCTCGCAGGCAAGCTCTCGCTCGACGCCACGCTCCCCGAGTTGCAGAAGGCCGCGGCCGACGCCGACGCCGACGTCCGCAACGCCGCCCTTCGCTCGCTGGGCTCGTGGACACGCTCCTCCGCCCTTCCGGCCCTGACCGCGGCCGCCGCGAACGCCGAGGGCTCGTCGCTCCGGCTGGCCCAGCGCGGCGCGATCCAGGTCGTCCGCAAGGCGACGGATCTCGACCCCGCCGCGCGCGTGGCCCGGTACCGCGACCTCGCGACGAAAATCGCGAACGTCGACGAGCAGCGCGCCCTGCTGTCCGCCGTCGCGGAACTCGCGAGTCCCGAGGCGCTGGCCGTGGCCGCCGGGTTCCTCGACAACCCGGCCGTGCGCGCCGAGGCGGAGGCCGCCGTGATCCAGATCGCGAAACGCGCCGGCAAGCCCGACGCCGCCTCGGCGGCGGTCCTCCGGCGCATCGCAGGCGAGTCCTCCTCGCCGGCGATGAAGGACGACGCGGCCGCGCTCCTCCGGTAGGGGGCCGGATCAGTAGGCGTAGCGGCTGCCGCCGATGAACTCGCGGATCAGCGAGGTCGGCGGGATCGCGGAGGCATCCTCGATCTCCACCAGCGGCTGGAGCAGTTCGAACACGCGCCGTGCGCGGATGTAGGCGTCCTGCCGCGCGGGATCGCCGCGGTACAGGTCCATCGCCTCGGGGAAGAACCGGAACACGCGGGGCTTGAGCACCGGCAGCTCGTGCGGCAGCGCGCTGTTGACGAGGTGGTCGACCGTTCCGATGAACGGGATGATGTGCTTCAGCTCGCTCGCCCGCACGTAGTGCCAGTGCGTCAGCGTCTGCAGCGGCTGGTGGTTGCGGTGCCACGAGTCGCGGATCATCCGCCGCATCAGCCGGTGATCCGCCCACCGCATGAAACTGCCGTCGGCGGCGCGGAGCTGGCCGAGGGTCTCGACGTAGACCTTGAACTTCCGCGACGTCGCGATGCTGGCCGTCATGGCCTCGTAGAGGCCGTGGAGGCTGTCGATCAGCAGGATCTGGTTCGGTTCCAGCCGCATCGGGTGCACGTCGAGCGTGCGCAGGCCGGTCTTGAAGTCGTAATGCGGCGTCCGCACCTCGCGGCCGTCGAGCAGTTCGATCAGGTGCCGGTTGATCAGCGGAAGGTCGAGGGCGTGCGGGGTCTCGTAGTCGTAGTCGCCGAATTCGTCCTTCGGGTGGAGTTCCAGGTCGAAGAAGTAGTGGTCCACGTTCAGCGCGACGAGCTCGAGACCGGCCTCGCGGAGGCGCTCGGAGAGCTTGATCGTGGTCGTCGTCTTCCCCGACGAGGACGGACCGGCGATGATCACGAGGCGCACGTCGGGGCGGCGGGCGAGGATCCGCTCGGCCCCCGCGGCGACCTCGGCCCCGTATCGCGCCTCCCCCTCGCGGACGAGGTCGGGATAGCGACCGTCGGCGACGATGCGGTTGAGCCCCTCCACGGTTTCGCACCCGTGGTCCATGTTCCACCGCAGCACCTCGTAGATCGTGCGGTACGGGATGTTGTCCGTCGCCTCGACCGTCCCGGACCGGGCCGCCCGGCGCTGGGCGCGGCCGTGCCGGTAGATGATGTAGGCGCGCGCGACATCCGCGTGGCCGCCCCCCATGAGGACCCGTTCCACGACGTCCTGGACGTCCTCGACGGTCGGAACCGCGTCGCCGGGGTAGGCCGAGCGGAGCGCCTCCTCCACGCGGACGGCCAGCGCCTCCGCAACGGCGCGGTCCGCCGGCCCCATCGAGGCGAACGCCTTGAAGATCGCCGTGGCGATCCGCTCCCGGTCGTACACGACGGTGTTGCCGTCGCGCTTGATGACCCGCCGGATCGGCTGCGCCCCGTTCATCGCCGCCTCAGATATTGCCCTCGAGGAAGCCCTCGAGCTTCCGAAGGCGCGTCGGGTGACGCATCTTCCGGAGCGCCTTCGCCTCGATCTGGCGGATGCGCTCGCGCGTGACGTGGAACCGGCGACCGACCTCCTCGAGCGTGCGCGAGTAGCCGTCGATCAGGCCGAACCGCAGCTTGAGGACCTCCTGCTCGCGTTCCGTCAGCGTCTGCAGGACCTCGCGCAGGCGCTCCTTCAGCAACGAGTAGGCCGTGACCTCCGAGGGGTTCTCGGCGGACATGTCGGGGATGAAGTCGCCGAAGCTGGTGTCGTCGCTGTCGCCCACCGGGCTGTGCAGGGAGATCGGCTGCTGCGCGATCTTCAGGATGCCGCGGACGCGCTCGACGGGGAGGTTCATCTCCTCGGAGAGCTCCTCCGGCGTCGGCTCGCGGCCGAACTCCTGGATCAGCTGCTTCTGGATCCGCATCAGCTTGTTGATCGTCTCGATCATGTGGACCGGGATGCGGATCGTCCGCGCCTGGTCCGCGATCGAGCGGGTGATCGCCTGCCGGATCCACCACGTCGCGTAGGTGCTGAACTTGTAGCCCCGGCGGTACTCGAACTTCTCGACCGCCTTCATCAGGCCCATGTTCCCTTCCTGGATCAGGTCGAGGAACGACAGGCCGCGGTTCGTGTACTTCTTCGCGATGCTGATCACGAGGCGGAGGTTGGCCTCGACCATCTCGGACTTCGCGCGAAGCCCCTTGCGGAGCCAGAGCTTGAGCTCCTGGTACCGGGCCTCGAACTCCTCCTCGGGCACCAGCGCGTCGCGGGCGATCTCGGCGGACTGCGCGACCGACGCCGCCATGGCCGACTGCGAGGCCTTGGACTTGCGGGTCGACTGCAGGCGTTCCATCGTCCGGCGCGCGGCCCGGAACTGCGTGAAGACCTCGTCGGCCACGCCCATGCTGTCCTCGATCGCCTTCTGCTTGAAGTACATCTTCTCGAGCAGGCCGGCCAGGCGGTCGCGCGACTTCTCGAACGCCTTGGTGTGGGCCGCCCGTTGCTTCGACCCCGGCCGCCCCTTGACGCACGACGCGAACAGGGCGGCGGCGGCCTTGGAGGCCTTCTGGATGTCGCTGCGGAGCCGCGGCAGGGCCTTGAGGTACTTCTCGCGGTTTGAAACGTGCTTGTCGTTGATGACGCGGTCGAACCGCTCCTTGCCCGTCTCCAGCCGCTCGGCGATGGCCAGGTAGGCCCGGGTGGCGAAACCGAACCGCGTGAACATCTGGCGGCTCGTGGCCTCGGCCTCCTCGATCCGCTTCGAGATCTCGACCTCCTGCTCGCGCGTCAGCAGCGGCACCTGCCCCATCTGCTTGAGGTACATGCGGACGGGATCGTCGAGGACGTCGGTCCGCTGCGCCTGCTTGGCCCGCGCCTCCTCCTCGATCTGGCTCTTGTACTTGTCGACGTCCGTGGCGTCCATCACCTCGATGTCCATGCCGCGGAGCATCACGAGGATGCCGTCGAGGTCCTCGGGGCTGACGCTGCTCTCGGGAAGGACCTCGTTGATGTCGTCGTACGTCAGGTAGCCCTGCTCGCTGGCCAGCGCGATCAGGTCCTTCAGCTTCTGGTTCCGGAGATCGCGATCCATCTTCGCGGGCGCGGCCCCGGCCGCCCCGCCGTGCGCGGCGGCGCGGATCTTCTCCGCCATCACGGGAATCGGTTCGCGCCCGCCGGCGGTCGCAACCGGCTTCACCTCGCGCGCGGCCTTCGCGACCGGCACCGGCTTGGGGACCTGCGCCGGCTTGTGGACGGGTGCCGGTTTGTGGACGGGCGCCGGAACCGCCGCGGGCTTCCCCGCCGCCTTCTTCGGCGCCGGGGGCCGGGTCGGCGCCGTCTTCTTCGCGGCCGGACGGTCGGTACGCTTCTTCGATTCCCGCTTCTTGCGCTGTGGCATGGCCCCTCGTGAGATCGGGTTACACTTCACCCATTATGCCCAAAAACGGGATAGACTACCCGTCCCATCCTGCGGTGTCAAACATGCCCCGCGTTCCGTTCCTCGCGCGGGGACCGGCCGGTCACGCGGCGGAAGACGGTCGCGAAGTACTGGCTGCTCGCGAAGCCGCACTCGAGGGCGATGTCCGTCAGGGAAAGTCCGGAGCGCTCCCGCATGAGACGCCGGGCTCTCTCCACGCGCAGGTGCGCGAGACACTCCACCGGCGTCATGTTGCGCAGCTTCCGAACGTAGTGCGCGAACCGCGTCCGGTGCAGCCCGGCCGATTCGGCCATCGACTCCAGCGTCCACGGCTGGGCCGACGATGTCTCCAACTCCACGAGGAACATCTCCGTCGCGCGTTCCGCGCTGGTCAGCTCGGGATCCCCCGCCACGGGCTGGGCCCGCAGGGCATCCAGGATCCCCAGCAGAAGTCCGTTGATCTCGAGGGCCAGCCGCGAGGCGAGCGACCTCCCGCCCCCCCGCCGCTCGACCACGCGGCCGATCGCTTCGAACCGCGCCCCGGCACCGGCCGCCCGCCACACGGGCCGCTCGCTGTGACGCAGCAGCCGCGTCAACTCCGCGAGATCCGCGGGATCCAGCACGAGCCACGCCGGCCACCGCCACGGCTGGTGCGGACGGCGGACCCCGACGTCCAGGATCAGCCAGTGCAGCCGCCCCGCCCCCACCCGCGGCCCCCCCACCCGGTGCGGCTGCCAGGGCCGCGTGACCAGAAGGTCCCCCGGACGCAGCGTGTAGGACCGGCCGTCCACCTCGATCCCCGTGCTCCCGCTGGCCATGTACGTGAACTCGATGCCCTCGTTGCGATGCACCGGGAGGCCCCAGTCCTGGTCGTGCCGCGCATCCCAGAACCCCACGCTGCGCACCCCCGGCACCGCCCGCGGCGCGAGCCGGTCGCCCGGGTACGTCCCCCGCGCCATCGCCTCGAGCCGCACCTCGCCGCGCGCCACCGCCCGCACGAGCTCGGCACAGGTGTCGGCGTGATAGGCATGCCCCCCCGCCACGAACGCCGCCGGTTTCATGACCCGCTCCTCCCCGGACGGACGCTCCGCCCGGATGTTCGTTTTTTACCACTGGATGGATTCGAAAGACAAGCCCGCCTCCCCGCGTCATCCTGCGCCCATAACCGGCACCGGGGACGCGGACGATGAGGCACTCGAACGGGATCTCACGGCGGGGGTTCCTGCGCGCGGCCGCGGCGACCGCCGCGGCGGCAGGGACGCTACCGGCGGCGGCAGGGGCAGAATCCGAACGGAGGGACGGCACCATGGCGAAGATCGGGATCGGGGTGAACCTGGAGTTCGTGCGCCACGAGGACAAGCCGTTCGAGTGGGGCGTGAAGAAGGCCGCCGAACTCGGCTACGAGTACGTCGAGCCGATGCTGCACTGGGGCCGCGAACTGCTCAGCGAGGCCGGCTACTTCCACAGCGTCTCGATGCTCGACGACCCGCTGCGCGTCCGGCGCGCCTGCGAGGCGGCGGGCGTGAAGCTGTCGGGCTTCAGCGCCCACACGCCGCTGTGCAAGCCCGAGATCAGCGTCGAGTACCTCAAGCAGGCCGTCCGCTTCGCCGCCGAGTGCGGCGCGCCGGTCGTCAACACGGACGAGGGCCCCAAGCCCGCGTGGACGACCGTCGAGGAGGACCATGTCCTGATGCGATACACGCTCGCCGAGGCCGCCCGCGTCGCCGAACCCCGCGGCGTCCTGATCGGCATCGAGCCGCACCAGCAGTACAGCCGCACGCCGGACGGCCTTGACCGCATCCAGGGCCTCGTGAAGAGCACTGCCATCGGCATCAACTTCGACACCGGCAACAGCTACCTCGGCGGCGAGGATCCCTACCGGTGGCTCGAACGCGTCCTCGGACGCCTCGTCCACCTCCACGCGAAGGACATCTCCATCCAGCAGTCCGGCGCCGAGCGCGGGAAGGTCACCGGCACGCCCGTCGGCTGCGCATGCGGCGACGGGGTGATCGACTGGGCCAAGGTCGTCGCGATCTGCCGCAGGGCCCCCCGGGACATCGTGTTCTCCGTCGAATGCGGCACCGTCGCCCAGGCCGCGAAGAGCATCGAGCACCTGAAGAAGGCGATCGCGGGATGAACGCCGGACGCCGGAACGCGCCCGGCCCGGGGCGGCTCGTCGCGGCGGCGGCGCTGGTGGCGGCGTCGGTCGCCGTGGCCCGAGCGGCGGCCGTTCCGCTGGCGGACGGCGCCCTCGTCTACGAGCCCGGCCCCGCCCCGTTCAAGGCCTACGTGAAGGAACTGCGGACGCCCGGCGGCGTCCAGGTGCTCCTCGATTCCCCCGCCGATCACATCCACCACCACGGGCTCATGCTGGCCCTCGGGGCGGACGGCGTGGACTTCTGGACCGAGAAGCCGCCGGAGAAGATGGGGCGGCAGGTCGCCCGCGGACCGGCCGGCATCGGCGGAAACTCGCTCCGGCAGTCGCTCGACTGGCAGGCTCCGGGCGGCACGAACGTGCTCGTCGAAACGCGACAGGTCGCGCTGCGGGCCGGCTCCCCGGCGCGCCCGACCCGCGTGTCGTGGGAGAGCGTCCTGCGCCCGGCGGCGGATCGTGAGGTCCAACTGTGGGGCCGCCACTACTTCGGCCTCGGCCTGCGGTTCGTCCGCGAGCTCGACGGCGCCGCGGAGTTCCTGTTCCGTCCCGGCGCGACGAACCGCGTCGTGCGCGGCGACGAATGCCTGACGCCCGGCCGCTGGTGCGCCGCGCGCGGCGCGATCGGCGGGAGGCCCGTGACGGTCGCGATGTTCGATCACCCGGCCAACGCCCGCCATCCGGCGGAGTGGTTCACGATGACGAAGCCGTTCGCGTACATGTCCGCGACGCTCGGCCTTGAGAAGGCGCCGATGACGCTGCCCGCCGGACAGGATCTCCGCCTGCGCTGGGCGGTGGCCCTGTGGGACGGGCACGTCGCGGCGGAGGCGGTCGACGCGGAATGGACGGCATGGACCGAGGACAAGGACGGAACGACGAAAGGAATCCCATGACGACGACTTCCCCCACCCGGCTCTCGCGCCGCACGTTTCTCCGGACGTCCTCGGCCCTCGCCGCGGCGGCCGGTTTCCCCCTGATCGTCCCGTCGTCCGTCTTGGGCGGCGACGGCAAGACCCCGCCCAGCGGCAAGCTGCGGGTCGCGCTGATCGGGTGCGGCGGCCGCGGCGGCTACGGCGAGCGGTACGGCCGCCACGAGAAGTCGCAGATCGTCGCGGTCTGCGACCCCAATCGCGCCCGCCGCGAGGCGGCGAAGCAGAAGTACGGCGGCTGCGCCGACTTCAACGACTTCCGCGAGGTGCTGGCCGATCCCGGCGTCGACGCCGTTCACATCGCCACGGCCGACCACTGGCACGTGCCGATCTCGATCCTCGCCGCGAAGGCCGGCAAGGCGATGTACACGGAGAAGCCGCTGGGCATCAGCATCGAGCAGGACCTCAAGGCGCGGGCGATCGCCGACACCTACGGCGCCGCCTTCCAGTACGGCGCGCAGCAGCGCTCGATCCAGCACGTCCGCATGGGCATCGAACTGGTGCTCAACGGCCACATTGGCGACGTCAAGGCCGTCCATGTGTGGGCGCCCAAGGGCGAGTCGGGCGGAAGCGCCACGCCGGAACTGCCCGTCCCCGAGGGCTTCGACTACGAGATGTGGCTCGGTCCCGCGCCGCGGAAGCCCTTCTGCCACGACCGCTGCCTCGTTCAGTCGGGCCGCAACGGCATCTACCACATCTACGACTACGCGATCGGCTTCATCGCCGGCTGGGGCGCGCACCCGATGGACATGCTCCAGTGGTGGGCGGACAACGCCGGCCGTCCCGCGATTCCGGTTCGCTACGAGGGCACCGGCACGGTTCCGACCGAGGGGTTGTTCGACACCCTCACCCATTGGAACGTGACCGCGACCTACGCGGACGGGCTTCCGCTCCGGTTCATGGACAGCCAGACCGCCGCCGCGGTCGGCCCGACGCTGCACCCCGGCATCGAGGGCGGACACGGCACGCTGTTCGTCGGATCCGAGGGCTGGGTGCGCGTCTCGCGCGACGGCTGGAAGGCCTTCCCGGAGGCCCTCCTCCAGAAGGGGAAGGACCCCGGGCCGAAGCGTCTCGAGGTCAGCCGCGATCAGATCGACAACTTCATCGAGTCGGTGCTGGCGAAGAGGCGTCCGATCGACGACCTCCACTCGGCCGTGCGGTCCGACATTGCCTGCCACCTTTCCGACATCGCCATCCGGACCGGCCGTCCCGTCACGTGGGATCCCGCGAAGGAGACGATCGTCGGCGACCCCGACGCCGCGCGGCGGATGTCCCGCCCGATGCGGGATCCGTGGTCGCTGGACAGGATCCTCAAGGCATGAACCCCGGCACCCCGACGACGAAAGGACACACCATGAAGACCTCCACCTCCCCGCGGCCGGACCTGGGACGCCGCGCTTTCCTCCGCACCGCCGCGGCCGGCGCGCTGGCCGCGCCCTACATCGCCCGCGGCCAAGTCCTCGGCGCGAACGACCGCATCGGCATCGGCTTCATCGGCGCCGGCGGCCGTTCCGGCGCGCACATGGGCATGATCAAGCACCTCAAGGAGGCCGGCGAGGCGGTCGACCACGTCGCCGTCTGCGACATCTACCGCCCGCGCCGCGAGAAGAAGAAGCAGCAGTTCGGCATGGCCCGCGACTACGCCGACCACCGCGAGCTCCTGGCGGACAAGGACGTCGACGTCGTCTGCATCGCCACGCCCGACCACCACCACGGGTACCAGGCCCTCGACGCGCTGAAGGCGGGGAAGAGCGCCTACTGCGAGAAGCCCGTCTCCCACTGGCGGCAGTTCGAACTGACGAAGACGCTCGCCGACGCCGCGGCCGCCTCGCCGTGCTGCCTGCAGGTCGGCACGCAGGCGATGAGCGATTCCGCGTGGTCCCAGATGAAGGCGCTCGTGAAGGAGGGGCTGATCGGCACGCCGCTCTCCGGCGAGACCGGCTTCTTCCGCACCGGCGACTGGGGCGAGCGCGGCATGCACGTCGACGATCCCAACGCGAAGCCCGGGCCCGACCTGAACTGGGAGGCGTTCCTCGGCGACGCGCCCAAGCGCGAGTTCAGTGTCGACCGGCTCTTCCGCTGGCGCCTGTTCGAAGACTACGCCGGCGGCCCCGTGACCGATCTCTACCCGCACTGCATGACGCAGGTCGTCGACATCCTCGGCGTCGGCTTCCCCGAGGCCGTCGTCGCGCTCGGGGGGATCCACGTCTACCCGTACGAACTGCGCGACGTGCCCGACACGTTCAACCTGATCGCGCAGTATCCCGAGAAGATCACGATCTCCGTGCTCGGCACGCAGGGCAACGACTTCCAGAACGCGCCCAAGCGCGGCGCCGGCCAGCGCTGCCCCGCCATCCGCGGCACCGAGGGGACGCTGTCCATCGCGCCGTCGAACAAGGAGATCCTCTTCACGTCCGTCGACAAGCCCGGCGCCAAGCCGCCGCAGCAGATCAAGATCGACCGGCCGGAGGACAACGTGAACCTCTGGAAGAACCTCCTCGAAGGCGCCCGGAGCGGGAAGAAGGACGGCCTCTGGAGCCCGATGAGCCTCGCGTTCCGGGCCCAGACGGTTCTCCAGATGGCGATGCTCGGCTACAAGGCCGGGAAGACCGCCAAGTTCGACGCGAAGAAGCGGGAGATCGTGCTGTAGGCCCGGATCCCACGACGCCGACCCGCCTTCGCTGCGCCACGGCGCGGCACGCGGAGCGGCGCCCTCCATGGCCCGGCCGCGTGGAGGGGCGCGCGCCGTCGTGCCCCGCCCGGGCGTCCATCGTCACGGGTAGAGCCGCGCGATGTCCCAGCCGCCGTCGGGCCGGCGCGTGTAGCGGAACCGGTCGTGCAGGCGGCTGGGGCGCCCCTGCCAGAACTCGATCGCGTCCGGAACGACGCGATAGCCGCCCCAGTGCTCCGGCAGCGGAACGTCCGCGCCCTGGAACCGCCGTTCGAACTCGCGGCAGCGCTCCATGAACTCGGCCCGCGAGGCCAGCGGCTCGCTCTGCCGGGAGGCCCACGCGCCGATCCGGCTGCCGCGGGAGCGGGACGCAAAGTAGGCCTCGGATTCCTCCCGGGACAGCTTCTCGACGCGCCCCTCGACGCGCACCTGCCGGATCAGCTCGCTCCAGTGGAACGTCATCGCGGCAAACGGAACGCGGGCCATCTCATCGGCCTTGCGCCCCACCGTATGCGTGTAGAACGCGAAGCCGCGCGCGTCCGCGCCCTTCAGCAGCATCATGCGCGCCGCCGGCCGGCCGGCCGGCGTCACGGTGGAGAGACAAAACGACGTCGGCCAGAAGCTCCGCGCGCGGCGGGCGAACGTCATCCACCGCTGGAACTGCCGGACGGGGTCCGGGTCCAAGTCGGCCTCCGCAAGCCCGAAGAACACGCCCCGGATCGATGCAAGCTGGGTGAACCACGACATGGAGGCAGTATAGCAGAGGTTCGGAGGTTCGGAGGTCCGCAGGTTCTCACCGCTCGTTGAGCCGCTCCGCGGTCCAGTCCTTGAGGGGGCAGACCTCGATGCCGGGCGCCAGGGGATGACGGGCGCCGGCGGGGGCGAGGATCCAGAGCCGATGCAATCCGAGATCCGTCATGGCGGTGCGCATGGACCGCGTGACGGATGGAGCATCGCTGAACTTGCATTCCACGCCGACCCACCGGCCCTTGTGCAGGAGCAGCAGGTCCAGTTCGGCGCCGCCATACGTTCCCCAGCAGTAGGCGTCGGCCGCCCCCGACACCCGAATCACATGCTCGATGGCAAAGCCCTCCCAGGAGAAGCCCGCCACCGGATGGCCCAGCACGGCCTCCCGGTCGGGCAGGCGCAGCAGAGCATGGAGCAATCCGCTGTCGCGGAGGAAGACCCTGGGGGCCTTCACCTGGCGCTTGCCCACGTTCGCGTGCCAGGGCTGGAGCTGCCGGACCATGAACGTGTCGGTCAGGATATCGAGGTAAGCCCGGACGGTCTTGTCGCTCAAGCCCAGCGACCGGGCGAGTTCCGAGGCATTCCACGTGCGGCCGTGATAGTGCGCGAGCATCGTCCAGAACCGGCGCAGCGCCGCGGACGGGATCCGGACGCCCAGTTCCGGGAGGTCATGCTGCAGGTAGGTCCGGATCAACCCCTCGCGCCACGCCAGGCTGTCCTCCTCGTCCGCCGCGAGAAACGAGCGCGGAAAACCACCGCGGATCCAGAGGCGGTCCATCGCCCCCGGTCCGGTTTCGGACAGGTCAAACCCATGCAAGTCCACCAACTCCACCCGGCCGGCCGGCGACTCCGATGCGTCCTTGAGCAGGGCGGGCGACGCGCTGCCGAGGATCAGGAACCGCGCGGGCACGCGCGGGCGGTCGGCCAGAACCCGCAGGATGGGGAACAGATCGGGGCGCGACTGGATCTCGTCGATCACCACCAGGCCCCGCAGGCCACCGAGAACGTACTCGGGATTCTGCAGCCGATGGGCATCCGCCGGGGACTCGAGATCGAACCACGTCGTGGTCGTCGCGCCGGCCACGATCCGCGCCAGCGTGGTCTTCCCGCATTGCCTCGGGCCCAGCAGGGCCACCACGGGCGAGCGCGCCAAGGCCTTGCGAACCTGGTCGGCGTAACGCGGCCGGGCAACCGTACGCACCGTACTCATGTATGCATATTCGGATGTACTATCCGAATAGTCACGCTTCCGTACGTGACCCAAATCACAGGCTGAGCACGCCGTACGTGGGCAAGACCCGTCCGTAGTGCGCATGGATGCGGCCCGCGACCACGCGCCGCTTCGCGTCGAGCGGCAGGCAAGGCACGGCCCTCCAGGCCCCGTTCCCTGGAGATGCGAGAGGACGGGCCTGGAGGGCGCCGCTCCGTCGGCGCCGTTGGGGAGGCCATCGATGCGTCGCTCATTCCTGATCGCCCCGGCTTGGCCGAGGATCAGGGGCTACCCGCCGCCCCCACCCGCCTTTTCTGCCCGGCCCTGGATGCCCGCCCCGTGCGGCGGACGTCAGCCGAAGCGGCCGGTGACGTAGTCGAGCGTCTCGCGCAGGTGCGGGGTCTGGAAGATGGTGGCGGTGGGACCGTACTCGAGGAGGCGGCCGAGGTACATGAAGGCGGTGTAGTCGCTGGTGCGCGAGGCCTGCTGCATGTTGTGCGTGACGATCAGGATGGAGTACTCGCCCTTGAGCTGCTCGATGAGGTCCTCGATCTTGTTCGTCGCGATCGGATCGAGGGCCGAGCAGGGCTCGTCCATCAGCAGCACCTCGGGCTCGGCGGCGATCGCGCGGGCGATGCAAAGGCGCTGCTGCTGGCCGCCGGACATGCCGAGGGCGCTCTCGTGGAGGCGGTCCTTGACCTCGTCCCACAGCGCGGCGCCGCGGAGGCTTCGCTCGCAGACCTCGTCGAGGGTCGAGCGGTCCCGCTCGCCGTCGATCCGTAGCGCGTAGACGACGTTCTCGTAGACGCTCATCGGGAAGGGGTTCGGCTTCTGGAAGACCATCCCCATGCGCTTCCGCAGTTCGATCACATCGACGCCGTGTCCGTAGATGCTGTCGCCGTTGAGGAGCATGTCGCCCGAGATCCGCACGGTGCTGAGCAGGTCGTTGATGCGGTTGACCGACCGGAGGAGCGTCGACTTGCCGCAGCCCGAGGGGCCGACGAGGGCGGTCACCTTGCCCTTCGGGATCTTCATGCGGATGTCGTAGAGGGCCTGCTTGGCGCCGTAGAAGAGATTGAAGCCCTGCACGTCGAGGACGACGGTCTCGCGATCGAGTTCCGGGTGCGTCTCGGTCGGGAAAACCGCGCCGGCCGCGATCTCGGCGAGGCGGTTCTTCGCCGCGCCGCCCGCCGCGCCCCCGTTGCCGTTGCCCGGGTATCCGTTGCGATCGTCCGTCATGGCAGCTCCCTCAGAACACGGCCGACACGAACTTGCGGCGCAGCCGCGTGCGCAGTTGGACGGCCAGCACGTTGAGAACGAAGATCACCAGGATCAGCAGCAGCGTGGTCGTGAAGACCATCGGCTTGGCGGCCTCGCTGTTCTGGCTCTGGAAGCCGAGATCGTAGATATGGAACCCCAGGTGCATGAAGCTGCGCTCGGGATGAACGTACGGGAGGATGCCGTCGATCGGCAGCTCCGGCGCGAGCTTGACGGCGCCGACGAGCATCAACGGGGCGACCTCGCCCGCGCCGCGGGCCATCGCGAGGATCATGCCGGTCATGATGCCCGGCATCGCGCGGGGCAGGACGATCCGGCGGATCGTCTGCCACTTCCCGGCCCCGCACGCGAAGGACCCCTCGCGCATCGAGTTCGGAACGGCGGAGAGGGCCTCCTCGGTCGCGACGATGACCACCGGGAGCGTCATCAGCGCGAGGGTCAGCGCGGCCCAGAGGATGCCGCCCTTGCCGTAGGTCGGATTCGGAAGCTTCGCGGCGAAGAGCAGTTCGTCCAGCGAGGCGCCGACGACGTAGCAGAAGAAGCCGAGGCCGAAGACGCCGAACACGATGCTCGGAACGCCGGCGAGGTTGTTGATCGAGATGCGCACGGCGCTGACCACCGGACCGGCCTTGGCGTATTCGCGGAGGTAGAGCGCCGCCATGACGCCGAAGGGCACGACGAAGACCGACATGATCAGCGTCATCACCACGGTGCCGAAGATGGCGGGGAAGACGCCGCCCTCGCTGTTGGCCTCGCGCGGCTCGTCCAGCAGGAACTCGCGCCAGCGCGAGGCGTAGAGCGACCACCGGGCGCCGTCCGACAGCCGGTTGGCGGGGTAGGCCCGGACGATGTCGGCGAGGGCGAGATCGGTCTCGCGCCCGTCCGCGGTGACGACGCGGATGGAGAACTTCGCGTTGTGCCCGTTCAGCGCGGCGATCTCGGCGCGGAGCCGGTCGAACTCGGCCTTCGTCTCGGCCTGGATCGCGTCGACGTGCGCCCGGGCCGCGGCGTGGGCGGGGCTGTCGCGTCCGTCGCGGAGTTCGGCCCTGCGGACGGCGAGGCGGGCCTCCTCGATGCGGCGGTTGACCTCGCCGATCTCCTCCGTCTCGAGGCGCTCCCGAACCTCCCGCCGGTCGGACACCGAGGCGTGGACGCGCGCAAACCCCGCCCAGACGGCGGCGGGCGCATCGGCGGTCACGGTCCCTTCGACCGTGAGGCTCTTCGGCCGGCCGTAGAAGCGGCCCCAGGACATCCGCTCGAAGACCATCGCCCATTCGGGCCTTGATTCCTCCGCCACGTCGGCATCGTTGACCCACGTGAAGTGCTCGTTGGTCAGCTCGAAGTTCCCGGTGCGGAACAGGCGGCGGCGCGCGGTCCGGCCGTCCCCGGTCCGGTAGGTCTCCGTCCGCGTGATCTCCCCCATCAGCCGGGCGCCCGAGGCGAGGCGGACCTCGACGACCGGCTGGGGCCAGAGCGTCCCCACCCCCTGCGCGAGGATCAGCCCGAGCAGCCCGACGATCATGCAGATCGCAACGACCAGTCCGCCGCCGGTGAGCCACACCATCGGCTCGCCCGCCGCGAAGAGCGAGGTGCGCGCCCGCGTGCGGGTGCGGGCGAACGGGGCCGGTTTCACGGGGTCCGCGCTCACAGTTCGACGGCCCTCCTCCGGAACCGCAGGCGGATCGTCTCGGCGATGGTGTTCAGGACGAACGTCATCGCGAAGAGCACCAGCGCGGCGAGGAACAGCGTCCGGTAGTGGGTGCTGTTCCGCACCGCCTCGGGCAGCTCCACCGCGATGTTGGCGGAGAGCGTGCGGAAGCCGTTGAAGATGTTCCACTCCATGACCGGGGTGTTCCCGGCGGCCATCAGCACGATCATCGTCTCGCCGACCGCGCGGCCGAGGCCGATCATGACGGCGGAGAAGAGACCGCTCGCGGCGGTCGGCACGATGATGCGGGTGGCGGTCTGCCAGGCGGTCGCGCCGCAGCCGAGCGAGGCGGACCGCAGGTGTTCGGGCACCGCGGAGAGCGCATCCTCGGCGATCGTGTAGATGATCGGGATGATGGCGAAGCCCATCACGAAACCGACGACGAGCGCGTTGCGCTGCACGTAGGTGCCCAGGACCGCGCCGCGCGGGTCGAGCCCGGCGAAGTCGAGGATGAAGGCCAGCGCGACGGAACCGGCGACGGCGACCGCAAGCAGGGCGGCGAACTTGAGCGCGTCGAGGGCGGCGCACACGGGCCGGGAGAGCGTGCGTCCGGCCGTCCGGAGGATCGGATTGAGCGTGAGGGCGCCGATCCAGCCCACGAGGACGGCGACCAGCGGGAAGAGCACGACGACCCAGCCGCCGGCGGCGCGACCGATCTGGCCGTCGAGCCAGCGGACGATGTCGCCGGAGAAGCACCACCGTTCCAGCCCCGCGCCCAGCCCCCGGGCCATCCACAAGCCGGCCGGAACGATCGCCAGCATCAGCGGGAGGCGGAGCCCGCCGTTGCGGAGGGTCCACCGATACGGCAGCAACTGCCAGAGGTAGGCGCCGGCGAGGAAGGTGGCGGGGACCGTCACGAACGAGGCCAGCACCGCGGGAAGGGCGTCCGCGACCACGGGCGCGAACACGAGGGCCGCAAGGAACCCCAGGACCACGCTGGGAAGGCTCGCCATCAACTCGACGGTCGGCTTGATCCGGGCCTTCCATCTCGGGTTGAGGAACTCGCTGGTGAAGATCGCCCCCATCAGCGCGATGGGCACCCCGAAGAGGAGCGAGAAGAAGGTCGCCTTGATCGTTCCGAAAACGAGGGGCATCAGGCCCAGTTTTGGCTCGAAGTCATCCGTGCCGGACGACGACTGCCACACGTGCTCGGGACCGGCCGCCCCCTCGTACCACACCCGCGTGAACAGGGCCGGGAGCGTCGCCTCCGGATGCCGCGGATCGAGGTCCCAGGCCGTGTAGCCCGGGGACGTCGCGGCGGACACCGCGTCGTCCTTCGGAGAGAACGCCACCGCTTCCACGGGCCGGGCCGCGTCCGTCGCGCGCAGATCGGCCAGGCGCTTCCCGCTCGTCACGTGGTAGAGCCTCACGGACCCGTCGCCGTAGCCGGCCGCGAACATGCGGATGCGGGCGGACGAGGCGAGGGCCGTGACGGGCGCCGCCGGCCCGGCGAACTCGTGGGCGACGGCGAGGCGCGTCGACTCGGCCGCGCCCGGATCCGAGTGGACCACGAACCAGGCCCGCACGCGGCCGCCGGAATCGCCCGCCAGCAGCGTGAACCGACCCAGCAGGAACCGGAGGGCCGTCAGGCGGAGCGACGGATCGCCCAGCAGATCGGTCTCCTCCACGAGGCGGATATCCGAGACGGAGCGCACGTCGTACCGCTGGAGGCGGCCGTCGGCCCATGCGAGCGACACCGCGTCCCCGAGGCCCGACAAGGCGAGAAAGGCCGGGGCGCCGGCGGCGGGACGGGCCTTGTACGGCACGGGGAAGACCGTGCGGCGGACGGTGGTCTGCCCGGTCATGATGTTCTTCCGGCGCGTCGTCCGGACGACCTCCATCGAGCCGTCCTCGTGGAACATCGCGTAGGCGAGGCCGTCGGGGCCCTCCGCGAAGTCGATGAGCCGCACCGGGGATCCGTGGACCGCGTCGAGTTCGACGTCCACCGCCGCATCGAAGCCCTGGTGACGGACCTGCGTGTCCGAGATCCGCTGCCAGGCGCGTTGCCCGTGGATCCGGATCCGGCCTTGCTTCAAGTCGCGCACCGGCCCGGGAACCGCCTCGCCCTCGGCGAACGCCGTCGAGAACCGGCACCGGAGGAATCGGGCGGAGCCATCGGCGAAGCCAAGAAGCGCGGTGCCGCGCACGGGGTCGAACTGGGCGGCGGTGGCCTTGGCATCGCCGAACGGGGCGATCCTCGCCACGGATCCGCCATCGTCGAGGCGGAATACGTCGAACACGCCGGCCGGCGAGGCCCGGACGCCCAGGAGGCGGTATTCGTCCGTCGCGAAGAAGGCCGGCGCCTCCGCACGGGCGGCCTCGACCCGGACGGGGGCGCCGGTCGCCGACGGCCGCAGCAGGGGGAGGACGACGTAGACAAGAAACAGGAAGACGGTCATCACCGAAACGACCGTGCCGATGCCGCCGACCGTGATCAGCCCGCGGGAGAACGCGTCCGAGAACCGCACCCCCCAGCGGGTGGTCCGCTGGCGGGTGCGTCCGGTGAACGATGGGGTCTTCGCCGTCATGGATCGGCTGAGGGGCGCGCCGACGACGGAGCCCACCCCGCCGCGGGATCGCGGTCAGAATCCCGCCTGGATCCCCACCGACTCAAGCGCCTTCCTCGCCATGTCCGCGGGGATCGGGAAGTAGCCGTCCTTCACGACATCCGTCTGGCCCTGCTTGCTGAAGATGTACCGCACGAACTCGCGGCGCAGCGGGTCGAGCGGCGCGCCGGGCTTGGCGTTGAGGTAGACC
>VGWF01000065.1 GCA_016873715.1 Lentisphaerota bacterium | reverse complement strand
CCCACACGGCCCCACGGCCACACGGCCCCGCCGCACACCGCCACACTGCCACACCGCCCCACTGCCCCACCGCCCCACCGCCACACTGCCACACTCCCCCACGTCCCCACGTCCCCACGGCCCTCTCACCTCAGCCAGCACGCGGCGTGATCCGCGGTCACCCCCGCAACCGCAACGCGCTTTTCGCGCGAGGTCTGGCCCGAGACGAGGTCGACGGCGGAGTTCGGAACGCCGAGGCGGCCGGCAACGAAGCGGAGCAGTTCGCGATTGGCCCTGTCGTCCACCGGCGGCGCGGCCAGCCGCACCTTGAGCGCCGCACCGTGCAGCCCGGCGACCTCCGTCCGCTTCGCGCGGGGCGCCACGTGCAGGCTCAGCACCACGCCGCCCCCGGATTCCTGGATCCACGACTCCGCCATGTCACGGCGCGGCGGTGCTGCGCTTCGAGGCGCGGATCTCGCGGTAGAGCTTCTCCATCCGCGCGACGCGGTCGGCCTGCGCCGGATCGGCGAGCAGGTTCTTCTGCTCGGTCAGGTCGTCGTCGAGGTTGTAGAGCGCGGCCGGCTTGTCGTTCGCGATATCGAGCACCAGCTTCCACGGGCCTTCGCGCAAGGCGTGCGCCATGCCGTCGCTGCCCGACGTCTCGCCCTTCTTCGCCGCCTGGTTCCATTCACGGTTCTTCGCCGCCTGCGCCTCGGCCACCGTCCGCTTCCCGCCGCCCTTCGCCTTGCCCTTTCCGCCCGCGCCCTTCTTGAGGCCCTCGGGCTTCGTGCCGTCGGGGTCGTTCTCGGTGAACGCGTCGCGGCCGGGGCTGCTCTGGATCAGCAGCGTCTGCCGCAGCGGCTTGTCCTCCGGCTGCTTGCCCAGCAGCACGGGGACAAGGCTCACGCTGTCGAGCATCTGGTCCGCCGCGGCCTTCCCGCCGGCCAGCTCGACGAAGGTCGGAACGATGTCGAGCGTGCCGACGAGTTGCCGGCTCACCGCGCCGGCGGGCGTGTGGCCCTTCCAGCACGCGACGAACGGCACGCGGTGCCCGCCCTCCCAGATGTAGGACTTCGAGCCGCGCAGCCCGCCGACCGCGTCGTGGCCGTGGTCCTTGCGGTCGGACGGAATCCCGCCGTTGTCGCTGGTGACGACGATCAGCGTGGACTCGAGCAGACCGCGCTTCTCCAGGGCCTCCACGAGCCGGCCGACGACGACATCGACCTCGTGGACCATGTCCGTGTGCGGCGTCATCTTCGTCACACCCTTCACCGGCGTCCCGCCGATCGCATCCGGCGGCGTGTAGGGACCGTGCGCGCCGTCGGTCGAGAGATGCACGTAGAACGGCGTCCCCTTCGCGCCGTCGATGAAGGCGACGACCTTGTCCACGAGCGTCTGGCCGACCGCGCGGCTGTCCCAGTCCGGCAGGCCCGGCCCGGACACCGGCACGACGCCGCCGTTGAGCGGGCCGGCCGCGAGCTGCGTGACCTTCGAAGCATCGCCAAGGACCCGGTTGTTCTCGAAGAACATGAAGGGCGGCGCCTGGTGCCCGCCGAGCAGCACGCAGGACGTGTCGAATCCCCATTGGACCGGCCCCGTCTTCATCGGCTTCGTGAAGTCGGGCTTGCCGTCCGCCCCCGCCTCGAACGCACCGCCGTAGTGCAGCTTGCCGAAGAGCCCGGTGCGGTAACCCGCCTCCTTCAGCAGGTGGCCGACGGTCTTCTGGCCGTCGAGGAACTGCGGCGTCTGGTTCCAGCCCCAGGTGCCGCCGGGCATCCGGCCGCGCCACGTGTAGTTGCCGGTGGCGACGGTGTAGCGCGTCGGCGCGCAGAGCGCCGCGGCGGTGTGCGCGTCGGTGAAGCGCACGCCGTCGCGCGCGAGCCGGTCGATCGCAGGCGACGGCACCCGGCTCTTCGCGCTGTAACACTGGAAGTCGCCCCAGCCGACGTCGTCGGCCATCACGAACACGATGTTCGGACGCTCCGGCGCCGCCATCGCCGCCGCCGCGCAAAGCCCGAGCCCCGCCACCATCGAACGCACGCGCATGATCCGCCTCCGCTGTTGGGGGGAGTCTCGGGTTTCAAGTTTCAGGTTTCAAGTTCGGAGGGACGGGGGGCGGGGGCGAGGCGGACGGCGTCGACCGGATGAGAATGGAGGGCCGAGCGATGCGAGGCCGGAGCGACGGGTCCACGGAGGCGCACGGTTCGGGCTCGCGGTAGCTCGCCCCTTCATCACCCTGCGCTCGGCCCTGGGTTCCGGCCCGGCCTTCGTGGGCGTAGCGTTCCACCGTTGGATGTTCGGTGTTCGACGCCGTCCTCCCCGGGCCCGCGCCCGCCACTCGCCACTCGACACCTGACACCTGCCACCTACCACCCGCCGCGGCTTGCCTCCGGCGCGCCGTGCGGCTTTGATGGGCGCATGAAGACGACCCTGCTCCGCGCCGCCGTGCTCGCCGCCGCCCTTGTTGTGCTGACCGGAGGCCCCGCCCGCGGGGCAGAGCCGGTCGACGTCACGAAATGGCGCGGGTTCAACCTGCTGGAGAAGTTCAAGGCGGCGAAGAACGAGCGGTTCGTCGAGGACGACTTCCGCTGGATCCGCGAACTGGGCTTCAACTTCGTGCGGCTGCCGATGGATTACCTCTGCTACACGCCGGCGCACGATTCGCTGGCGTTCCGCGAGGAGGTCCTGAAGGAAGTCGACGAGGCGGTCGAGTTCGGCCGGCGCCACGGCATCCACGTCTGCCTCAACCTCCACCGCGCGCCGGGCTTCTGCATCAACCCGCCGGAGGAGCCGTCGTGCCTGTGGACGAACGCGGCGACGCTGGACCTCTTCGCCGCGCACTGGCGGATGTTCGCGCAGCGCTACAAGGGCGTGCCGTCGTCGCGCCTGAGCTTCAACCTGCTCAACGAGCCGGCGCGCACGACGCGCGAGGACTACCTGCGCGTCTTCTGCCGCGCGATCGAGACGATCCAGGCCGCCGATCCCGACCGCCTGATCGTCGTCGACGGCCTCAACGTCGGCCGCGAGCCGCTGCCGGAGTTCATGAAGTACTCGAACGTCGTGCAGGCGACGCGCGGCTACCATCCGGGCGGCATCTCGCACTACCGGGCGAGCTGGGCGAAGGGGTCCGACAAGTGGCCCGAGCCGGCGTGGCCCGATGTGAAGGTGGGCGGCTACCTCTACGGGCCGGTGAAGAAGGAGTTCGCCTCCGACCTCGTCCTCGAGGGTGCCCTCCCCGCCGGCACCACGGTTTCGCTCACTCTCGACCGCATGAGCGGGAGCATGGAGCTGGCCGCCGAGGCGGGCGGGGCGGAGATCGCGCGGCGCGCGCTCGACCCCGCGGCGCAGACGAACGAATGGACGCGCTCGCCGAAAGAGCCGAAGTACCGGATCTACGAGGCGCGGCGCGGCGCACGATTCGACGCGCGGCTGCCGGCCGCCGCCGGCCGGCTGGCGATCCGCGCGGTCGCGGGGGACTGGGTCACGTTCCGAGAGGTGACGATCCGCCTGCCCGACGGCACGCGGCGGACCGCGGGCACGGACACCTCGTGGGGGCGGAAGCAGTCGGCGTGGCGCGTCGCGCCCGACGGCCGCATCCTGCCGCCGCCCGGCGAGCGCGACGACGCGACGCTTGTCGCCTACCTCCAGCCCTGGCGCGACATCGCCGCGAAGGGCGAGCAGGTCTTCGTCGGCGAGTGGGGCTGCTACAACAAGACCCCGCACGCGGTGACGCTGGCATGGATGAAGAGCTGGCTCGAGTTGTGGAAGGGCGCCGACATGGGCTGGGCGCTGTGGAACTTCCGCGGCAGCTTCGGCATCCTCGACAGCGGCCGCGCCGACGTCGCCTACGAGGATTGGAACGGCCACCAGCTCGACCGCGCGATGCTCACGTTGCTGCAGCAGTACCTGAAGTGAACGTCGAACGCCGAACACCGAACATCCAACATCGAAGTACGGGCGACGAGCCGCCCCGCTTCCCCGTTCGATCTCGCGGAATCCAGGGCGATCAACGGGATGATGATTGCGTCCCGGATCATGCGCCCGCCCGACCGCGGCCCTACTCCGCCGCCGGCTTCTTGCCCTTCGCCTTCTTGGGCTGCGGCGGCGGGGCGTCCTTGAGGGCCTGCTCCCGGAACTCCGCGGTGAGGGCCTCCCAGCGGGCGGCCATCTCGCGGACGCGCTCCGGATGTTTCGTGGCGAGGTTCGAGGTCTCGGCGCGGTCGGCGGCGAGGTTGAAGAGTTCCCACTCGCCGTCCTTGAGCGCGACGATCTTCCAGTCGCCGGCGCGCAGCGCGCGGTGGCCTTCGTGGCACCACCAGAGATCCTCGTGCAGCGGCTTGCCGTCGGCCTTGAAGACCGGCACCAGGCTGCGGCCCGGCCGCGCGGGGGCCGGCTTGCCGCCCCACTCCGCCGGGGGCGTCGCCCCGGCCAGTTCGAGGACCGTCGGCGCGATGTCGATGAGGTGCGCGGGCGTGTGGCGCAGCTCGCCGCGCGCGGCGATGCCGGCCGGCCAGTGCGCGATCAGCGGCGTCGAGATGCCGCCTTCGTGGACCCAGGTCTTGTGGCGGCGGAGCGGCGTGTTCGCCGCACCGGAGAAGCCGGGGCCGAGACACAGATAGGTCGCGGCGGAGCCCGGCGGGGCCTTGGGATCGTGGCCTCCGCCGCGGACCATGATCTCGGCGCTCGCGCCGTTGTCGGAGGCGAAGAAGACCAGCGTGTTGTCCCACGCGCCCATCGCGCGGACTTGGTCGAGCACGCGGCCGATCTCGCGGTCCATGCGGTCGATCATCGCGGCGTGGATGGACATCTTGGTCGCCTGGAACGCCTGCTGCTCCGCGGTCAGGTCGGGCCAGGGCAGCGGACGGTTCACCTCGCCCGCGCCGAGCTTCGCGAGCGCGTCGGGGAAATGGTAGGGCGGACCGACATCGCGCTGGATCGGCGCGAGCGGCGTGGTGACGAGGCCCATGTCCTTCATGCGCGCGTAGCGGGCCTCGCGCATCGCGTCCCAGCCCGCGGCGTAGCGGCCGTTGTACCGCTCGATGTCCTCCGGCAGCGCATGCAGCGGAAAGTGCGGGGCGATGAAGGCGAGGTACTCGAAGAACGGCTCGCCCGCATGCTTCTCCGCGTGCTCCTTCAGACAGCGCACGGCGTGGTCCGCCGTGCCGATGGTCACGTAGAAGCCGTCGCGGTCGGCCAGCGGCGCGCCGTCCTCCGACACGCCCGAGGCCTTGAAATAGGCGTTCTGGCCGCCCTCGATCTGGTAGGAGTGCTCGAAGCCGTTCTTCAGCGGGTCGCCGTCGATGTGCCACTTGCCGGAATGATAGGACCGGTAGCCGTGAGGCTTGAGCATCTCCGACAGCAGCGGCGCCCACGCCGGCCGGATGCCCTGTCCGCCGCCCTGCGCGCCCGGCATCGCGTCGCGGCGGATCTGCTGCGCGTAGTAGCCGGTCATCAGCGCGCCGCGCGAGGGCCAGCAGCGGGCGGTGTTGTAGAACTGCGTGAACCGCAGGCCGTTCTTCGCGAGTCCGTCGAGGTTGGGCGTCGCGATCTCGCCGCCGTAGCAGCCGGCATCGGAGAAGCCCATGTCGTCGGCGAGGATGAAGATCACGTTCGGCTTCGGCGCGGCGGCCGCCGCTCCGGCGAGAAGGGTCAGCGTCAGGGCCAGGCTCGTCAGCTTCATCATGCACCTCGATCCCGGCCGGCCCCGTCATGCGGCCGGACCGTGAAGGTGAAGGATAGGCGCGGGACCACGAAAGGCAATCCAACATCCAACTCGCCGGCGAGGGAGGAAGACCGGGGGAGGGAGGAACGGAATCCTGGTTCCGGTTTCGTGCTTTGCTCCCGGGTGGCGCCACGGCTACGACGTGGCGCACCGCGGCGATCGCAGGGGCCACGGCACCGCAGGCCACGGCCCTGCGGCTGCCCGAGCGGCGGGGTTGCACGGGGCGGCGACGATCCAGAGTGCGGGAAGAACGGCAAGGGACCGGTTCACGGTTGCCCATCAGGCGCCTTGCGGAACGCGCCCTCCAGCAGGTCCGGCCGGCGGGGCTTCCAACCTTCGGAACCACCCCGCATTCCGGCTTCCAACCCCTGGACGCCGCCCTCCGGGGTCTTACATCCGGTGGTGCGATCGCATCATCGGATGTAAGACCTACCTGGCCGGTGCGACCGGCACGACGGCCTCGGGGCAGATGCGGACGGGACCGAGGAGGCCGGAGGGCAGAAGCGGATCGTCCGTCCCGTAGACGCTGCCGCGCGTGCAGAACGCGATGCGCCCGGACGCCCGCGGCTGGCCCTTCACGAGCCACTCGGGCCATTTCGCCGCCAGCACGTTCCCCTTCCCCCCGCCCTGCCACTCCATGTCGTCCGGCAGAGCCGCGTCGCCGATCATCCGGTTGGGCCACAGATTGGTCACCCGCACTTCGATCCGGTTCGCGCCGGGCTTCGCAACGCCATCGACGTTCACGCGGAACGGCGGCTTCCAGAGCGCCGGCAGGTCCTTCCCGTTGAGCCTGACGCACGCGATGACCTCGACGGATCCGAGGTCGAGGAACAGCTCGCGGCCCGCACTGAAGATATCCGCCGGAAGGTCGAAGTCCTTCGCATAGGTCGCCGTGCCGGAGAAGAAGCGGATGCCGGCCTCCGGACGGTCCGGCCACGAAACGAGCTTCTCGAAGACCGCCGATGCCGGCGCGCCGAGGTTCGGCGGGAACGCCACCTGCCACGGGCCTTCGAGCGTCACGGGCGCGGGCAGCGCCGGCGCCTTCAACGGAACTTCCTCTCCGCCGGAGAACGTCACGGTCCGGTCGGCCGCCTCGCGGAAGCGGGCGACGAGCCGGCCGCCGGCCTCCCGCTCCAGCGCGACCGGCGCGGGGGCGGTGGACGGCAGCGCCGGGGCGTCGGCCAGGGCCGCGATCTCGGCCGCCGTCAGCGCGCGGTCGAACAGGAGCGGCGCGGAACGCTCGCCGCGGAAGGCCTGGCCGCCCGCGAAGGCGGCGTGCACGACGTGGGGGCCCTTCTTTCCCGAGCGCGCCTCGCGGCCGTTGACGTAGAGCGACGGCACGCCGTCGCGGTAGACCACCGCAACGTGAGCGCGCTCTGTGAGGTCGAACGGAAGCGTGATCACGGCCGGCGCGTAGCGGGCGCCGTGTTCGAAGACAACGACGCCGTTGCGGCCCGCGGCGATGCCCGCACCCGCGTGCCCGTCGCCGAACTCCGCCTGGCCCTGCGGCGGGAAGATCGCCCAGTTCTGTTTCTGGAAGGCGATCTCCGCCTTCCGCTCCGGCGGCAGCGGAATCTCGTCGGACGGCTTCACCCACACCGCGAGCGTGAACGTCCGCGCCGCCCCCTTGAGCCCGGCGGGGGGAACGGGAGCGGTCGAAGGCGCCGCCTTCGCCGGCGCGTCGCCGGCCAGCCCGACGGCATGCGGCGTCGGGGGCGGGCCGCGGAAGACGACGAAAACCGAACCGTTCGCCTCCATGCGCATCGGCACGGTGACGCGGCCGTCGGGCGCGACACGGAAGACGCCGGGCCGCGTGATGGCCCCGGTCGCGGCATCCCAGAACTCCGGGGCGCGGCCGTCCGCGCGGAAGACCGCCTCGATCTCCTCGGGGCGGGCAAGCTGGTTGGACAGGAACCACGCGTCGGTTCCGCCGTCGCGCCGGTGGACGTACAGCACCTCGGCGTCCTTCGCCTCCGCACGGCACTCGAAGTCGGACGCCAGGCCGATCCGCTTGAACACGTCCTCGAACGACAGCCCCGCGAAGAAGCGTCCCCCGCCGACCGTCCGGTCCGCCTCCGCCGCGCCGGCGCCGCCCCACAGTTCATCCATCGCCTTGCGGACGGCCGCGTCGCCCGCGCCCAGATCGCGCAGCGACGGTGACTGCGCCGGACGCCGCGGCGCCAGCACGGTCGCACCGGCCTTCACGAGCCCGAGCACCTTCGCCGCCACCGCCGGGCGCATCGTCGCGAGATGGGGCAGCAGCAGCACGCGGTACTCCGCGCCGGACGGCAGCACGATCCGGCCGTCGCGCACGCCGGCCTCCATCAGCGCGCGCACGTCGCAGCCGTCGAAGTCGTATCCCGCGGGCAGGACCGGCCGCAGTTCGTCGCGCCACGCGATGCGGTTGGGCACATCCTCGCCGACGAACCAGAGCACGTCGCAGACCTGCCGGCCCTGCCGGAGCATGTGGTTGCAGCGGGCGAGGTAGTCCATCCACGCCGGCGCCCCGGTCTCCCACCACGTGTTGCCGCGGTTGAAGTTGAGACCCCAGAAGAAGAACGTGAACCCCGGCCCCGTCGCCTCGTAGGGCTGGTGCGCGAAGGTGTGGAAGACGAACTGGTTCACGCCGGCGCAGAAGGCGCGGTCGCCCTCCGCCTTGAGGCTGAACGGGTGGTTCTGCCAGCGCGCGGCCCCGGGGCTCGCGGTGTAGGATTCCGAGGCAACGATCCGCTTCCCCGCCACATGGGCGACGGAGGAGGCGACCTTGTTGTCGACGCGCACACCCTGGCCCGCCCCGGAATCCAGCCAGAATTCGCCCATCGTCACGTCGCTGTTGCGGATGTAGGCGACGTCGTAAAGGTACTGCTGGCGTCCCGTCGACTCGCCGACGTAGGTGATGCCCTTCCCCTTGAGGTAGTCCGCCGCGACCGCGAAGTAGGACTCCGAGAACTGGTCGGCGAGGAAACGCCGCCAGTCCCACAGGGCGCGGTCGGTCCGGTCGGCGTCGCCGATGATCCAGCCTTCGAGCAGGGCGGGCATCCACGGCAGCAGGTCGTAGCCGGCGCGATCGCGGAAGCGGCCCTCGAAGCCGGCGGTCCAGTTCTGGATCCCGCACTCCCAGCTGTCGATCTCGACCGCGACGAAGGTCTTCCCCGCCGCGGCCCCGGCGCGCGCGAGGAGCTTGCCGACGTACTGGTCCAGGTGGAATCGCACCGCCGCCGGATCGAGCTTGTCGCATTCGAGACCGCGGCCCTCCGGGGTCGCCGGCGCAACGTAGTGGCCGTTGCTCGTGTAGCCGATCCGCAGGATGCGCCAGCGTCCGGCGGGGACGTCCCACGTCAAACGGCCATCGGCCGCCATCCGCTTCGTGAGGTCGCGGACGGAGCCGGGGGCCACGACGAATCCCGCGGGCAGCGCACGGCTGCGGTCCGGGCCCTCAAAGGCGCGGTGATGGCGCGTCTCGGCCCCATGACCGCGACTGCGCAGCAAGGCCGCCTTGGCCTCGGCGAAGTGCGCCTTGGCCGCACTGCTGAGTTCGAGTTCGCCGATCCGGACGGCCAGCGGATTCTTGAACGCGACGCGAAACACGCGGCCGGTCGTATCGGGGAACGCGGCCGTGGCCCCGGCGCCGCCTTGGAAGTCCCAGTTGATCGTGAATCCGCCGACGGGGCGGAAGGCCTTGCCGTCGTCCGAGACCTCCAGCCGCAGCGGGAAGTCCTCCTCCCACCGGTGCGGGGCGCAGTTGCGGACCGTCAGCGACCGGACCACCTGCGGCCCTGCGAACGTGAAGTCGATGACCGACTCTCCGGTCGGCACGGGGACCACGGCCTGCGTGGCGGGATCGCCGTCGGCCAGCTTCTTCACCTCGGCCGCCGGCAATGAGCCGCCGAGTGTCGCGCCGGTGAGCGGGCCGCCCGCGGGCAGCGGGAACGCGACGACCGCGATGTCGCGGTAGAAGCCCTCCTTCGCCTCCGGCGGCGGGAGGATTGCGTTGAACGCCTTGCCTCCCTCCGCGTCGGTCGCGGTCCATGCCAGTTCCTTCATCGAGGTCTCGGGCGTGATCCACGGGCCGCCGCTCTGGGAGAAGCCGTCACAGTTGTGGATGCCGAACTTCAGGCCGAGGCGCTCCGCCTCGCGGATCGTGTGGTCCATCGCATCGAGCCACTTCGGCTGCATGAACCGGACGTCGCCCTCGGGGTACTTGCCGCCGCAGTTGAAGAGGTAGCAGCCGCCGAGGCCGGCGCGCTTCATCGACTCGAGGTCGCGCGTGATGCCCTCTTGGGTGATGCTGCCGTTCAGCCAGTGCCACCACGTCAGCGAGCGGGCCTCCTGCGGCGGCGCGCGGAAGGCGTCCTCCAGCGGGTCCGCGGCCCCCGAGGCCGTCGTCAGCGCCCCCGCCGCCACGGCCACCGCCCAGCTTCGAATCTGCCTGAAGTGCATGCTCATCGTATCCTCCCCGCTTCCTCGCCGTCCGTCCGGACGAATCAACGCCGTCCGGCCGACTGTAGCCGCGGCCGCCCCTCGCGGCAATGCGCCCGCGCGCCGCCGGTGCGGTTGGAGGGCTGAGCCATGCGAGGCCGGAACGAGGGGCTCGTGTGAACGCAAGGTCCGGGCTCGCGGTAGCTCGCCCCTCCAGGAACATTGATCGGAGAAAGCGTGGGGCAGACACTCCCGTCCGCCCCTGGCCGGTCCGCGGCGGCGCCTACCTCGCCCGAGGCCGGCTCCAGGTCCGCAGGTCGCGGCTTGTGCGCCTCGCGAGGTGCGGGTGGACGGCCTTCGTCGCGTGCTCGCCGGCCGTGAAGAACATGGGGAGGGCGCCGTCGTGGCGGAGCAGCATCGGATCGCGGCAGCCCTTCGACTCGTCGCCGCGGAACAGCCCCGGCGATTCGAGCGCGTCGAGCAGCGCGTGGTTCGCGGCCGGGGCGGCGGTGTCCGCCAGCGCCGCGACCGGGATCACCGCCAGTTCGGCGCTGTTGTTGTTCCACAGTTCGCGCCCCTCCCCGACGCGGCCGACGCCGCCGCCGGAGTTGGAGTAGCCGACGTAGAGCTTCCCGTCGTGCTCAACCGCGCAGGGGTAGGCCAGCGACACCCGCTCGTGCGACTCCCCGGGGCCTTCGGGGAAGACGGCGTGACGGATCACGAAGACCTCCGAGAACGTCGTCTCCCCCGGCCGCGACAGCGCGATCGTCAACGGCGACCGCCGGTTGCCGCCGTCGGACGTCGTCGAGCAGATCAGGAAGCGCTGTCCAGTGCTCAGAGTGCCGGCGCAGGGCTTGCTCGCGGCCATCGGGAGGTTCGAGGGGCGCGACTCGGTCCACGTGCGGCCGTAGTCCTCGCTGAAGGCGACGAGCGCGACAGGCTGCTTCCCGTCACAGCGCGCGATGTTCATCAACCGCTTCCCGTCGACGATCACGGCGGACTCGCCCCACATCTTCAGCCCCGCGGGCTTCGGGATCACCACGAGATCCCACGTGGTGAAACCGTCGCCGCGGCTGATCGCCACGGCCGCGGGGTCGCCGTCGCCCACCCGGATGCCGGCCATGATCCAGTTGCCGTCGTCCATCCGCACCGGTTCGCCGAGCGGCCAGAAGCCGCCGCCGACCACCGTGCCCCTGCGCTCCCACGTCCCGTCCGTCTCGTTCAGCACGTACGCGCGCGCATGGACGTCCTTCATGATGCCCGTGTACGCGCCGTGGAAGGCCCACAGGCGGCCGGCGTGCGACAGGAACACGCCGTGGCTGACGCCGACGCCCGGTTCGTCGCCGGGATCGATCGTCGCGGCCGGCCCCCACGTAGCGCCACCGTCGTCGCTGATGCGGACGCGCGCCTCCTCGGTGTCGGTGTTCTCCCCGCCCCGGTTGTGGCCGAACGACGCGTAGAGCCGCCCCTTGTGCCACGCCAGCGCCACGCCGTGCAGGAAGCGGTAGCCGTCGCGGCCGAACTCGTAGGGCTTGATGATGCGGAAACGGACGCCCGGCAGCGCGGTCGCGTCGGCGGCCCTCGGCAGCGCCCCGCCCTCCCACAGCGCGGCCGGCGGCGCCGGCGGCTCGACCTTGTGGGGCGGCGGACGGCGATCCGCCAACGATGCGATCGCCGCCGGCGCAAGCGCGGCGCGGTACAGCGCGACCTCGTCCAGCGCGCCGTGGAACTCCTGGGTGAGGCGGCCGCCGCTGCGGACCCCGCCCAGCGAGAGCGGGGCCTCCGTCGCCACGACCTCCGCGGGGACATCCCCCCCGCCCTCCGGCTTCCCGTCGACGTAGAGCCGGCCGCGCCCGCCTTCGATCGACACGGCGACATGGTGCCACTCGCCGGGCTTCGGAACCGTCGTCCCCGATATCGTCTTCCACCCGTCGCCCCGGGCGTAGAACCGGAACCGTCCGTCCGCATCAAGCATCAGGCCCCACTCGCGGCGGCCGGCCTGGTAGTCGTTCTTCGCCACGATCATCCGCTGCGCCCCGGCGGGCGCGTGGGTGTTCACCCAGGCCGCGACGGTGAACGGCCCGCGTCCGATGCTCAACTCCGGCGCGGCCGGAACAGCGGCGAGCGTGGTCGATCCGTCGAACGCCAGCGCGCCGCCCTCGGCGCCCGGCGCGGCGCGCAACGTGCCGTGAACCCGGCCGTGATGCCGGCCGCGCGCGTCCTGGAGCCGGCCGTCCTCAACAGACGCCATCGTCCATCGCGCCGCGGGGGCACCGTCGCCCGCCCGGACCGCGATCGCGCCCAGGGCCGCCACCCCGGCAACCAGGATCCGTCTCATGCTCCGCTCCCTCGCCGACGACGTTCAGGGTGATGCAAGGGACCGGATCTCGCGCGACGACAGGGCCCGGTCGAAGACGGCGATCTCGTCGAGGCGGCCTTCCCAACCGCTGTCGCCGTCGCTGCGGCCGCCGAAGAAGAACCCCCCGGGGCCGGACGCGCCGGCGGCCTTCGTGTCGATTTCGGGCTTCCCGTCCAGGTAGACCCGCACCGCCGCGCCGTCGCGCACGAGGGCGACGTGATGCCACGTCCACCGCGGGATCACCGTCGTGCCGGCGACCGCGGCGGGCGCGTTGTCGCCGTGGAGGAACACCAGCCGCCCCGGCGCACCGTTGGTGCCGCCGACGCCGAGGTGGTCGCCGCGGGCACCGAGGCCTTGGTCCGGACCGCGCGAGACGAGCCAGCCCGCAACGCCGCGCCCCTCGTTGGGCATGCCGTTCCACAACCACAGCGACACGGAGTAACGGTCGCCGATGCCATCCAGCCGCGCGCGGAGCCGGCCGCCGGCGAAATGCGGCGCGCGGTTGACCGCGCCCGCGCCGCAGAAGTCCGGCGCCGCCGGGCCATCGAGGAAGTACGCGACCGCCGGTTCGTAGGCCGCATCGCGGCCGCGTCCGGTCGCGTCGGCCGCGTGCGGGCCGGCGGACTCGTCGAGCCGCCAGTAGGCGGCGGGCTCCGCGCGCAGGACCGCGCGGACGGCCGGTCCATCGGACACCGCGGCCGCGCGGCGCGGCTTCGCGCAAACGGTCTCCAGCAACGCGATCAGCGCCTCGGCGATCCGCGGCTCGGCGCCGACCTCGAGCCCGGCGCTGCGCGCGGGCCACGTATTGTAGCCGCCGAGGAGATGCTGTTCCGGCGGCGGGATGTAGCCGTCCCCGCCGTTCGCGAGCTCAATCACCATGCACTGCGGCAGCGGGCTCGCCGTCTTGATCTTCAGGCCCGTGATCGCATAGGTCTCGCACGGCGTGGCCGCGACGGCGACATCGCCGATCCGCAGCGCCTGCAGCACGATTTCCGTCCGCTGCCACTCGTGCAGGATCATCTGCTCCCGCGCGTAGACCTCCGACTGCGTCTTCGGCAGGCGGTTGGTCAGCGGCGCGGCGACGCGCTGGGCCCATTCCAGCCGCTGCCGGTCCGGCACGCGGTAGTTCAACATCATGCGGCGCTCCGCCATCGCGAGGTCCGCGTCGCCGCGATAGCGCACGTCCTTGAGCGCCGCAACGGCCAGGTCGAGCAGGCCGTCGGCGTACTTCGCGATGTCCTTCCACGGATCCCGCTCCGCCTCGGGCTTTAGGTAGTCGCATCGCCAGATGTCGCCGCTGCAGCCGTGGGACAGGATGCCGACGAACGGCGCCTTCCCGGGCGCGGCCTCCGGCGCCAGCCGCCGCCGGAGCCCCTCGCAAAAGAGACCGAAGTAGTCCGCGCTCAGGTCCTGGTCCCCGAAGTAGTGCATCGAGAAGTTGGCGAGCACCGCGAGCGGGCGCCCGTCGCGCGCGCGGATCGAGATCATGGACAGCTCGGGGTCCTCGGGGCCGGACGGACCCGTCACATCGTCCCAGTTCTTCGCCGCGTGCATGTTCGCGCGGACGGTCCGGTTGCTGAACGGGTCGTCGGCGACGCGGTCGGACCGGCGGATCCAGCGCCGCACCGCCGTGAACGCGCCGGCGTCGGTCCGCGCGAAGCCCGCCTCCGCCGGCTCCAGCGCGGCCTGCGCCGCGGCGACGGCGTCCGCGATCCGCGCGCGCAGGTACGGCACGTAGGCCTCGTCCGCCTCGGTGCCCAGGCATGCGAAGACGGAGGGCGCGGTGTGCGTGTGCGTCGCGGAGACGAGGATGTGGTCCGCGGGAATGCCGGTTGCCTTCGCGGCGAGCGCCTTGGCCTCGTCGATCAGCGGGCGGCCCATGATGCAGGTGTCGACCACGACGAGCGCGACGCGCGTGCGGCCGTCGTCGAGCACCAGCGCCCGGGCGTGCAGCGGCGAGCGGACCTTGTCC
Organism: Lentisphaerota bacterium; assembly: GCA_016873715.1. Lineage (GTDB taxonomy): Bacteria > Verrucomicrobiota > Kiritimatiellia > PWTM01 > PWTM01 > VGWF01. The sequence goes on along the minus strand of VGWF01000065.1, from coordinate 14,534 downwards.
ACGGAGCGGCTCAGGAACCCGCCGTTGACCAGCACCGGCAGGTTCGTCGGCGTGATGTCCACCGCGGCCGCGCCGGCGCGGAGGTCCGCGGCGGACACGGAGGCCCTCCCAAGGGCGACCATCAGGATCAGCGCAAGAAACCTCTTCATGGTTGCCTCCCTATCTCAGCGCCTGCATCGCCTTGGCGTACCGCAGGCCGAACTCGCGCAGCGCAGGCGTGTCGAAGTGCGTGCCGTCGCCCTTGTCCGTCAGTCCGGCGGACTCGACGGCGGCGGCGCGGGGGATGAGGCGGCCGATCGTGGCGATCTGCTCGTTGACGATGGGCCGCAGGGACGGCGTGCCGCTGTTCGAAGGCCTCGGGGCGAACTCGCCAAGCTTGCCCGCGACGAACGGGACGTCGCCCGCGCCGAGGTCGGCGCGCAGGTCGGTCACCATCCGCGCGAGGCGCGCCGCGTAGCTTCGCGCCTTCTCCTCGGTGCCCGCGTCGCCCTCGCCCTGGTGCCACAGGATGCCCTTCAGCGTGCCGTCCTTCAGCGCGAGCCGCGCCCGGACCAGCGCCGCCTCGTACAGGTCGGCGCCCTTCATCCACCGGTCGAGCGGCGTCCCGCCGACGGCGCAGGGCACGAGGCCGATCGTGACGGACGGGTCGGCGTCGGCCATCGCGCGTGCGAAGCTCATACCGAGCCCGGCGCCGACCATGGTGGGCTTGTCGAAATGGAGCGGCTCCACGGCCGGGGCCCACCGGTTGTCGGCGGTGAACTTGAGCACGCGGTCGGCCGGGAGCCGGTTCGTCTCGTTCAGGAGTCCCCGCCCCGCCATGTTGGACTGGCCGAGGAGAAGATAGACGTGCATCCGGGCCTCGGGCGGCGGCGGCGACCCGGCGCCGGAGGCCGCCCCGGGGACGAGCGGAAGCAGCGCCAGGAACAGCCCCCGGAATCCGACACCCGTGCGCGCGCGCGTCCGTGTCAACCCGCCCATGTCCGTCCTCCCGCCCTCTTGCCGGCCGTCAGCCGTGGCGCCCTCGCGTCCATGGACCGGATGCTGCGCCCGGCACGGACGGTCGGCAAGCGGATTCCGGGCGGCGGCGCCCGCCGGCCGCCGCCCCCGGTCCTTCCGTTCGCACCCGTCGGCCGCCGTTCGACGACCACCTCTCCCCGGGCCCCGGACCGGGGAGCGCCCACCCGGGTGCGGCCCGGCAAGCAGAATAGCTTGACTGAAAGTAGTTTATGAACAGAGGATTTCAGGTTGCCCGGCGTGGTGGTGACGTGATAATGTGGTGCGTTTTGCGGGAAATCGGGGGACGTCTTTCCCGGCTGCGTGTGCAGCGGTTTGGCGTCCGGGAAAGGGATTAGAGAAACCATGGCAAAGAAAACCGTAACCAAGGCCCATTCGGACAAGGCTCCGAAGGGCGCGGGCGACGAGCAGGCGGCACTGGCGAAGATGTACGAGGACACGCTCCGTGATTTCGCGGAGAGCTCCATCGTCACCGGCCGCGTGATCGAGGTCCGTCCGAACGAAGTGCTGGTCGATATCGGCTACAAGTCCGAGGGCACCCTGCCGGCCTCCGAGTTCCGGGGCGACACATCGCAGGTGCAGCCTGGCGACCAGTTCGAGGTCCTGATCGAGAAGCTGGAAGACGACGAGGGCATGGTCTGCCTCAGCAAGACCCGCGCCGAGCAGCAGCGCAAGTGGGAGAACGTCGTCAACAACTGCTCCGAGGGCAGCACGATCCCGGGCGAGGTCAAGGGGCGCGTCAAGGGCGGCCTGATCATCGACATCGGCGTCGACGCCTTCCTCCCCGGCTCGCAGGTGGACATCACGCCCGTCCGCAACCCGGACGAGCTGGTCGGCCAGACGCTCGAGTTCAAGATCATCAAGATCAACAAGGAGCGCCGCAACGTCGTTCTCTCGCGCCGCGAGCTCATGGAAGACCGCCGCCGCGAGGCGCGCCGCGAGCTTCTGCGCGACATCCGGGCCGGCCAGGTCCGCAAGGGCATGGTCAAGAACATCACGGAGTTCGGCGCGTTCATCGACCTGCAGGGCATGGACGGCCTCCTCCACATCACGGACATGTCGTGGGGCCGCCTGAACCACCCGTCGGAGATGGTGAGCGTGGGCCAGGAGCTCGAGGTCGTCGTCCTGGACGTCGACCTGGAGAAGGAGCGCATCTCGCTGGGCCTGAAGCAGCGGAGCGGCAATCCCTGGGACGGGATCGAAGGCCGCTATCCGGTCAACTCCCGCATCCACGGCAAGGTCGTCAGCCTCGTCCCCTACGGCGCGTTCGTCGAGATCGAGCCGGGCGTCGAGGGCCTGGTGCACGTCTCCGAGATGTCGTGGACGAAGCGCGTGGCGAAGGCCTCCGACGTGCTCAACGTCGGCGACGAGGTCGACGCGATCGTGCTGGCCGTCAACGCCGAGGAGCAGAAGATCTCGCTGGGCATCCGCCAGACCGAGGCGAACCCGTGGGACACGGTCCTGGACCGCTACCCGATCGGCTCGCGCGTGAAGGGCAAGGTCCGCAACTTCACGACCTACGGCGCCTTCGTCGAGATCGAGCCGGGCATGGACGGCATGATCCACGTCTCCGACATGTCGTGGACGCGGAAGGTCAACCACCCCTCGGAGGTTCTCAAGAAGAGCGACGAGGTCGAGTGCGTGGTGCTGGAGGTCGATCCGACCCAGCAGCGGATCAGCCTGGGCCTGAAGCAGGCGCAGCAGGACCCCTGGAGCGGCATCCAGTCGCGCTTCCGCATCGGCCAGATGGTCAAGGGCAAGGTCTCGAAGGTCGCGTCGTTCGGCGCGTTCGTCGAGCTGGCCGAGGGCATCGACGGCCTGGTCCACATCAGCCAGATCAGCGACGAGCGGGTCCAGAAGGTCCGCGACGTCCTGCAGCCCGGCCAGGAGGTCGAGGCCCGCGTGATCAAGATCGACTCCGTGGACCGCAAGATCGGCCTGAGCATCAAGGCCGCCCAGGTTCCGGAGGAGAACTTCGTGGTCAGCGAGGAGATGCTCCAGGGCCTGCGCCCGGGCGAGGATCTGGTGGACATCGCCAGCGCGCTCGACGAGGCGTTTGGCACCGCGGGCGGAGCCGGGGAGGAATGGCACCCCGGACAGAAGAAGCCCGAGGAGACCTGAACGCGCCCGTGACCGTCCCTTCCGGCCCCCCGGGGCCGGGAGGGGCGGGCCTCCGGCGCGTTCCGACTTGCGAGGTGGTTCATGCACCCGGACGTTGGCCGGCAGATGGCGGTCCTTTCCCGCCGGCTGGTCGATTTCGTCGCCCCCGCCGAGCTTGAGGCCAGGCTCGATCGCGCCCTGGCCGGGGGCCGCCCCCTCCGCATCAAGTACGGCGCGGATCCGTCGGCCCCCGACCTGCACCTCGGGCATGTCGTCGGCCTCAACAAGCTGCGCGAGTTCCAGGATCTCGGCCACACGGTCGTCTTCATCATCGGCGACTTCACCGGGATGATCGGCGACCCCTCGGGCCGCTCGCAGACCCGCAAGCCGCTTTCCGCCGAGCAGGTGCAGCAGAACGCGAGGAGCTACCAGGAGCAGGTCTTCAAGGTCCTGCGCCCAGACCGCATCGAGGTCCGGTTCAACTCGGAGTGGCTGTCGCCCGTCACCTTCGCCGACGTCATCCGCCTCGCGGCGCGCGTGACGGTCGCCCAGATGCTGGCGCGCGACGACTTCGCCAAGCGCCACGCCGCGAACCAGCCGATCTCGATCGTCGAGTTCCTCTACCCGCTGGTCCAGGCCTACGATTCGGTCATGGTGAAGGCGGACGTCGAGCTCGGCGGAACCGACCAGCTTTTCAACCTCCTGCTCGGCCGCGAACTTCAGAAGTCGTTTGGGCAGGATCCCCAGATCGTGATGACGCTGCCGCTGCTCGAGGGCCTGGACGGCGTCAACAAGATGAGCAAGAGCCTGGGCAACTACGTCGGCGTGTCCGAGGCGCCGCGCGAGATCTTCGGCAAGATGATGTCGGTCAGCGACGGCCTGATGTGGCGCTACTTCCCGCTGGTGCTCTGCACGCCGGACGACGAGGTCGAGGCCCTGCGCCGCGGCGTCGCCGAGGGCCGGATGAGCCCGCGGAAGGTGAAGGACGACCTCGCGAAGGCGGTGGTCGCGCGCTTCCACGGCGCGGAGGCCGGCCAGGCGGCGTCGGAGGAGTTTGCGCGCGTGTTCTCGAAGGGACAGCTCCCCGACGACATGCCCGAGGTCGAGATCCCGGCGGCGGAGCGCGCGTCGGGCATCAAGCTCTTCGCGCTGCTCGCGAAGGCGGGACTGGCGCAGAGCACGAGCGAGGCGCGCCGGCTGATCCAGCAGGGCGCGGTCCATGTCGGCGACGAGAAGATCAACGACCCCAACGCCGTCGTGAAGCCGGCGCCGGGCACGGTGATCCGGGCGGGGAAGCGCGGATTTGCACGGGTGAGGTAGGTTGCAGGCGTCGGGTTTCAGGTGCCGGGAAGGACGCGCCGCGGCAGCCGGGCGTCCGGGCCGGTCCTGACGCCCGAACCCTGGAGATTCCGGGAGGAAGCACATGCCGGGAACGAACACGGTCTTGATCGGCGCCCAGTGGGGCGATGAGGGCAAGGGCAAGGTCATCGACGTCCTGACGGACCGGGCCGACTGGGTCGTCCGCTACCAGGGCGGCAACAACGCCGGCCACACGGTGGAGATCGGCGGCACCCGCTACGTGCTGCACCTGGTCCCGTCGGGCATCTTCCGCGAGAGGACGAAGTGCGTGATCGGCAACGGCCTCGTCGTCGACCCGGCCGGGCTTCTGGCCGAGATCGCCGAGGTCCGGGCCGCCGGCTTCGGCGTCGAGGGCCGCCTGTTCCTGGGCGACCGCGCGCACCTCGTGCTGCCCTACCACCGCGCGCTGGACGCCGGGCGCGAGCGGACGCTCTCCGACGGCGAGCGCATCGGCACGACGCAGCGCGGCATCGGGCCGGCCTACGTCGACAAGGCGCAGCGGACGGGCCTTCGCGCCGGCGCGATGTGCCTGCCGGACTTCGCGGACATGGTCCGCGCGCGCGTCGAGGACGCCAACGCCCGGCTCGCCCACCAGGGCCAGCCGGTGCTGGACGTCGCCGAGGTCGTGAGCCGCGCCGTCGCCGCCGCGAAGGAACTCGCGCCGCTCGTTGCGGACACCGTCGACCTCCTGCACGGAGCGATGGCCCGCGGCGAGTCGATCCTGTTCGAGGGCGCGCAGGGCACGATGCTCGACGTCGACTTCGGCAGCTATCCCTTCGTGACGTCGTCCAACGCGACCTCGGGCGGCGCCTGCACCGGCTCGGGCGTGCCGCCGAACCGGATCGACAAGGTCATCGGGGTGCTCAAGGCCTACACGACGCGCGTCGGCGAGGGGCCGTTCCCGACCGAGCTGCTCGACGCGACGGGTGAGACGCTGCGCGCCGTCGGCCGCGAGTTCGGCGCAACGACCGGCCGTCCGCGCCGCTGCGGCTGGTTCGACGCGGTCGTCGCCCGCTACTCGGCCCGCGTGAACGGCATTGATGCCTGGGCGCTGACGAAGCTCGACGTGCTCGACGGGTTCGACACGATCCGCGTCTGCACCGCCTACGAGGCCGACGGCCGGCGTCACGAGACCGTCCCGGCGGACGCCGGCGTCCTCGCCCGCTGCCGCCCGGTCTACGAGGAGCATCCCGGATGGAAGGCCGTGCTGCGGGGCGCCTCGGGCCTGGCCGACCTGCCCGCGGCCGCCCGCGCCTATGTCGCGCGGATCGAGTCGCTGACCGGCGTTCCGGTCGAGATCCTCTCCGTCGGCCCCGGCCGCGAGAACACGATCCAGATCCCGGCGAAAGCGGCGCGCGGATGACCTCCCCCGCCCCGGACGGCCCGCGGCACGTGGCCATCATCATGGATGGCAACGGACGCTGGGCCCGCGAACGGGGGCTGCCGCGCCTGCGCGGCCACGAGGCGGGGGCCGAGTCGATCTCCGCGGCGCTCCGCGCCTGCCGCGACCTGGGCATTCGGTACCTCACCCTCTACGCCTTCAGCGTCGAGAACTGGGTGCGCCCGAAGGCCGAGGTCGCGGGGCTGATGGCCCTCCTCCGCCGGTTTCTTCGTGCCCGCGAGGAGGAACTACACGCCAACCGCACGCGCCTGCGCGCGATCGGGCGCCTCGACGACCTGCCCGCGCCGGCCCGCGGGGAGCTGCAGCGCGTCATGGATTCCACCGCGCACTTCACCGATCGCCACCTCGTGCTGGCCCTGAGCTACGGCGGCCGCGCCGAGATCGCCGACGCGGCGCGGCGGATCGCCGAACGCGTGAAGGCCGGCGCGCTGGACCCCGCCGCGGTGGACGAGGCGGCGGTGGCGGCGAATCTCTACGCGCCCGACATCCCCGACCCCGACCTCATGATCCGGACCAGCGGCGAGGTGCGCCTGAGCAACTTCCTGCTCTGGCAGCTCTCCTACGCCGAGTTCCATTTCACCCCCACCCTCTGGCCGGACTTCCGCGAGGCCGATCTCGCGGCCGCCGTCGCGGAGTACCGCCGCCGGCACCGGCGGTTCGGAGACATCGGCTGATGCTGCGCGACCGCCTTCGCAACGGGATCCTGCTGCTCGCCGCGCTGGGGGCCGCGATGGTCTTCGCGCGCGGCTGGGGCGCGCTCGCGGTGCTGCTCGTCGTCAGCGTCGTCGGCCACCGCGAGTTCTACATGCTGCTCGACGCGGCGCGCATCCCGAACTTCAAGGTCATCGGCACGCTGGCCGGCAGCGGGCTGATCGTGGCCACGTGGTTCTCGTTCCTCCACCCGGGCGCGACCGGTCCGGAGGGCGGCTTCACGCTGGCCCTGTTCGCCGCCTTCCTGGTCGTGTTCGCGCGCCAGTTCCACCAGAAGAACAACGCGCGCCCCCTGGAGACCATGGCCGGCACCCTCCTGGGCATGGTCTACATCGGATTCCTGTTCTCCTTCTTCGCCCGCCTGCTGCTGGCGTGGGGCGCGGACCCGGACGGGCGCCTGCTGGTGCTCTACATGATCGTCGTCGTGAAGGCCTGCGACACCGGCGCCTACTTCACCGGGTGCCGCTTCGGCCGCCACAAGCTGATCCCCCGCATCTCCCCGGCCAAGAGCTGGGAGGGCTGCGCGGGCGGGGTGGCGGCCTCCGTCGTCGCGAGCCTGGTCTTCACCCTCGCCCTCGGCGGCCGCGTGGGCCCCGTCCTGATCCCGGCGGGCCACGCGGTCGTGATCGGCCTGGGCCTGGGCGTCGTCGGCATCCTGGGCGACCTGGCGGAGTCGCTGCTCAAGCGCGCCTCGGGCGTCAAGGACTCCGGCGCGATCCTGCCCGGCCTCGGCGGCCTGCTGGATGTCATCGACAGCCTGTTGCCCGCCGCCCCCGTGTTGTACTTTTACGTGCGACTCGTGCTGGAACCCGTCGTTCCGGCCGTGATGCGCTGAGGAAGAACCCGTGATCGCCTTCGTCATGACCCTGGCCATCGTGCTCGTGCTCTTCGGCGCGACGATCTTCGTCCACGAGCTCGGCCACTTCCTCGTCGCCCGCTGGTGCGGGATGGTCGTCGAGACCTTCTCCATCGGCTTCGGCCCCGCGCTCTGGAAGCGCAAGGCCGGCGGCGTCACCTACAAGATCGGCGCCTTCCCGTTCGGCGGCTACGTCGCCCTGCCGCAGATGGACCCGGAGGGCGGAGAGCGCGAGACGAAGGAGGGGGACGAAACGACGAAGGAACCCCTGCCCCCGGTCTCCCCCTGGAAGCGCATCGCGGTCTCGGCCGCCGGCGCCGTGGGCAACATCCTCCTGTCCGTCGCGCTCGCGTGGGTCGTGTACTGGGTCGGCAAACCCTCCGCGCCGCACGAGCGGGAATGCACGATCGGGTTCGTCGAGGCCGGCGGCGCGGCGGAGGCCGCGGGGCTGGCCGTCGGGGACCGCATCGTCCGCGCGCTGGACCGTCCGGTGGAGAACTGGATGGACCTGATGACCCACCTGACGCTCGGGAGCGCGACGCAGGCTGCGATGACGGTGGTGTCGCCCGACGGCCGGGAGCGGGAGATCACCGTCCCGGTCCGCGCCATCCAGGGCCTCGGGATCCACACGCTCGACGGCGCCGGCATGATCAGCCTCTGCCGCGTGTGGCGCCCCATCCCCGGGCGGAGCGCCGAAAAGGCCGGCGTCCGGAAGGACGACGTGATCGTCGAGTTCGCCGGCACGCGCGTCTACAGCCGCGAGCACCTCAGCCACCTGGTCGGGCGCAACGTCGATCGCGACGTGCCGATGGTCGTGCTGCGCGGCGGCGAGAAGGTCACCCTGTCCGTGCATCCGGCCTACGACCCGGCCGAGAAGCGCCCGCTGATCGGCATCGAGTGGAACCAAGTCGAGAACGTCGACTACGACAAGGTGGTCCATCCCGGCCCGATGTACCAGTTGAAGGCCCACGCGGGCGGGATCTTCCGGTTCCTGCAGGCGCTGGTGACACCGAAGGAGTCCGGCGCGGCCGCCCGGCAGGTCGGCGGCCCCATCACGATCCTCTACGCCTACTGGCAGATGGTGGAAAGCAGCTTCATGATGGCGCTCTGGTTCACCGGCTTCATCAACGTGAACCTGGCGATCCTGAACCTGCTGCCCATCCCGGTGCTCGACGGCGGGCACATCGTCTTCGCCCTCTGGGAGGGAACCACCCGCCGGCCGGTCAGCCCCCGCGTGCTGCGCGTGGTCCACCAGGTCTTCGCGTTCCTGCTCATCGGCCTCTTCGTGCTGCTGACCTACCGGGACACCCTGCGCCTGATCGTGCCCTCGTTCCGGCGCGCAGCGCCGGCGGCCACGGAGCCCGCAACGACGAACGCCGCACCGCAGGCGCCGTAGCCGGGTTTCACGGTCCGCGGCTCCGGAGGCGGGGCCCGGGCCACGGCGTTCGCAGCAAGGGACGAGGGGCGAGGGGCGAGGGACGACAGGGGCGGGTGGCCGGTGGTGAGCGCCGCCGCCTTCATCCCGGCCCTCCTCGCGCTGTCGGCGCCCGGGAGAAGACATGAACGGAGAAGCCCAGGACCGGACGATTCGCAGGAGCACAGGACGGGTGCGCGGTGCCGCGTTCTTGCTCGTTGCGCTCGTGGTTGGATGCGGCCCGCGCGCCGAGGACCCGAAGGCCCGGAAGATGGTTGCGGAGGCTATGGCCCGCGAAGAGACCGTGAGGGGCGCCGAGGCGGCCATCCGGAGTCAGTATGCCAAGGGGCGCAAGGCCGTTCTGGCGGACAAGTTCGACGACTTCAAGGCGATACTGGATTCCGTTGCGCGGAATGACGGCGCCAAGTGCGGACTCAGCTGGGCGGGAATCCGGATCCTTGTGGGGGTGGGAGGCTTGAAGGAAGAGGACTTCCGGATTGATGCCTTCACCTTCAACGATCCGGTGACCATGGCCATGGTGACCACGAGCCACCGTGAAAAGGGCGAATGGAAGAAGGACACCAGGCCGCAGGTCTGGACGTTGGAAGACGGGCAGTGGCGTTGGATGCTCTAGCCCGAGATGACCGTCGGTTCGATATCGGACCGGCGGGGACCGGCCAACCCGAGGCTGGAGCGTAGGCTCACCCGTGTCGGGTTCGCCACCCGGTCGGCCTCACCGTTCGTCGTCGGGCCTGTCTGCCGGCCTCGACGCGGACGGCTGCGGCTGACACCCCCGATCGGCGCTCAACGCTCGTGACCCCTGGCTATCCCACCGGCGTCCGCAGCTCCGCGTTGCTGCGGATGTCGTCGGTGAGCAGCCGGTTCAACGCGGCCTGGACGGGGCCGGGGCGGCCGGAGCCCACGGGACGGCCGTCGAACTGCACCACCGCGGTCACGTCGGGTGTGGTCCCGAAGACGAGGATCTCGGACGCCGCATCCATCGCGGCGCGCGGGATGTCCGCAACCCCGACCCCCGCCAGCAGCCCCCCGCGCACCGCCGCGGGGGCGAGGGCGAACACCCGCTGCACCGTGATGCCGTCGAGGATACGGCCGGACCGCGGCACCTGCAGGACCTTCTCCCGCGTCACGATGCCGAGGTTCTCCGTCGCCCCCTCGGCCAGGAACCCGCGCTCGTCGAACGCCACCGGGAAATCGGCGCCCGCCGCGTGCGCCGCCGCCTTCATCAGCGCGTTGGGAAGGTAGTTGCAGGTCTTGATGACGGCCAGGAAGCCGGGCTTGATCGGAACGTCCACGGTCACCGCCTTCGCCCCGTCCGGGTGCGCGTCCATGAACGGCGGCGTCAGGCGGTAGGCGATCACGTAGAGGCCCGGCTCGGGGCACTCGGCCGGGGCGACGCCGAAACCGCCGGGGCCGCGCGACAGGATCACGCGGACGAGGGCGTCGCGCCGGCCGCCGGCCCGGAGGGTGGCGAGAATGACGGCGGTCAGGTCCGCGGGGCCGCACGGGACGCGGAGGCCGATGCGTTCCGCCGACGCGGAGAGGCGCGCGAGGTGCGGGGCCAGGCCATAGACATGCCCGTCGACGCACTTGATCGTCTCGAAGACGCCGTCGCCGCGGTGCACGACGTGGTCGTCCGCCGGAACCGTCATCCCGGCCGGATCCGTGACGATCCCCCCGAGCGCGCCCGAGTACATGGCGTAGTAGTGGTCGTGCCAGGGCCGCCGCGCAAGCCGCGGGACCGCCCCGGCGGGGAAGACAGGAATGGTCATGATGCGGCGATGATAGCCCCGCGGCGGCCGGGACGAAAGTCCCTCGAACCGGGGCGCCGGTTCGAACTCCCGGGGCCGTGTGCTAGACTGGCCCGGAGAGCAGGAGAAGCGGATGTCCCTTCGCGCATGCGTTCTGGCCAGCAGCAGCTCGGGCAACTGCACGTGGGTTGCCTCGCCGACGACGGCGATCCTCGTGGACGCCGGCCTGAGCGCGCGCACGATCCGGCAGCGGCTGGAGGCGATCGGCGCCGACCCGGCCGCGGTGCGGGCCGTGGTGATCAGCCACGAACACTCCGACCATACCGCGGGCATCGCGCGCCTGCAGCGCGGCCAGGGGGTCGCGCTCTACGCGAACCAGGGCACCCGGGAGGGCATCGAACGCGATCCCTCGCTGCAGGGGCTCGACTGGCGCCAGTTCGCGACCGGCCATGCGTTCGAGATCGGCGATCTGCGCATCGCCCCCTTCGCGGTTCCGCACGACGCCTACGACCCCGTCGGATTCGTCATCGAGCACGGCGGCGTGACGCTCGGCATCGCAACCGACCTCGGCACGCCGACGGGCCTGATCCGGGAGAAGCTCCGCCCGTGTCGCGCGCTGGTCCTCGAGGCGAACCACGACGAGCACCTGCTGCAGAACTCGCGACGCCCGTGGCCGCTCAAGCAGCGGATCCTCGGCCGCCAGGGGCACCTCTCCAACCGCCACGCCGCCGAAATGGCCGCGGAGATCGCCGGACCTCACCTCACCGACATCTTCCTTGCGCACCTCTCGGCCGAATGCAACGACCCCCGGTCCGCCCGGGCCGAGGTCGAGGCGGCCCTGCGTACCGCGGGCCACGGCCACGTACGGGTGCGGATGACCTACCCCGACCGCCCGGGGGAGTTGTGGGAAGGCTGACAACCGCCAGCCTCCGGCACCCAACGGGCGACACCCCGTTCAGCCCGGACGGCCGGGGACGCCGGGTGCGGGGTGCGGGGCGCGGGGGGTTGCCGCCGGCAGGACCCGGATCAGCTCGTCGACGGTTCTCTTCATCGCCCCGGCCTTGGCGCGGACCACCGCGCCGGCGCGGGCGCCGAGATCGGCGCGCCGATCGGGATCGGCCAGGAGTTCGCGCAGGGCGGCGGCCAGGGCGGCCGCGTCCGGCACCTGCCGCAGGGCCCCGGTCTCGAGGAAGTCGGCGACGACCGGGCGGAAATTCTCCATGTTAGGCCCGGTGAGGATCGGACGAGCCCAGAGCGCCGGCTCGATCGGGTTCTGGCCCCCGTGCTGCGTGAGGCTCTTGCCGACGAAGACGATGTCGGCCGCGCCGTAGAAGGCCATCAGCTCGCCCGTCGTGTCGATCAACGCAACCTCCGGCGGAACGGCCGGCGCCGGGCCGCCGCTGCGGCGCACGAACGGCACGCCGCGCCGCGCCAGTTCCGCCACGACCTCCGGCGCCCGCTCCGCGTGGCGCGGCACGAGCACGAGCCGCAGCGCGGGGAACACCGCGCGGAGATCGCGGTGAACGTCCAGCAGCGCGGCCTCCTCCCCGGCCCAGGTGGAGCCTCCGACGAGGATGACCGGGTCGGCCGGGAATCCCGCGTCGCGGAGGAACGCGCGGGCCCGCTCCGCCGTTGCCGGGTCGGGCACGGCCGCCTCGTACTTCGCGCTGCCGACGACGCGGACGCGGTCCGCCGGCGCGCCGAGTTCGACGAGCCGGCGGCCGTCCTCCGCGCCCTGCGCGCAGAAGCGCGCGATCAGCGGAAGCAACGGGCGGGTGAACAGCCGGACACGCCGGTAACCGCGGAAGGACCGGTCCGAGACGCGCGCGTTGATCGAGGCCACCGGGATGCCGCGCCGGGCGCATCCGCGGATCAGGGTGGGCCACAGCTCGCCCTCGCACAGCACCAGGGCCGCCGGACGGATCGCGTCGAGGACCCGCCGCACGATCGGCGGGAAGTCGACCGGAAAGTAGACGAGCACGTCCTGCGCCGGAAGCTGCGCCGCCGCCACCTTGCGCCCGGTCGGCGTGTTGACCGAGACGACGAACCGGGCCTCCGGCCGGCGCGAGCGCCACTCCCGGATGAAGGCCATAGCCACATGGACCTCGCCGACGCTGACCGCGTGGACCCAGATCCTCGGCCCGGCGGCCAGCCGGGCGGCGACGTCCGGCGCATACCGGCCGAACCGCTCGCCGAAGCCCGGCCCGTAGCCCCCCCGCCGCCGCATCCGCAGCAGGAAATACGGCAGCATCAGCGTGAAGCCGATCGCGAAGAGAACCTGATAGAGAACCCACAGCATCCGGCGCAGTGTAGCGAAGTCCCGCGCCCGGCGCGAGGACGGGGCGAGGAGCCCCGCCCCCGGCGCCTCGCGGCGGCTCAGTAGTCCCGGAACGGGCCGCGCGGCTCGGCGGCGTCCATTTCGCGGCGCCAGGCCTCGAACCGGGCCCGGACCCGCGCGGCAACGTCCGGCTTCTCCTGGGAGAGGTCGCGCGTTTCGCCCAGGTCCGCCGCGAGGTCGAAGAGGCCCCCGGACGGCCCGTCCACCCACTTCCACGGTCCGACGCGCGCCGCGCGGTCGCCACGGCGCTGCCAGAACATCTCGGTCCGCGGCGAGGGCTTCTCCCCGCGCAACACCGGGGTCATGTCGAACCCGTCGAGCCGGCTCGCCGGGTCCGGCGTGGCCCCCGCGGCGGCGGCGAGGGTCGGCAGGATCTCGAGCGACGTGAGGAACTCGTCCGTCACGCGCCCGGCCGGCAGCCGCCCCGGCCCCCACGCGATGAACGGCACGCGGAGCCCGCCCTCCCACATCGTCGACTTGTGTCCACGCAACGGCGCGTTGCCGCCGTTCCCGCTGCCGCCGTTGTCGGAAAGGAACAGCACGAGGGTGTCCTCCGCCTGCTTCGTCTCCCCGATCAACGCCATCACCGCGCCGATCGCCGCGTCCATGCACGTGACCGCGCCGAAGTACCGCGCGAGCTTCTCGTCCTTCACCTTCCCGCGGTACGGCGCGACGTAGTCCTCCGGCGCCTGTACGCCCTCCCCGCGGGCGCGCCTCGCCACCCCGGTCAGGACGCCCGGCGGATCGGAATCCGCCGCGAACGACGACGCGCCGTGGGGCGCGTTGAAGGCGAGGTAGAGGAACCACGGGCGGTCCCCGCTCTCGCGGATGAACCGCAGCGCCTCGCGGCGGAAGAGGTCGGTTGCGTAGGTGCCCTTGTCTTCCTCGGTGCGCTCGTTCCCGCGGAACATGGACGGCACGCCGTAGCGCTCGTGGGTGTAGTAGTCGATGCCGTTGTTGCCGTGGCCGTAGAAGAAGTCGAATCCGCGCTGCAGCGGCAGGTAGCGCCGCGCCTGGCCCATGTCCCACTTGCCGACCACGCCGGTCCGGTAGCCGGCGCGCCGCATCAGGTCGCCGAGCGTGACCTCGCGCGGGTCGAGCCCCAGCGTCATCTCCGGCGAGACGGCGTACTCCTCCGGCGTGTAGCGGTGACCGTAGTTGACGAGGTCGTTGCGCACCATGTCGTAGAGACCGTTGCGCTGCGGGTGGCGGCCCGTGAGCAGGCTGCCGCGCGACGGCGTGCACGCGGGCCACGTGACGTAGAAGCTGGTCGCGCGCACTCCGCCCGCCGCGAGCCGGTCAAGGTGGGGAGTCTGCAGCGGTTTCGTCCCGATGCAGCCGAGGTCGGGATAGCCCTGGTCGTCGGCGACGATCAGGAGGATGTTGGGCTTCTCCCGCCCGGCCCCGGACAGGGCCGGAAGCGCCGCCGCGGCCAGCGCAAGCGGCAGGAGGAATCCCGTGGCCCTCATGGCGTGGAGGATACCCGCCCGCTCCGGCCGATGGAATCCCCGTCTCTTCCGCGGACGCCCCCGATCCTCGGCCCGGCCGCGGCGATCGCGTGGGAACGACCC
>VGWF01000064.1 GCA_016873715.1 Lentisphaerota bacterium | reverse complement strand
GGGGGCGGAGACGGTCGACTGCAGCTTCCGCATTGCCGGCCACCGGCCGGAACTGTGGCACGCGGACACCGGCCGCATCGAACCCGCGCCGCTGTGGCGCGCGGCGGAGGGGCGCACGGTCGTCACGCTACGTCTGGAGCCCGCGGGCTCCGTCTTCGTCGTCTTCCGCTCCCCCGCCCCCGCGGAGGCGCCGCTGGTTGCGGTTGCGCGCGACGGAGTGCCGCTGGGGCGCATCGAGCGCACCGCGGGCCCCGCGCTGGAGATCCGCAAGGCGGTCTACGGCGATCCCGACGACGCGACGCGGTCGGTCGACGTCACCGCGACGCTCGCCTCGCTGGTCGTCGACAACCGCCTGGTTATCCAGGTCGAGAACAAGATCGCGGGCGACCCGGCTCCGCGGACGCCGAAGGTCATGACCGTCGACTACACCGTCGGCGGCAGGCCCGGCACGGTCACGATCGCCGAGAACCGCACGCTCGAGTTGCCGACCGATGCGACAGGCGGGATCCCCCCGCCGCCCATCGCGGAGGTGGAAGGCACGGCCGACGGCGCGCGCCTGGTCGCGTGGAAGACCGGCGCCTACGAGTTCACCGACGCGACGGGCGCGAAGATCGCGGTTGCGGCGCCGGAGCCCGCCGCGCCGGTCGAACTGAAGGGGCCGTGGACGCTCGCGTTCCCGCCCGGCCTCGGCGCCCCGGAGTCGGTGCCGCTCGACTCGCTGATCTCGTGGACCGTGCACGCGGACAAGGGCGTGAAGTACTTCTCCGGAACGGCGACCTACCGGACGACCTTCGCCGCACCCCCTCGTCCCGCGTCCCCCGCCCCTCGCATCGTTCTGGATCTGGGCGACGTCCGTTTCTTCGCCGACGTGAAGCTCAACGGCCGCGACCTCGGGATCCTGTGGAAACCGCCGTTCCGCGTCGATGTGACCGGGGCGCTCCGGGAGGGCGACAACGAGTTGGAAGTGCGCGTGACGAACCTCTGGCCGAACCGCCTGATTGGCGACGAGTTCCTGCCCGAGGACTGCGAATGGCCGGTCCATGGCGCGCTGAAGGCCTGGCCCGACTGGTTCGCGAAGAAGCAGCCGCGCACGAGCGGCCGGATCACCTTCACGACGTGGCGTCACTGGACGAAGGACGACCCCCCGATCGAATCCGGCCTCCTCGGCCCGGTCGTCCTCCGCTCGGCGACGGTGCTGCCGGTGACGCGCTAGACATCACGTATCGCGGCGGGGTCTCCGCGAGGCGGGCGATGCGGCCGGGACCGGAAGCTCCAGGACGAATCGCGCGCCATGACGGCGGGATGTGATGGCCATCCGCCGCAGCCGGAGCCGGCCCCGGCTCGTGCCCGTGTGCTTCACGAGGTTCAGCCGCGGCTCGCGGGCACCGGTGTACACCAGGCCGGCAGGGGCTTCGGGCGGGATCCCGGGGGTCTCGGGAGCGGGAACGTCGGCGCAGCTCCCCTTGTAGAACGTGCCCCGCGATGCGCTGTGCAGCACGCAGTCGAACTACCGCGCGGCCGGATCCGCCGGACTGGCGGAGAGGGTGGGATTCGAACCCACGGAGCCTTGCGGCTCAGCGGTTTTCAACGCGGGCCGCTCGGCGGCCCGAGTGGCCACTTGGCCCGCCCCGGGCGGGCCGACGTGGCAAGACCGCCGCTCAGGCAAGGCCTTGGGCTTTCAGCCAACGGTATCCGGAGCGCGTCTTGAGGAATCGCTCACGCTGTAAAGCTTCCGTCTTGGACGCGAAGACTTCGCAGTGACGCACAACCCACGGGCGGCCGCTCTTCGTCGAGCGCACCCGGCCGGCGTTGTGGTCGGCCAGCCGCCGATCCACGTCGGCGCAGCTCCCCTTGTAGAACGCGCCTCGCGATGCGCTGTGCAGCACGTAGACGAAGTACTGCGCGGCCGGATCCGCCGGGCTGGCGGAGAGGGTGGGATTCGAACCCACGGAGCCTTGCGGCTCAGCGGTTTTCAAGACCGCCGCATTAGACCACTCTGCCACCTCTCCACTCCCTCTGGTTTTCCACGCGGGCCGCTCAGCGGCCCGAGTGGCCACTTGGCCCGCCCCAGGCGGGCCGACGTGGCAAGACCGCCGCATTAGACCACTCTGCCACCTCTCCACTCCCTCTGGTTTTCCACGCGGGCCGCTCAGCGGCCCGAGTGGCCACTTGGCCCGCCCCAGGCGGGCCGACGTGGCAAGACCGCCGCATTAGACCACTCTGCCACCTCTCCACTCCCTCTGGTTTTCCACGCGGGCCGCTCAGCGGCCCGAGTGGCCACTTGGCCCGCCCCAGGCGGGCCGACGTGGCAAGACCAGTGCGATAGGCCACTCTGCCACCTCTCCACTCCCTCGGTCTTCCACGCGGGCCGCCCTGCCACATCTCCGGGCGTGCGCGAGCAACGATAGGGTTGCGCGGGGGGCGTGTAAAGCGGCGGCTCAGACCAGCTCCCGCAGCGCGTCGGAGGCGATCCAGCGGGCGGAGCGGGCGTGGACCGTCCATACTCTGGGACCACGACCGGGGTCTGAGCACTCCGCAACAGGCCGCCGAGTTCCGGGCCATCCGCCTCCCGGGCAACGCCAGGGTGGTCCACATCAGCGCCGGCTGATGGGGCCATGGGGAGAGCCGTCCTCGGCGTTCCGCTTCGGCGATCCATCCCCGCTGGACTCCCTCGCCCCCTCGCCGACAGCGGATGGGTCGTCCTCGCTCATCCGAACTCCTCGCTCTCTTCGGACAGGATCGCCAGCGGCGCGATCACGGGCGCACCCGACAGATACGCGAAGAGCACGGGCACCTCCGCGCTGCGCAGGGGCAGCTTCACCAGCTGCTCCAGCGAGAACCAGCCGGCCTTCAGGGACTCCCGGTCGGACTTCTGCTTGGGCGGCGTGTCGTCGGCCGGGTGCGCCAGCAGGATGACCCTGACCCGGGCGGTGCCGTCGGGCCGCGGGGTGTGCTCGATCCTGACGACACCCTCGAACTCGATGGGGATTCCGGCCTCCTCCCGGGTTTCGCGTCGGGCGGCCTTCAGGAGCGACTCGCCCGGCGCCACCCTGCCGACGGGGAAGCACCACCGCTGGCCGTGCGCCGACTCCTGAACGAGCAGCCACCGGTGGCCGCACCGCACAGCCACGCCCACGAAGTACTGTGTAGGTATGCTGCCGGGGATCATGTGCCTGCACTCTCCACGGCCGCCGCGCAGAGGGCCATGTCTTCGGCAAGGGTCGGCATCTGCCCGTGGATCTCCGGGTGCGCTTCCACAAGCGCCATCAGATGACGGAACGATCGCCCGTCGGCCGGAAACGTCAGAGTGCCCGTGACGAACGCCCGGGCCGCCTCGGCCAGCCGCCCCTGTCCCTGCAAGGCAAGCCCGAGATTCTTGTGCGCGTTGGGCAGCGCGGGGTCGATGCGCAGGGCCTCGCGACAGAATCCCTCCCCGCCGGTGAAGTCCCCAAGCTGGTTCAGGCAGTATCCGAGGTTGTTGTGGGCGTAGTACCAGGCCTTCGGCTCAAGCGGCTCCATGAGAACGACGGTCCGGTACATCTCCACCGCCTTCCCGAAACCGCCGACCTTCTCCAGGTGGCACCCCACGGCCATGGCCGCGTGCGCCCGTATGGCAAGGTCGGTGATGGTGCCCAGCAGGCCCGTCCAGTTCTCCCCGGACAACCGATGAGGCGCCGCCTCCATGTAGAACGCCAGAAGGAGGCCGATGATGCCCTCCTTCGTCTTGTCGGCCGTCTCACGATGAAGCAACTCCACAAGACGCACGGGGTACTCCTCGGCCGTCCCCGAGATCATCTCGCCGCTCGGCAGAATCGCCCCGTACTCGGATGCCGCCCCTTCGTCGTCCTGAGTATCCATCCGAAGCCTCCGTCCATCATCGGTGTTCCCGGCCCCCGATAGGCTGAGACTAGCAGGCCGCCAAGCTTATTGCAAAAGGGGGGCCCGGTACGGTCAGCTGCCCGGCTTCATGATTGATGACCCCGATGCTCGACTCGGTGCCGATCGGTCGGCGCAGGGTACGTTGCGGAGATTCGCAGAGCTTGCAGATTGCCGACGACTCCGGGATTCCGTTCCCGCAGATCGCTCAGTCCTTCGCCGTCATGGACGGCCCTTCCTCACGGGGCGCCCTTCGACGCATCCGAAGCCAGCTCCCGCCACGCCCCGCCCACAAGGATCTCGCACGGCCGGTAGTCTGCCTTGTAGGCCATGGCCGGGCAGCCGGCGATCCAGTAGCCGAGGTAGTAGTGAGGCACGCCGATCCGCCGGCACATCTCGATCTCCGCCAGCACCGAGAACACGCCGGGGCTGCGGCGGGCAAGGTCCGGCTCGAAGAAGTGGTACACGCTCGACCAGGACCAATCGCAGATGTCCACGATGCTGACGCCCATCAACCGGCCGGCGACCCGGTAGCTGATTTCGAGCGTGTCCGTGCCTTCTTCGTAGAAGCACGCCTCCATGGACTCGCGGTCGCGGAACTGGATCGTACCGGGATGCTGGTACGCAAGGTAGCGGTGGTACAGATCGAAGACCTCGTCGCGCACGGGCCGGATGGCCGGCGCATGGTCCACGGTCACGTCCCGGTTCCTGCGCCGGACGCGCCTCTGCGACCGGCTCGGGGCGAACCCGGCCACAGGAACGCGCAGAGGAATGCACTCGCTGCACTCCGGGCATCGCATCCGGTAGAAGACATGACCCAATCGCCGGAACCCGTGCGCCATGAACTCGCCCGCATGCGCTCCCGGAATCCTCGGCACCTTCAGGGACTGCTGGGCGTGCATGCGCCCCTCAAGATACGAGCACGGACTCTCGTCGGTGTCCGCACCGCTCTCGGAATCGAGCACGCGCAGGAGGGCCAGCAGCTTCTCTCGCCCGGGATAGTGGGGTTCACCCTCGTTCATCATCAGCCCTCTTGCCGGCCATCTCGCCTGATTCCAACCCGATCGCCGGGAAGGCTACCCGTCGCCGTGCGCCGTGTCATCCGTAACCCGACGCACCATTGACCCGCGGGCCGCGGAGGCGGAGACTCGACCTGCAAGGACGACCATGAAGAACGGAACCAAGAGTATCGCGGTGGTACTGCTGGCGGCGGCATGGATCCCTCACCCTATGCCCGCCGCAGCCCAATCCTACACGATCCAGAAGCCGGGAGAGTTGCCCGTCCACGTGCGCGCTACGCCGGGCGGGGCCACGGTCTCGAAGTCGGGAGAGCTGCCCACCTATGTCCGGTCGACGGGGAGCGGCGGCGCGACGATATCCAAGCCGGGCGAGTTGCCAACGCACGTGCGCCCGGGCGCCAACGGCAGTTTCACGATCTCGAAACCCGGCCAGCTTCCGACCTGCGTACGCTCTACCTCCGGCGGCGGGGCCACAATCAGCAAGCCCGGCGAGTTGCCGGTCCACGTTCGCCCCACGTCCGGCGGGTTCATCGTCCAGAAGTCCGGGGAGCTGCCGACGTACGTTCGCAAGTCCGGGGCCGGCAAGGACGGGCTGACGGCTGCGGATGTCGCGAAGTACCTGCCGGGGATCGCCGACAAAACGGAGAAGAAGCAGGGGAGAAAGTAGACTGCGTGGAGGTCGCAGCGTTCAACGGAAGTCCGAGGCGTGACGGGAGCTGCGCGCGCCTCATCCCTTCTTTCCTGCGCCGGCCGCCATCGCCCGCAACGCGGGATGGGCGGCCAGTTGTCGTCCCGCCGCCTCGATGTAGTCGCCGAGCGGGCGGTCAGCCTCGGGATCGGCGAGCGATCCGGGCTCCCATTTCTCCGCCGTGAGCGCCTCCTGCGTCAGGGCAAGCAGGTGCGCGAGACCGAATGACTTCAACGCGTCCACCTTGTGCAGGAATCGCAGGGCCGACTTCGCCACGCTGATCAGATAGCCCGGTGCCGCATCGGGGGCCTGCAACCATTGCGCGACCAGCTTCCCCGGAACGTGCATCGCGAAGAAGGCGAGGATGACCCGTGCCCGGCGTTCGCATTCCACCGGACCGGTCCCCTCCCCCACGCCGCCGAGTTGTTCATCCAGACTTTGAAGCCAGAGGCTCATGCGACAGCCCTCCCTGTAACCCTGCCCGCAGGTCGGCCTTCGACCGTGGTAGAGGCTATCATAGCGCTCGGGAACTCATCGACATCCAAGGAATCAACCGCCTCCCCCTGCCGACTCGCTCCCATCCGCGCTCTGCCGTTGTTCTGCCGGGTGGCTCACGGGGCCGCGTGGCCGGACGCGAACCCCCGGGACCTTCCCCTCGCGCGTGGGGAAGAGCATGTCTAGAGGAAGGAACGGCGCGGAGAAGATTCCAGCTCCCGCAGCGCGTCGGAGCCGATCCATCGGGCGGAGCGGGCGTCGAGGGCGCGGAGACGCCGGGCGCAGGCGATGGCGGCGCGGCGGAGGGCGGGGTTGCGTTTGCCGGCCTGGCGGAGGGCCCAGTTGACGGCCTTGCGCACGAAGTTGCGGTCGTCGCCGGCCTCGCGTTCGACGGCGGCGAAGACCTCGTGGAAGCGCGCGTCGGGCGCGCCCTTGTCGTGGACGGCGAGGACGGCGAAGAGCGAGAAGCCGGCGCGCTTGACGAACTCCGCGCGGCGGCGGCTCCACGCCTGCGCCCTCCCCCATGCGTGCGGGGTGCGGCGGAAGAGATTCATGCAGCACTGGTCGCAGACGTCCCACGAGTCGAGGTCGCGCGCCCAGGCGTCCATCTGCGCGGACGCCACGCGGGCCGGTTCGTCGACGAGCGACGCGAGCACCCTCGCCTCGTGGACGCCGCTGGCCCACAGGTCGAGCGCAAGCGCGTGGTCGCGGCCCAGTTCGCGGCCGAGCGCGCGCAGGGCGGGCATCGGCACGCCGTACGCCTTGTCCGCGCGGATGCCGTAGCGCGCCATGCCCTCGCGGTTCCGCTCGCAGCCGAGCCCCCGCAGCCGCGCGAGGATTTCGTCACGTGTCATCCGCCGCTCCGGACCGGAGGGACAACACAAAGACGCAGAGGCCGCAGAGAGGGAGCGTGCGGGTGGAAGAGGATGGCCCGGGGCCCTTCTCTCCTCCATTGGATGTTGGGTGTTGGATATTGGCTGTTGGATGTTGAGTCCGGGAGGCGGTGTCGAGTGCCGGGGCGCTCCTGCCGCACTTCGATGTTCGATGTTGGATGTTCGATGTTCGACGTTCGACGTTCAGAGGGTCCACCCGTTCTCGTAGACGGGCGCCAGCAGCTTCGTCGCCTCGGGGCAGTTGGGAAAGCGCATCGCGGCGGGATCCCACTCCAGGCACCTGCCGGGGACGCGGAGGGCGGCGTTGCCGAGGAGGACGAGTTCGGTCAGTGGCGAGCCGCAGTCGGGCCAGTGTTCGCTCGGCGCGGGGCCGCCCAGGATGGCGTCCAGCCACTCGCGGTAGAGTTCCTTGCCGCGCGGCAGGGTCTTCTCCGGCAGGGCCGCGGCCTTCATGCGTTCCTCGGGGATGAGCCGCGGCACCGAGTCGGTGCCGTCGCCGAGCAGCGTCCCCTTCGTTCCGACATAGAGGATGCCCATGGAGGGCAGCACGCGGGCCGGCTCGAGCTCGGGAGGGCGCGGCGGCTTGAGGCCGCCGTCGTACCACGTCACCCGCACCGGCGCGAGGCCTTCACGGGCGGGGAAGTCCCACGTGACGATGGATCCGAGCGGCCAGGTTTCGTCCATGGTGCGCGTCGAGGTCGCGCTGACCGTCGTGGGCGCGCCCAGCTTCAGCGCGCGCCGGGGCGTGTTGAAGTGGTGGCAACCCATGTCGCCGAGCGCGCCGGTGCCGAAGTCGTGCCAGCCGCGGAAATTGAAGGGATGGTAGACGTTCGGCCGGCCGTGGCGCGCGCCGCGGCCGAGGACGCCGATGAGCCCCTCGGGCCAGCGGTCGACGAAGGGGCGCATCGGCGCGGGGCCGAGCCAGAGGTTCCAGTCCAGGGTGCGCGGCACGGGGTCGGTCCCGGGCGGGCGGGCCATGCCCTGGGGCCAGATGGGCCGGTCGGACCAGATGTGCACGGCGGTGACGTCGCCGATCAGGCCGGCCTGGAGGAACTCGCAGGTGCGGCAGCCGGTCTCGGTCGCGGCGGACGAGGCGGTCATCTGGGTCCGGACGCCCGCCTCGCGCGCGGCGTCGGCGAGGACGCGCGCCTCGCGGACGGTCCGCGTCAGCGGCTTCACCGTCAGGACATGCTTCTTCTTCCTCAGCGCGGCGAGCGAGATGACCGCATGGGTGTGGTCGGGGGTGCCGCAGTAGACGGCGTCGATCCGGTCGCCCTCGGCGTCGAGCATCTCGCGGAAATCGCGGTAGCGGCGGGCGTCCGGGTACTGCGCGTGGGTCTTGGCGGCATAGGTCTCGTCGACATCGCAGAGCGCGGCGACGGAGAAGCCGGCCGCGACGCAGTTGCGGATCTGGCCGTGGCCGACGCCGCCGATGCCGATGGCGCCGAGGCGGATCGAGTCGGCCGGCGACGGAGTGCCCGGCGCGCCGAGCACGCGCCGCGGAACCACCTGGATCCCGGCCCAGGCCATCGCGGTCGCACGAAGAAACGAACGTCGCGTCGCCGAACGGTCCGCCGTCCTCATGTGTCACCCGCCCCTTCCCGGCCCGCCGCGCCCGGCGATCCGCCCGCGCAACGGCCGATGCCGTGTTGACGATCGGACCCTACCGCGGCGCCGCGCCCCTGCCGAGCCGAAACCGCGGCCGCCGGGCGGGGAAACGGGCCGGACCGCGGCTTGTGTCGGCCGTTTCCCGCGTGTACGATGCGCGCGATTCCGAGGGGACATGAGCGAACTGGATCTATCGGTCGTCGTACCCGTCTACAACGAGATCGAGAGCGTCGAGCTGCTGTGCCGGACGCTCCACGGGGTCGTGTCGGGCCTCCCGGTGAAGTCCGAGATCGTCCTGGTCGACGACGGCAGCCGCGACGGCACCTGGCCGCGCCTGGTCGAGCTGTCGCGCGAGATCCCGCGCCTGCGGCTGATCCGGTTCCGGCGGAACTTCGGCCAGACCGCCGCGATGAGCGCGGGGTTCGACGCCGCGCGCGGCGCGGTGATCGTGACGATGGACGCCGACCTCCAGAACGACCCGGCCGACATCCCGAAGCTGCTTGAGTTGATGAAGGACGACGTCGACGTCGTCAGCGGCTGGCGCAAGGACCGCAAGGATCCGTTCCTGAACCGCCGCCTGCCGTCGATGCTGGCGAACGGGCTGATCAGCCGGATCACGGGCGTCGCGCTGCACGACTACGGCTGCACGCTGAAGGCCTACCGCGCCGCGGTGATCAAGAACGTGCGGCTCTACGGCGAGATGCACCGCTTCATCCCCGCGCTCGCGAGCTGGGTCGGGGGCACGGTCGTCGAGGTGCCGGTGAACCACCGCGCGCGCCGCTTCGGCAAGTCCAAGTACGGCATCTCGCGGACCACGCGGGTCGTGCTGGACCTGATCACGGTGAAGTACCTGCTGCGCTACAGCCAGGGGCCGATGCAGGCGTTCGGGAAGATCGGCGCCGCGCTGGGCGTGCCCGGGCTGCTGCTGATGGCGTTCATGATGCTGGCGCACCTCTCCTACCTCGCGTTCGGCACGGAGTTCGGCTCGGAGCTCATCAAGCGTCCGTTCTGGCTCATCTCCGCGTTCATGTTGATGCTGACGGGCATCCAGTTCGTCTGCATCGGCCTGCTGGCGGAGGTCATGACGCGCACCTACCACGAGTCGCAGTCGAAGCGGACCTACGCGATTCGCGAGACAGCGGAGTCCCCGGTTTCCGGATGATCCCCGTGGCGACCAGCGACGCGGCCGGGGCCCTCGGCGGGGCGTCCGCCGCGGACGCGGCCGCAGCGTTGCAGGTCCATCCGGCGGTGGCGGCGTTCGTCGGCGTGATGCTCCTCGCCGGCCTCATCGCCGGCGCTGCGGCGCTGACGTGGGCGGTCATGCACCGGCCGCGCACGGAGACGCTGGTGGCCCGGCCGTGGTCGGCGGCGGACGTGCTGCGCCTGACCGCCCTTCTTCTCGTCCTGCTCGGCGCCTATCTCTCCGGCATCGCCGTGCTCCAGCAGACCCGGCCGGACGTCGCCGGGACGGAGACCTTCGCGGCCGCGGCCGCCGCGGCGCAGAGCGTCGTCTTCCACTGGCCCATCCTCCTCTTCGCGGGCTTCCGCATGGCCCACGGGCGGACGTCGCCCCGCGAGGCCTTCGGCATCGACGGGGCCCGCGTTCCGGCCCACTCCGGCCTCGGCGTCCTGCTCTACCCGGCCGCCTTCCCCGCGGTGGCCGCCACCGCGTTCCTCTCCCGCCTGGCGCTGCAGCACTTCGGGATGAACACGGAGCCGCAGGAGGTGCTGCGGCTCATGATGGATCGCGGCGCCGGGGCGATGCGGATCTACCTGATCGCGCTCGCGGTGATCATCGCCCCCATCGCCGAGGAGATCCTCTTCCGCGGCATGGCGTTTCCGGTCCTCGCGCGCCACACGGGCACCGCCTTCGCCCTGGTGGCCAGTGCGGCCGTGTTCGCCGCCCTTCACATGAACCCGGCCGCCGCCGCGCCGCTCTTCGTGTTCGGCCTGGTCCTCGGCCTCGCCTACCTCTACTCGGGCTCGCTGACGGTTTCCATCGCGCTGCACGCGACGTTCAACACGGTGTCGATCGCCATCTCCCACCTCGCCCCCGACATCGTGAACTGACGCCGGCCGTCCCCCCGCGCACGATCGGCGGTGGCCCCGCAGGGTAGTCCTCACGCTCCGCGTGATGACCATCCGGATTGCGGAGATGTCCTCACGCGGAGCGTGAGGACTACGTTGGCGCCCGCCCCCCGGACGTCACCCTATGCATGATCGGCGGTGGCCCCGCAGGGTAGTCATCACGCTCCGCGTGATGACCTCCGGATTACGGAGATGTCCTCACGCGGAGCGTGAGGACTACGTTGGCGCCCGCCCCCCGGCGTCACCCTCGCAGGACCGGAGATGCGCCCCTGACGCCGCCGGCCCAAGGAATGCGCTTGCGCGCCCGGCGGCGGCGGGTACACTGTGCACGGCATGGCAACGGCATGGCATCAGGGCTGGTGGCTTCCCCGCGGGGTTCCGCGCGGGCGCTGATGCCGTTGCGCCGTGCGTACGATGGACCCCGGGACGAACCCGGGGTTTTGCATTTTGGAGACGGAGATGCTTGCGAAGCGAATCATACCGTGCCTGGACGTGACGGGCGGGCGGGTCGTCAAGGGCGTGAAGTTCGTCGAACTTCGCGATGCCGGCGACCCCGTCGAGTGCGCGCGCGCCTACGAGGCGCAGGGCGCGGACGAGCTGACGTTCCTCGACATCACCGCGTCGTCGGACGGGCGCGACACGATGGTCGAGATCGTCCGCGCCGTCGCCCGCCAGGTCTTCATGCCGCTGACCGTCGGCGGGGGCATCCGCGTCGTCGACGACGTCCGCCGCATGCTGCAGGCGGGCGCGGACAAGGTCTCCGTGAACACCGCGGCCGTCAACCGTCCGGACCTGATCTCCGAGGGGGCGCGGCGCTTCGGCAGCCAGTGCATCGTGCTGGCGATTGACGCCCGGCGCCGCAGGCCGGGCCCGGGCTGGGAGGTCTACACCCACGGCGGGCGCACGCCGACGGGCATCGACGCGGTCGCGTGGGCGCGCGACGGCGTCGCGCGCGGCGCGGGCGAGATCCTGCTGACCAGCATGGATTGCGACGGCACGAAGGCCGGCTACGACCTGGAGCTGACCCGCACGATCTCCGAGGCCGTCCACGTGCCCGTCATCGCCTCCGGCGGCGCCGGCACCCTCGACCATCTCGTCGAGGCGGTCACCGCCGGCAGGGCCGACGCCGTCCTCGCCGCCTCGATCTTCCACTTCGGCGAGTTCACGATCCCCGCCGTCAAGGCCCACCTGCGGGCCCGCGGGGTCGAGGTGCGGCTGTGAGAACGCACGCGGGCATCGACGCGCGCAGCCTTGCCATGGCGCGGGCCGTGGTCGCACACATCGATGCGGATCCGCGGCGCGGAGGCCTCGATCGCGCCCGGGCGACCTGCCGCCGCTGGCTGGCCCAGGGTGTCGCGGCGGCCGCCGAATGGGCGCGCATGCTCGACGCCGCTCCGTGGGAGGAGATCCGCCGAATCCTGCTCGATCCCTCCGAGGCCGGGCGCGCCCTGCGTCAGAACTCGCCGTTCTGCGGGATCCTGTCGCCCAGGGAACGCTGGGCCATCTACCGGGAGTTTGCGGGCCATGACCTTTGACCAGCTCGAGCACGTGCTGCGCGCCGCCGGCGCCATCACCGGCGAGCCGGAGATGGTCGTGGTCGGCAGCCAGGCGGTGCTGGCGGCGTGCCCGGAGGCCTCGGGCATTCTGGGCGCCTCGATGGAGGCGGACCTCTATCCCCCCGCCGCGCCGGAGAAGGCCGACCTGATCGACGGCACCATCGGCGAAGGCTCGCCCTTTCACGAGACCTTCGGCTACTACGCGCACGGCGTCGGCCCGGAGACCGCCCGCCTGCCGCGCGGCTGGAGGGCGCGATGCCGGGTCATCGAAACCCCTTCGACGGGCGGCGTCCGCGCCCTCTGCCCCGCGCCGGCGGACCTGGCGGCGAGCAAGCTGGTTGCGGGGCGGGAGAAGGACCTGTCGTTTGTCGGCGCGATGATCGCGGCGGGGCTCGTACGGCCGGAGGCGGTCGTCGAGGTCAGCGGGGAGTTGGATCCGTCCGATGCCGAGGCCGTGCAGATGCGACTCGGCCGGATCGAGGGGGGCGGGGGATGAAGGAACTCGAAGAAGGCGCGGAGCTGCGGCTCGATTTCGACAAGCTCGCCAAGGCGGCGGCATGCGGCGGCGTGCTGCCGGTCGCGGTCCAGAACGCGGACACGAACGAGGTGATCCTCGTCGCCTACTCCAACGAGCAGGCGTTCCGCCTCACGCTCGCCGAGCGCCGGCTCGTGCTGTGGAGCACGTCGCGCAACGAGCTGTGGGAGAAGGGCAAGACCTCCGGCGAAACGTTCGACCTCGTCGAGGCGCGCGTGAACTGCGAGCAGAACTCGCTGCTCTACCGCGTTCGCCCGCGCCGCGGCGGCATCTGCCACACGAGGAACGCCGCCGGCGCCCCGCGGAACTGCTACTACCGCCGCATCGATCCCGCCACCGGCCGCCTGGAGAACCTCGACCCGTGAATTTCCAGCCCGATCTCGCCACCTTCCTCGATCGCGCGACGCGCGGGACCGTCGTCCCCGTGTGGGTCGAGGTCATCGCCGACCAGGAGACGCCGGTCTCCGCCTACGAGCGCGTCCGATCCGTCCTGCGCCGCCGCGACCACGCCTCGCACACCTTCCTCCTCGAAAGCGTCGAGGGCGGCGAGTCGGTCGGCCGCTACTCGTTCATCGGCGGCACCCCGCGCGCGATCCTCCGCTCATGGGGCCGGCGGACCGAGATCCAGTTCGCCGACGGCCTCACGACGGTCATCGCCGATGCGGACCCGCTGGACGCCGTCCGCGACTTCATGCGCCGCTTCACGCCGGTGCCGGATCCGTCCCTGCCCCCCTTCACCGGCGGCGCCGTCGGCTTCCTCGGCTACGACTGCATCGCGCAGTTCGAGCCGCGCGTGCCGGTCCGCACCGACGCCGCCCTGCGCGCGCCGGACATGGTGTTCATGGTCACCGACGCGCTGATCGTCTTCGACCGCGTCCGCCACACGCTGAAGATCATCGCCAACGCCTTCGTCGAAGGGGACGCCGAGCCGGCCTACGCCGAGGCGCGCCGCACCATCGCGGCCCTGATCGAGGCGCTGCGCGCGCCGCTGCCGCGGGCGCTGACCGACATCCACCAGCCCGAGGACCCGCCCGCGCCGCGCTCGACCATGACCCGCGCGGCGTTCGAGGCCGCCGTGACGAAGGCGAAGGAGTACATCCGCGCCGGCGACATCATCCAGACCGTCCTTTCGCACCGGTTCGAGGTGGACTTCTCCGGCGACTCGATCGACGTCTACCGCGCCCTGCGCCTCGTCAATCCGTCGCCCTACATGTTCCTGCTCGACCTCGGCGACAGCTCCATGATCGGCAGCTCGCCCGAGATCCACGTCCGCGCCACCGGCGGCCGCGTCGAGGTCCGCCCGATCGCCGGCACCCGCCCGCGCGCCGCGGACCCGGCCGAGGACCGCCGCCTCGAGCAGGAGCTGCTGGCGGATCCCAAGGAGCGCGCCGAGCACATCATGCTCGTCGACCTCGCCCGCAACGACCTCGGCCGCGTCTGCACCCCGGGCACCGTGCGCGTGCCCGAGCTGATGGTGGTCGAGCGCTACAGCCACGTGATGCACATCGTCTCCGACGTCACCGGCACGCTCGCGCCGGGCCGCGACGGCTTCGAGCTCATGCGCGCGACGTTCCCCGCCGGCACCGTCAGCGGCGCGCCGAAGATCCGCGCGATGGAGATCATCGCGGAGCTGGAGACCTCGCGGCGCGGGCCGTACGCCGGCGCCGTGGGCTACTTCAGCTTCGACGGCAACCTCGACTCGTGCATCACGATCCGCACGATCATCCTCGACGAGGGCAAGGCGTGCGTGCAGGCCGGCGCGGGGATCGTCGCCGACTCCGACCCCGGCCGGGAATACGAGGAGACCTGCAACAAGGCGCGCGCGATGATGAAGGCGCTCGCCCTGTCCCGGAAGTTCGGCGCCGCCCGCCTGGAGGCCGCCCCATGATCCTGATGATCGACAACTACGATTCGTTCACGTTCAACCTCGTCCAGTACCTCGCCGAACTCGGCGCGGAGGTGAAGGTGGTGCGGAACGACGAGATCACCGTGCCGCGGATCCGGGCGCTCGCGCCGGAGCGCATCGTCGTGAGCCCCGGCCCCTGCACCCCGGCCGAGGCGGGCGTGTCGTGCGAGGTCATCCGCACCTTCGGCCCCACCCTGCCGCTGCTGGGCGTCTGCCTCGGCCACCAGAGCATCGGCCACGTCTACGGCGGCCGCGTCGTGCGCGCCGGACGGCTCATGCACGGGAAGACCTCGCCGATCCTGCATCGCGGCGAGAGCGTGCTCGCCGGGATGCCGCAGCCGTTCGATGCGACGCGCTACCACTCGCTGCTGGTCGAGCGCGAGACGCTGCCCGCGTGCCTGCGGATCACGGCGGAGACGGCCGAGGGCGAGATCATGGGCCTGCAGCACGCCGAGCACCCCGTGCACGGCGTTCAGTTCCACCCGGAGTCCATCCTGACGCAGGAGGGCCGGCGGATCCTGAGGAACTTCCTCGAGATCTGAGCCGGCCGCTCAGTCGTCGTCGTCCTCCCCGGCCTGCGCGAACACGAAGCCGGCCCGGACCGGCGCGGGCATCGGCGAGCCGGCGCCCTTCACGGACCGCCAGATCACCTCGTTGAGCCGCAGGTCGTCGGCCGCGTCCTCGGCGGTGAAGTCCATCCGGCGCGATTCCTCCGCGCCCCACGCCAGCGCCCCGTTGCGCTCGTCCAGGTCGACGTTCGCCGGGACGGCCTCGTAGGGGCGGGGGTCGGGCGCCGCCTGGAAGCAGGCGAACATCGGCGCCGCGGCGGCGTCGAACTGCGTCATCGGCTCCATGCCGAGGATCAGTTCCATCGTGCGGAGCATCGAGCAGGTCGAGTACATCGTCGAATCCACGACCCCGCGGCGAACGTGCGGACCGGCGACGAGGGCGACGGTGCGGTGCGCGTCGACGTGGTCCGGCCCGTTCTGGGCGTCGTCCTCGACGACGAAGATCGCGGTGTCCTTCCAGAACCGCGAGCGCGACAGCGCCTCGACGACGCGGCCGAGCGCGAGGTCGTTCTCCGCGACGAAGGCGGTCGGCGTGCGCTCGCTCGCGCCGGTGCCCGCCGTGTGGTCGTTCGGCAGCCGCACGACCTGCAGCCGCGGCATCTCCCCCTCCCCCTCGAAGCGCCGCAGCTCCTCGATGAACCGGTCCGCGCGCTTGAGGTCGGAGTAGCCCATGTCGAAACTCCGGAACCACGGATCGAACCGGCCCTCGAGCGACTTCAGCCGCGCCTTGCAGGGCTCCGCCGGCGTCTTCCCGTTGCTGACGAACTCGCCGTAGCTGCGGAACGACACGCCCGCCGCGATCGCACGGTCCCACAGGTAGCCGCCGGCCGGCGCCGCGATCGGGAACGCGCCCTCGCTCGGGTAGGAGAACTTCTTGCTCGCGTTGTGGCCGTACGCCAGCGGCCACGTCTTCTCGACGAAGTCCGTCGCGTAGGCGCCCATCGACCACTCGTGGCCGTCGGCGCTGACCTCGCTCTCGACGTAGAAGTTGTCGAGCAGCACGAACTCGCGCGCGAGCTTGTGGTGGTTCGGCGTCACGCGCTCGGGGAAGAGGCACAGCGACGGGTCGCCGTTGCCCTCCTTCATGTCGCCGAAAACCTGGTCGTAGGTCCGGTTCTCCTTCACGATGTAGATGCAGTGGCGGATCGGCGACGGGTCGCCGGGCCGGGCGGGGACCGGGCTGTCCGCCGGCCGCGCCGCGACCGCGCCGGAGCCGGGCTGCGGCGGCGAGCAGCGGTAGGCCCGCGCCGTCCACTCGCGCAGCACCGCCTCCGCGGTCTTGCGCGGCGGCAGGTCGATGATCCCCATCGTGCCGCGCATCAGTCCGCCGATGTACTCGGTCACCGTCCCCTTCGGCGCGGGACGGCCGGGCTGCGGACCCTTCGGATTCGCGCGGGCGACGACGCCCTTGCCGTTCGCGACCAGCAGCCGCCGGCCGTCCGGCGTGACGCGGACGGACGTCGGGTACCAGCCGACGGGAATGAAGCCGAGCGACCGGCTGCGACCCCGGCGCGACACGTCGAAGACCGCGACGACGTTCAGGTTCGCGTTGGCGACGTAGAGCGTCTCCTCGCCGGGCGACAGCGCCAGGCTGTTGGGCGTCGAGCCCGGGGGCGCGGCGGGATGCATCGCGGCGTGGATCGTCTCGACGGCGCGCCCGGTGGAAGTGTCCAGCACGCTGACGGTGTTGCGGTTCGCGTTCGCGACGTAGAGAAGCCGCCCGTCGCGCGTCAGGATCATCTCGTTCGGATGTTCCTGGGTGGGCCACACGGCCTCGACGCGCGAGGCGTTCAGGTCGATGACCGCGACGGAGGCGCGCGCCCAGAGGCTGACGTAGAGCCGGTCGCGCCGCTCGTCGAGCCGGCACGCGTAGGGAAACGGCGCCTCCGGCCCCGTGGGGTCGAGCATCGCCTCGGCGCGCTTGGTCACGGCGGAGGCGTCGGGGTCCGCGGTCGCGCCGGCGGCCCCGTACACGCGCGTCGCCCCGCCGGTGAGCGCGGCGCCGAAGGCGAATTCGAGCACGTTGCTGCGCGCGGCGAGGTCGACCTTCGCAACCCGGTGGCCGAGGACGTTCGCGACGAAGAGGCTCGTCGCGTCGCTGCGGACGGCCAGCCCGGCGGGCACGCCCCGCTCCTTCACGTCGCGCAGCGGGATCGCGGTCTCGCGGCCCAGGTCCCCGGTCTTCTCGTCGAAGTCGAACGCCCGCACGACCTCCGTCCCCGCGCCGCTGCAGAACAGCCGGCGGCCGTCGGACGTGAACTCGATGCCGTAGAACGCCTCCTGGACCCGGGCCTGGGCGACCACCGTCCCCGCGCCGAGATCGACCACGTGGACCTGGTGCGGTCCGTAGCCGGCGTGCAAGACCGCGGCGAAGCGGCCCGAGCGGTGCACCGCGATGTTCACCGGGAAGTCGCCCAGCTCGACCTGCGTCCCGACCGGCCGCAGCGACCACTGGTTCGGCAGCAGCACCGAGCCGTCCGGCTGGGCCCCGGGCCACACGGCGGCGCGGACGGCGGCGGCAAGGAGCAGGACGGGGAGGATCGCGGCGCGGGTCGGAGTGCTCATGCCCGCATTAGGACACGCCTTCACCGCGGGATCACGCCGAAAAGCGCGGGCCCGCGGCGGCGGCGGAGCCGCCGGCCCCGGCGGACGGCGTCGAACTGTTGCAGGATCCCGCGTTTCGTCGCGGGTTCAGACTGCTCCGCCCCGAGCCGGGCCGCCGGGTGCCCTGCGGCATCGTCGCGGGGCGGCGCGGGGGGGGAAGTGGTGGGGCGGTAGGGCGGTGGGGCGGTGGGGCAGTATGGCCGTATGGCCGTGGGGAGGTGGGGTTGCGGCTGTTGGCTGTTGGGTGTTGGCTGTTGGACGTTGGTTGTTGGGCGTTGAATCGGCGTTCGATGCTGGGTGTTCGGATTTCGATCTCCGGCGTTTCCTTCCACCCCGTGCTGCGTCTACACTTGGCCCACGGGAGATGATGCCATGAAGCGATGGATCGGGATGGTGGCGGCGATGGCGGCGGCCGGGGCGGTGGCGACGGCCGGCGCGTCGCCGAACGTGGTGTTCTTCCTGGTCGACGACCTCGGTTGGACGGACCTCGGGTGCTTCGGGAGCTCCTTCTACGAGACGCCGAATTGCGACCGCCTCGCCCGCGAGGGCATGCGCTTCACGTCGGGCTACGCCGCCTGCCCCGTTTGCAGTCCGACGCGCGCAAGCATCATGACCGGGAAATACCCGGCGCGGCTCGCGACGACCGATTACTTCGGCGCCGCGCAGCCGGATGCGTGGAAGCGGCCGACGAAGCTGCTCCCCGCGTCCTACCTCGACCGCCTGCCGCTCGAGGAGACCACGCTCGCCGAGTCGCTGAAGGCCGGCGGCTACGCCACGTTCTTCGCCGGCAAGTGGCATCTCGGGCCCGAGGGTTTCTGGCCGGAAGACCAGGGCTTCGACGTCAACAAGGGCGGCTGCGACCGCGGCGGACCCTACGGCGGCAAGAAGTACTTCTCGCCCTACGGCAACCCGCGGCTCGAGGACGGCCCCGAGGGCGAGCACCTGCCCGACCGGCTGGCTCGCGAGACCGTGCGGTTCATCGAGGCGCGCCGCGGCGGGCCGTTCCTCGCCTATCTTTCGTTCTACTCCGTCCACACGCCCCTCATGGCGCGGCCGGACCTCGTCGCGAAGTACAAGGAGAAGAAGGCGCGCCTCGGGCTCGAGGCGAAGTGGGGCCGCGAGCGCGAGCGCGAGGTGCGGCTGGTGCAGGAACACGCGATCTACGCGGGGATGGTCGAGGCGATGGACCAGGCGGTCGGAACCGTCCTTGACGCGCTGGACCGGCTGGGGCTGGCGACGAACACCGCGGTCTTCTTCATGTCCGACAACGGCGGGCTGAGCACGAGCGAGGGCCACCCGACGAGCAACCTGCCGCTGCGCGCGGGCAAGGGCTGGCTCTACGAGGGCGGCATCCGCGAGCCGATGCTCGTCCGCTGGCCCGGCGTCGTGAAGCCCGGCGCAACGTGCGCGCAGGCCGTGTCGAGCGTCGACTTCCTCCCGACGATCCTCGACCTCGCCGGCCGGAAGCCTGCGGGCCCGGTCGACGGCATGAGCTTCCTCCCGCTGCTGAAGGGCGGCACGCTCGACCGCGGCGCGATCTACTGGCACTACCCGCACTACGGCAACCAGGGCGGCGCGCCCGGCGGCGCCGTGCGCCTCGGCGACTGGAAGCTGATCGAGTGGTACGAGGACGGCACCCTCGAGCTGTTCAATCTCGCCGACGACCCCGGCGAACGGAACAACCTCGTCTCCGGGAACCCGGCGAAGGTCCGCGAACTCCACGACCTCCTCAAGGCGTGGCGCGTGGAGACGAAGGCGCGCATGCCGACACGAAGGGAATAGGCGCTCCCGTCGTCCGGGCCGTACGCCCGCCGCGGGATCCCGAGATGACCGGCGAGGCATGCGTGCGGACCGCGCGCATCTTCCAAGGTCCGGACCGCGGTCCCCGGCATTCGTCCAAGCCCCGGACCATTCCCCGCGTGGATCGTTCTCGGACGCGGTCGCATCGACGGATGACAACCACCCGCGCCGGCCGCGACGCGGGCCATCGCCGCATGCGCGGATTCACCGCCCGCGATCCCCCCGCGGGCGGCCTCGGTTTCCCCCCGCTTTGCTATTGACATCCCGTCCGGGAGGGCTAGAAGCCTCGCTTGGAGGCGCAGCGCACCCCCGCCCGGTCTCGCACGGACAGTTTCCAAACGCCCGGCCGGAGGTGTGCCGCGTCCCATGGGGAGGAGGACCGAGGCATGAAGACGAGGCGATGGTCCGCGGCCGCCGGATGGGCCGCCGCGACGCTCGCCCTCCTGGTCCCCGGCCGCCGCGCGGGCGGACTGGACCGTGGAGGACGGACACAAGATGCACTACCCCCAGCTGCCGGATCCGACCGGGTGGGACATCCGCATGACCGGACTCACGGTGGCCGACGACTGGCGCTGCTCCGCGAGCGGGCCGGTCGACGGGATCCACTTCTGGGTGTCGTGGCACGGCGACGGCGGACATCCGACGAACATCCTGAACGTCCACCTGAGCGTGCATGCGGACATCCCCGACCCGGACGGGCCGGGGCCGGCCTACAGCAGGCCCGGCGCGCTGCTGTGGCAGCGCGACGTGGCCCCCATGATGCTCCAGTACTCGGGGCCGTTCGTCGGGCTGCAGGGCTGGTACGACCCGGCGATCAACTACTTCGCCGCGGCGGATCACACCCGCTACTGGCAGATCAACGTGCCGGTGACGGTCGACCCGTTCGTGCAGACGATGAACGAGATCTACTGGCTCGACATCAACCTCGCGGCGAACTCGGCGCAGCCGGCGGGTTGGAAGACCAGCGTGACGAATTTCAACGACGACGCGGTCTGGTGGGACCCGGGCCCCGGACTCTGGCGGGAGCTCCGCGATCCGCTCGAGCCGTCGCAGTCGCTCGACGTCGCGTTCGTCATCGTGCCCGAGCCCGGCACCGCGGCCCTCGGCGGCGCGGCGGCGCTGGTGCTGGCCGGCGTTCTCCGGCATCGCAGGAGGAAGCGCGCCCGGCGCCACCCTTGATGGCGGCGACGGACCGGATAGACTGGCGGCCGTGAGCCCTCCCGAGCCACGGAAGGACGGCCGCCTGGTCCACCGCGCGAGCGGCGACCCGGCCCGCGTGCGGCACCTGGGCCCCTACGGGATCGAATCGCTGATCGAGCCCGACGAGGAGGCCCGCGCAACGGCCTACCGGGTCACGGTGGCCCCGCGGCAGGTCACGGGCGTCAGCGTGCACCGCGTCGCGGAGGAGTTCTACTTCGTCATCGCCGGCCGCGGCACCGCCGTGCTCGACGGGGTGGACCATCCCCTCGCCGCGGGCGACTTCCTGCGGCTGCCGCCGGGAACGGCGCACGGGTTCCGGACGGACAACGAGCCCCTCGACATGCTGAACCTGCACACGCCCGGCTGCCGGCCGGATCGCGACGTCTATTTCCCGGACGGACCGGCGCCCGAGGGCTTCCGCGCCCCGTAGTTCCGCGGGGGTCTCAGGCCTGCCCGTCGACCGCAAGGGTCTCGCCCGCGCCGAGGATCACGTCCGCCGCGAACGTCAGCAGGAGACGGCCGTCCTTCCCCGCGACCGTCACGGCGACCTCGCCGCCGGGGGTCGTGACCCGCAACGACGCCGGGACGGCCGGCGAGGCGAGCGCGAGCGTGCGCAGGCGCAGCGTCCCCCACTTCACGCCCACGGAGGCCCGGAGCCGGCCGTCGCGCCGCGACTGCGCGAACGAGCCCCACGCGCCGGCGGCGGTGAAGGCGCACCGGAAGTCGTCCGGCGTCAGGCGCGGCGCGAAGCCGAGGTGCCCCTTCGGGCCGTGCGCCTCGAACCCGCACGCGGAGAGGAAGACGCCGTAGCCGGCCATGGCGCGGGCGTAGTGGTCGCCGCACTCGATCTCGTTGTAGGGGTTGCGGCGCTGCGGCGCGTAGCGGTCGTGGACCGCGCGCGTCACGGCGAGCCCCTCCGTCAGAAGCCCCTCGGCGACCATGTGGGAGGCGGCCTGGTACTCGAAGCCGGTCATGCACTCGTTGAAGTAGCCGGCGAACCCCGGGGAACGGGCGGCGCCGCCCTTGGCCCGTTCGAAGTCCCAGTCCGACCGCGGGAACGTGCACATCAGCAGGCCCGCCTCGCCGGGCATCGCGTACCAGCGCCCGGGCGGGTTGGCGTTGCGGTAGACGCCGACATCGGGCGAGAAGTTGTAGCGCCAGAGCGCGCGCAGCGCGGAAACGCACTCCGCCTGCGGGATCACGCGGTCGAGCCCGACCTGCCAGGCCCAGCCCTGGCCGAAGACCTGGTCGATGTGGCAGCCGGTGCCGGAGTTGATGGTGTCGGCGCGCTTCGGGTCGGGCCGGTTGATGAAGTACTCGCCGTCGAAGAGCCGCTCCGCGAGGTTCGCCCGGCCGCGGGCGGCGATGGCGACGCACTGCGCGGCGAAGTCCGCGTCGCCCGTCTCGCGGGCCATCTCCGCGGCGGCGAGAAGGGCGGCGACGTGGAGGCCGCTGAGCCACGCGACGGCGCCGTACCAGTCGGCGTCGAGCGTGTTGTGCTGCTGCCCCTCGAGGATGCCGTCGGCGTCCGGATCCTGGGCGAGCAGGAACTCGACGGCCTTGCGCGTGCGGGGCCAGACGCGACGCAGGAAGGCGTCGTCGGCGCTCATCTGGTGCTCGCGCCACATGCGCAGGATCGAGCCGGCCTGGCCGTCCACCGCCCAGTGGTTGTTGTGCTCGGCGCGGAAGCGGATGCGGCCCGTCGACTCCTCGAACCCGGCGCCGCAGTCGGCCATCTCGCGGGCGCTGCGCTCGAGGGCGGGGAACAGGCGCCCGACGGCCTGCGCGTAGTGCCACACGTGCGTGCAGGTTCCGGCGCAGCAGCCGACGCCCTCCCAGCCGTAGAAGCGGCCGTTGGCGAAGCGGTAGCAGGTGTTCGTGGCGAGGTGCGAGACGGTCGCGAAGGTCCGGTCGAGAAGCCAGCGCGGCAGCGTCGAATCGTACCACGTGTCGCGCCAGAGCCGGGTCTGCGCGGTGAGCCGGTCCGCCTTCGCCGCCGCATGCGCGACCACGGCGCGCGCGTCGGCGAAGCGCGCCCCGTAGTGCCGGCCGCCGTTGGCCTCGAGCTTCGCCAGCCGGATGTTCGGGAAATGCCACGCGACGACGAAGGCGACCTCCGCCGTGCCGCCGGGCGGCAGCGGGACGGTCCGGACCAGCGCGCCCGCGCGCCGCGCCGGATCGGACGAGGCCACGGGGCCGTCGTTCGGCGTCGCGGTCCACACGTCCTTCGGCGCCGCATCGGCCGGCAGGTCGGCGCAGGCACGGCCGGCGGCGCCGAGGAGCGCAAGCCCCATCGTGCCGAAGTCCGGGCGCCGCTCCAGCGGGGGCGCCGGCTCGGCGGGGGCATCGGTGAACACGATGTGGTCGACGCCGATGTTGCCCCATCCGCCGGCCTGGCGGTCGGCGATGCGCAGGCGCGCCTCGCGGCCGGCCCAGCGGCGGACATCCCACGTCGCCGGCGCCATCTCGTTGGCGCTGCGGCCGGTGGCGGACAGCACGGGCGTCCCGTCGACGAGCAGCTCCACGCAGGTCGCATCCTTGTGCGCGCCGCCGCCGACCAGGAACCGGATGTGGCTGCGCTCGATGGTGAACGTCCGGCTGGTCAGCGTGCCCTTCGCGCCGTCCTTGCCGCCGACGTTTTCGCCCGGCGCGGTCGCGTGGGAGTTGACGGCCCTCGTCCCGTGCATGCCGAGCTTCCCCTGGTAGTCGGGGACCTGCTCCTGCGAAACGGGGCCGGAGCCGAAGGCGTCGCCCTCGACCGTCCATCCCTCGTGCGTCGCCCGCTCGAAGTCGTCGAACACGATGTCGGGGCGGGCCGGGGCGGCCGCGCGGGAGGGACCGGGCCGCGCGGAGTACTCGATCATCGTGAAGCCGTCGCCGCGGACGACGGCATTGACCCGCTCCTCCGAACCGTCGCCGGGCGTGTCGCGGGCGACCGCGTTCTCCATCCAGCCGGCCACCGCCGCCTCGACCGGTTGCGTGCCGGTGTTGCGGAGCGTGAAGCGCATGAACGTGGCGGGCAGCGAGGAGTCGTCCTCGTCGAGCGGGATGAAGGGGGAGAACGCCTCCAGCGAGACGCGGACCGGGCAGCCGTCGTCGCGGTAGTCGACGCGCCCGACCGGGTACTCGCCGGTGAAGTCGACCGCCCTCCACCCGGTGTGATCCAGCGGACGCACGTCGTCGCCGCCGGGGCCGGTGACGCGCAGCGCGAAGCCCTGTGCGAACGGTGCGTCGGGCTCGAGGGGCTTCGCGTACCGCGGGCCGCCGGTGCCGCTGTTGTAGACGCGGTTGAAGATGTCCCAGTGCCACAGGCGCCCGTCGCCGCCGAGGTAGAGCTGGCCGCAGCAGACGCCGCCCACCGGCATGCCGACGAGCCGGGATTCCGGCCAGCGGACGGACGCCGGGGCGCCGCGCGCGAAGAGGGACTTCACCCAGTCGGGATGGAGCTTCTTGTCGACCGGCACCAGCCGGTCGAAATCCTCCCGCGTGAACGGCCCGGCCATCGCGGGGATGCCGGCGACGGCGGTTCCCGCGGCGGCGAGGCCCGAGGCCTTGAGGAACCGGCGCCGGTCCAGTCGCATGCCGATGCGGCCGGCGGCGGGCTCCGGAGTCATCGGTCGGCTCATGGTCGCCCTCCGTTCAGCCCCGCACCCCGATTCCGCCCTCCGGCGCGGCCCGCCGGTCCGCCCGGATCACCGGATGACGGGCTTCCGCAGCCGGCGCCGCAGCAGGCCGGCGACCGTCAGCAGGCCGAAGAGGCCGAGCGTGGACGGTTCCGGGACGACGGTCAGCGTGATTTCGGTGGCATCGTAGTCGATCTGGAACGTTGTCGCTCCGACGGTGAACGCGCTGCCGTCCGGCTTTCCGCTGAACGTGCCGGACGTGCCGGGATCGAAGCCCGAGAGGCCCGAGACGATCGCGAAGGAGTCCCCGAGGCCCGGCGTGAAGCCGAGCGCGACGGTCAGGCCGGGGTTGTTCAGGGTCAGCCCGAAGCCGCCCATCGCCAGCTGGTCGTAGTCGGTCCCGGCCGTCGTGCCGTTGATCTCGACGGCCAGCGTCGACCCGAGTTCCAGGGTGACCGCGTTGCCCGCGGTCAGCGTGCCCGGGCTGGAGCCCGGCGCCAGCGTGCCGCCGGATTCGACCGTGATGCCCGCGACCGAACCGTTGCCCTGCAGCGTGCCGCCATTGTGGACGGTGATCAACCCGCCGCCCGTGTACGCGCCGTTGACGCGCAGCGTGCCGTTGGAGACGGAGGTCGGCCCGGTGTAGCTGGTCGCCCCGTCCAGCGACAGGACTCCCGCACCCGCCTTGACGAGGTTGC
Organism: Lentisphaerota bacterium; assembly: GCA_016873715.1. Classification (GTDB taxonomy): domain Bacteria; phylum Verrucomicrobiota; class Kiritimatiellia; order PWTM01; family PWTM01; genus VGWF01. The sequence continues at coordinate 4,913 of VGWF01000064.1, read as the reverse complement.
CGGCGCCGGCCAGCGCGGCCGTGACGGTTCCGGTGCGGCCGGAGTCGATCTCGACCACGTGGTGGCCGACGTTGTTCAGGGTGAAGTCGACCCCGGAGATCGACAGGTCCGTCGATGCGTCGTAGGTGCGGATCGTGCCCGCGTCCCAGACGAACCGCCGCGTCACGTTGCCCGACCCGCCGCCTGCCTGGATCGTCCCGACGTTGAGCGTGCCGCCGCGGAGCTGGTACTCGCCGTTGGCGGAGCCGGTGCCCCCCGCATCCTGCCGGTCGGCCACGGTCAGGGTCTGGACCTTCATGGTGCCGCCCTGCTGCTCGAACCAGCCCATCGGGTTGCCGGTGCCGGCCACGCGCTGGCCGAGGACCACGGAGGTGGCGTCGATGGTGCCGGAGGCGAAGGACAGCAACCCGGTTGCGCTCGTCGAGCCCCCCGGGTTGTAGCCGATGAGGACGGCGCCCAGCCGGGCATCGACCGTGCCGTTCGTCAGGATTACGAAGCCTTCGCCGTTCTTGAACCCGGAGTTCGCCGCGCCGGCCGTCAGGTCCGCGCGTGCCGCCGCGTTCGTTCCGCGGATCTCGAGGAAGGCATCCGCAAGACCATCCTGGAACAGGATGTGTCCCTGGTTCTTCATGTTTCCGACGAGGATCGAGCCCGCCACGATGCGGTTGGTCTGTCCGAGAAGCGCCACGCCGACGTTCTTGGTGTCTGCGGTGCCGGCCGGGATTCCGGCCACGCTGAACGTCCCCGCGGTGACAATGGTTGTCCGGGCGAACACGAAGGCGCCGGTCGAGACGCCGGCGACGTCGAGCAGCGTGCCGCCGATGTTGAACCGGTTGGCCGGGAGGGAGGCGACGAAGGTCGCGAGGTTCGAGGCGATCAGCACCTGGCGCGAGTTGTTGGCGGTGCCGCCGATGGAAAAGTCCGCGGCGCCGTTCACCGCGAACGTGGCCGAACCGACGATGGCGGCGACCGACCCGTTGAGGGAGGCGAGGCCGGCGACGGTCTGCGAGTTCGCGCCGAGGTCGAGGATGCCGGGGCCGGCCATGGTGAGCGTGGTGCCGACCGGAAGGGCGTCGTCGCCGCCGGTGAGGCGCAGCGTGCCGTTGCTGACCATCGTCGCGCCGGCGTAGGTCTGGAGCGCCGAGAACTCGAGCGTGCCGGCGCCGGTCTTGGCGAAACCGCCGGGGCCGCTCAGGACACCCTGGTAGAGGGTGTTGTCGCCGTTGTTGCCGATCGTCAGCGTGATGCCCGCGCCCGCAAGGTTGGTGAGCGCGAGGTCCACCGAGCCCGCAAGGCCGCCGAGCAGGAAGGCGGTGCCGCCGTCGAAGGCGACCCCGCCCGAGATCAGGTTGCTCAGGGTCGTTCCGGAGGCTGCGCGCGGGTTGCCGAAGACCAGCTGGCCCGCGCGGACCGTCGTGACGCCGCGATAGTCGTTCGCGCCGCTGAAGGTCTGAATGCCGGCGCCGTCCTTCACGATGTGCAGTTCGCTGCCCGGCCCGCCGTCCCGGATCATCCGGCTGTAGGCGTAGTCGGTCCAGTTGCTGATCGTCAGCGTCGCCGGGGCGCCTCCGTTGGTCACGACGGCGTTGCCGCCGGCCGTTAAGCCGACATTGGTCTGAAGGCCGGCGATGGTCTGATCGTAACCGTTGAGGTCGAAGCGGGCGGTCGTCGTGCCGGCCTCGCCCATGAAGACGGGCCGGATCGCGGGCATGACGTTCCCCGCGGTCATCCGCAGGGTGCCGCGCGCCACGCTGAAGGACGTCCAGTCGTAGGTCTTGCCCGGCGCGCCGATCGACCAGAGGGCGTCCTCGGTCTTGGACACGCTCCCGGTGACGACGAAGCTGCCGAGGACCTGGCCCTGCCCGTTGCCGCGGATGAACGTGAAGGCGCCGTTGGTGGTGATGCCGCTGACGTCGCCGGTGAGGACGAGCAGGTTGGCCGCCTCGGAGACGAAGCCGACCGAGTTCACGTCTCCGCGCAGCAGGACCGGGCCGGCCCACGTGTTCGTTCCCGCGCTGCTGCGCAGGTAGGCCCGCCCGGCGGCGTTTCCATCCAGGGTCAGGGTCTCGCCCGTGACGGTGATGTTGCTGGCTAGGTTGAGGGATAGGGCACCCGTCCCGTTGCCGCCCAGGATCGTCGTGTGAGCGGCGGTCGAGCCGAGGGCTGTGTTGTGGGAGATCTGGAGGTTGCCGCCGGCGACCAGCACGGCGCCGTCGAACGTGTTGGCGCCGCCGAGGAAGAGGGTGTTGCCGTTGGTCTTCGTCAGCGCCCCCGGGCCGGAGATGATGCCGTCGAGGGTGATGTTGCCGGCGGAGGTGCCGACGGTGGAGTCCGCCGCCAGGCGGATGTCGCCGGTCCAGGTCTGGGCGCCGTTGCCGTTGAGAAGCGTGCCGCCGTTGAGGACCACCGGCATGTTGAAGGTCAGGTTGCCAAAGCCCTCCACCGCGGCGCTGGCGGCGACGACGTTCGTCGCGCCCGCGGATGCGGCGTTCGTGTAGCTGAAGCTCTCGTAACGGAGCAGGCCGGCCTGGACGAACACGGAGGAGACGTTGGTGAGGGTCTGCACGCGGATGTTGTTGGTCCCGGTGCCGACCTTGGTCAGCGCGTAGCCGTTGCCGTCGAGCCGCGAACCCGCGGCGCCGCCGAGCCCGATGTCGAACCGGCCCCCGGTGCCGATCGTCGCATTGTTGGAGAGGATCAGCGAGCGGATGCCGCTGAGGTTCGCGATATTGGTCGACAGCGAGTCCCGGATCGCGCCCTGGCCGTCGCCGCCGTCGCCGGCGATGACGAACGTGTTGGTCTGCGCGGCGCCCGGCGTGAAACCGTTGAAATCGAAAAAGGCGCCGTCATCGACGATCACCGTGGTGGAGTTCGGCACGGCGTTGGAGAGCCCCAGCTTCAGGCCGCCGTTCTTCACGATCGTTCCGCCCGTGTAGGCGTTGAGCGTTCCGAGCGTCAGCGTGGACGAGCCGTCCTTGACCAGCGCCGCCGCGCCGCGGATCGAACCCGCCCCCGTGAAGGCGTAGTCGGTCGAGCCGGAGACGACGAGGGCGGACGGGTAGAGGTTGCCGGTGAGGGTCACGGTGTAGTTGCCCGAGGCGGAGTCGTCGAACCGGACGCTGTCGGGGATGAGGAACTTCACCAGATTGCCGTTCCATCCGGCCGTCGTGTTGATATCCCACGTGGCCGCGCCGCCCGCCCACAGGAGGTCCAGCGGGGCGCCGGTGAAGGTCGCGTTGACCTCGTTCAGAGTCGCGGTGTCGATCACGCCGGCGTAGCGGCTGCCGAGGATCTCGATGCCGGAGAAGGCGCCGAGGAGCGTTCCGCCGTAGTTGAAGAGCCGGTAGGGATTCGCGGTGTCCAGCGGGCCGGCGATCGTGGTGACCCGGATCAGGCCGCCGGCGGTCAGGTTGCCGCCGACGTTGACAAGATCGTTGCCGGTGGCCGGCGCGTCGGACAGGTCGAAGAGGTTCGTCGTCATCGCGGAGAGTTCCAGCGAGTCGCCGAAGGTCAGCGTTCCGGCGGTGCCGTTGGACCCCGGCACGAGACGCGAGCCGTCGACGAGCGTCACGCCGCCGGTGATGACGCCGCCGCCAAGGATCGCCTGATGGGTGGTCGAGGTGAACCCGCCGGCGAGGGCCGAGACGTCGAACGTCGCACCCGAGAACACGTTGATGTTGGTGGAGCTCCCGATCGAGCCCGTCGCGCCGAGAACCAGCCGGCCGGCCTCGATCAGCGTGTCGCGCGTGTAGGTGTTGGTGCCGGAAAGCGTCCACGTGCCCGTGCCCAGTTTGCGGAGTTGGAGCGAGTTGGGTCCTCCCGCGTCGGCGATCGTGCCCAGGTGGGATCCCGTGGTCGTGCCGTCGAGGCGCAGGGAGCGACCGGTGGTGTTGGGGGCGAACCTGCCCATCAGGGTCAGCGAGCCGTTGGTCACGCTGATCCAGGTGTCGCCGCCGCCGGCGGTCATCGTGAAGTTGCCGCGGACCGTGTTGTTGCCCGCCGCGTTCATTATCGAGGGGTCAGTGACGTTGCTCGTCTGGAAGGTGATGTTCGTTGGAATGTCGATGTCGCCGCCACTGCCGTCGAGAACGATGTGGGGATTGCCGGCGGTGCCGGCGGTCATCGTGACGGACTTCGTCCCCGTTGCACCCCACGCGCCCAGGGCGGAGCTGTTCTTCAGGATCAGCTTCCCGGAACTGATCGTCACCGCGCCGGTAAACGTGTTGTTGCCCGACAGGGTCAGTTGGTGATTCCTGCCGACCAGGGTGAGACCGCCGGCGCCGCCGATGTCGCCGGAGATCTCAAGGCTGCCGCCGTTGGTGACGACAATCGTGCGCGTCGCGCCGAAGGTCAGGTTGATGTCGATCAGGTTGCCCGCGCCGAAGTTCGTGATGTTGCCGGCGAGCGTCATGGTCGCCCCGGCGCCGGTGCCGTACAGCGAGAAGCCGCCGGTCGTCAGGTGCATCCACGCGGCGCTGGTGATCAAGTCGTTGGTGTTCACCTTCTGCGCGGTGCCGGAGAAGGTCAGTCTCTCGCCGGTGACCAGGGCGTTCGTGTCGCCGGCCCAGTTGGCGGCGGTGGACCACAAGGCGTTCGCGCCGCCCCCGTCCCACGTCACCGCCGGAGCGCGGATCCCGGCCGCAAGCAATCCCAGCCCGACCGCCCAACCCATTCCCGGTTTTCGCATGGCCATCCTCCACCGCTTATGCCCCGAGGTTAGCAGGCCGGAAGGGCCGTGGCAAGGCCGAATCTGCGCCGCGCGGGGCCGCGGGCGCATCTCCGGTCCTGCGCAGGGTGACGGCCGGGGGCGGGCGCCAACGTGGTCCTCACGCTCCGCGTGAGGACATCTCGGCAATCCGGATCGTCATCACGCGGAGCGTGATGACTACTATGGGCGGCCACCGCCGATCTTG
>VGWF01000063.1 GCA_016873715.1 Lentisphaerota bacterium | reverse complement strand
GGGCCGCGCTCCTTCGCGGCCGTCCGCGCGGCGGAGGTCGAGCGCCACGAACGAGTCCTGCCGCAGATCATCGGCCACGTCGGGGCGATCAGGGATGAACATTGCTTCGAGGGCCTCTCGCACGGCGCCGACGGAGCGGCGCCCTCCAAGCCGTCCTCGCGATATCCATCAAGAAGGTCCTGGAGGGCCGCGCTCCGTCGCGGCCGTCCGCGCGGCGGAGGTCGAGCGCCACGAACGAGTCCTGCCGCAGATCATCGGCCACGTCGCGGCGATCAGGGGATGAATGCTGCTTCGAGGGTCTCTCGCACGGCGCCGACGGAGCGGCGCCCTCCAAGCCGTCCTCGCGATATCCATCAAGAAGGTCCTGGAGGGCCGCGCTCCGTCGCGGCCGTCCGCGCGGCGGAGGTCGAGCGCCACGAACGAGTCCTGCCGCAGATCATCGGCCACGTCGGGGCGATCAGGGGATGAATGCTGCTTCGAGGGTCTCTCGCACGGCGCCGACGGAGCGGCGCCCTCCAAGCCGTCCTCGCGATATTCATCAAAAAGGTCCTGGAGGGCCGCGCTCCGTCGCGGCCGTCCGCGCGGCGCCCTCCAGGCCAGTTCTATCGTATAACCTTGGTATGGAACTGGATGGCATCGAAATGGCGAAGGCGGATCCGCCTGCCACTCGACGCGAAGCGGCTCGTGGCTACGGCCATGACCATGGGCACTTCGCATGGTAGGGCAACCGGATACGCAGAGCCAGCCGATGATTGGGGCCCCTTTCGAGCGTTGACCGCGACTCCGGGAGAGGGGAAACTGTCGACTCCGTGGAACAAACCGTCCAGTTCGACAACCCCCGTGAGGCCCAGGACGTCGCCGGCCGCGGCTTCGGCTTGCTCGACCGGATCGCGTCGGCCTTCGACGTGCGCCTCGCGGCCCGGGACGCCTGGGTCCGCATCGAGGGCGAGCCCGATGCCGTCGCCCGGGCGGTGCGGCTGCTGGGCGTCCTCCGCGCGGCCCGCAATCGCGGCGTGATCCCCCGCGAGCACGGCGTCGCCTTCGCCCTTCGCGCGTTCGCCGAGGGGCGCGAGGCGGACCTGGAGCGCCTCTACGAGGCCAGCATCCCGGTCACGTCGGGCATGCCCGCCGTCTTCCCGCGGACCTTCGGGCAGCTGCGCTATGTCGAGGCGATCGCCGGCAACGACTTCACCTTCGGCATCGGCCCCGCGGGCACCGGAAAGACCTACCTGGCAATGGCCATGGCGGTCGCCACCCTGCTGCGCGGCGACGTCAGCCGGATCATCCTGACGCGCCCCGCCGTCGAGGCCGGCGAGGCCCTCGGGTTCCTGCCGGGCGACATGCAGCAGAAGGTCTTCCCCTACCTCCGCCCCCTGCGCGACGCCCTCTACGACATGATGCCCGCCGAGGAGATCGAGCGGAACACCGACCGCGGCGTCATCGAGGTCGCGCCCCTGGCCTACATGCGCGGGCGGACCCTGAACCATGCCTTTGTCATCCTCGACGAGGCCCAGAACACGACGCCCGAGCAGATGCTGATGTTCCTCACCCGCCTCGGGTTCGACGCCAAGTGCGTCATCACCGGCGACCTGACGCAGGTCGACCTCCCCGGGCAGCGCACCTCCGGCCTGCTGGAGGCCCGGCGCACCCTCCGCGGCATCGACGGCATCGCCATCTGCGAGCTCGACGATGCCGATGTCGTCCGCCATGAACTGGTCCAGAGGATCATCCAGGCCTACCGGAAGGGCCGGTCCGCCGCGCGCCGACGCGCCGCGCCGGTCGGGGAACGCGCAGGGTGACCGACATCGTCTCCAAGGTCCGCCAGCAGCGCTACCGGCGCGCCAGCACCACGCGCGCGCGCGGCCGTCGGCCGCTCGGGGCGCCGATCCCTGCCGGACTGGTGCTCTGGGCCGGCGCCTCGCTGTTCCTGATCGGACAGGCCCCCGTCTTCCACGAGGCGATGGTCGCCGGCCAGCGGGCCGCCGTCACCATTCTCGCGTCGGTCGAGTTCGAGTGCGTCGATCACGCGGCGACGCAACTCCGGCGCCAGCAGGCCGCCGACTCGGTCCTCCCCGTGTTCACGGTCAACATGGGGCCGGCAGCGGTTCATCTTCGCGCCGCGGGCAAGCTGGTCCGCCGCGTCGCGGACCTCCGGACCTCGAACGCCCCGCCCGCCTCCGTGCAGGCCGAACTCACCGGCGTGATCGACCTGCTCGGCTTCGGCGTGGCGCCCGAGGACGCCCTCCAGCTGATCCCGCCCGGCGCGGACGGCGGGAAGGTCCTCCTCGCCATCACCAACGCCCTGCGGACCGTCTGGGCCGAGGGCATCATCGGCGAGCGCGACCGCGCCGGGTCGATCGCGCAGCTCGCGCGGCAGGGGCAGGTCCTTCTCGAACCCTCGGAGGGCGGGGCGGCGCGCATCGCCGACGTCGCCTCCCTGCGCACCCCCGGGGAGGCCGCCGCCCGGTTCGGCGCCCTCGTGACCGCCGCGCTGGCCCCCCACCCCGCCGCCCCCGATGCGCTCCGGCGGCTCGCCGAATCCTGGATGACGCCGAACCTCGCCTACGCGCCGGCCCTGACCGACCTGCGGCGCGTCGAGTCGACCGGACGCATCGAGCCGGTCCGCAAGACGGTCCGCGCCGGCACCACCCTCATCCACGCGGGCGAGACCGCCACCGCCCAGACGGTCGAGATGCTCGCCGCCCACGAGCGAACGTTGCGCGAACGCATGACGCGCGTCGACGAGTGGATCGGCTACGTCGGCCGTGCGGGGCTCCTCGCCCTCGCCACGTTCTGCGGGCTGGCCCTCCTCCAGGTCGTCGAACCCCGGCACCGCATCGGCCACGGCCGGCTCGCCCTCTTCGTCACCCTGGGCCTCCTCACGGTCGGGCTCTCCCGCGCGGTCTACATCCTGGTCAACGCCGGGGTTCTCCCCCGCGCCCTGGGCGACTACCTCCTGCCCACCGGGCTGGGCGCCCTCCTCGCCACCCTGCTCGCGGGCCGCGGGTTCACCATCGCGCTCGGCACCTGGAGCGCGCTCGCCGTGGCCGTGTTCGCCGGGAACCAGTTCCACGTCCTCTTCCTCGGCGCCTCCGTCGTGCTCGCCGCCTCGCTGTCCGCCGGCCACACCCGCAAGCGCGCGGAGGTCTTCCGGGCGGGGCTCTGGATGGGTCTCGCCGGGGCCGTCTTCGTCGTCTGCGCGACGCTGCTGATGCGCAATCCGGCCGCCGTCGTGCTCTCGCAGGGCGCCGCGGTCCTCGCGGCCGGCCTGCTCACGGCCATCCTCGCCCTGCTCCTCCTCCCCGCCTTCGAATGGGCCTTCGGCCTCACCAGCGACATCCGCCTTCTGGAGCTGTCCGACCCGTCCCACCCGCTGCTGGAGCGGCTCGCCGTCGAGGCCCCGGGCACCTATCACCACAGCCTCATGGTCGCCAACCTCGCCCAGACCGCCGCCGACGAGATCGGGGCCGACGGCCTTCTCGCGCGCGTCAGCGCCCTCTATCACGACATCGGCAAGCTCTCCACGCCCCGCTACTTCATCGAGAACGCCTGCGGGGACCGAAACCCGCACGACGACCTCTCCCCGCAGATGAGCACGCTCGTGATCCTCTCGCACGTCAAGGAGGGCGCCGCCCTCGCGCGGATGCACCGCCTGCCGCCCCCGATCCGCGACGCCATCCAGCAGCACCACGGAACATCGCTCGTGACCTACTTCTACCGCCGCGCGCAGGAGACCTCCGAGGCCGGTGCGCTGCGCGGCCCCGCCGCCCCGACTCGCCCCGAGGAACGCGACTTCCGCTACCCGGGCCCGCGCCCGCGCAGCCGCGAGATCGCCATCCTCGCCCTCGCCGATGCCGTCGAGGCCGCTTCGCGCACCCTCCACCGCCCCTCCGCCGGCCGCATCGCCAGCCTCGTCCGCGAGGTCGTCCGCCGGCGAGTCGCCGAGGGCCACGTCGACGAATCCGGACTCACCCTCGCCGAGCTCGACCGCGTCCGCCAGGCCTTCGTTTTCACCCTCACGGGCATGCACCACGGCCGAATCCCCTACCCCGATCATGAAGATCAGCATCCTGAATCCAACGGGACGGAACGTCCGGACAACGGCGCTCCGCGGACTGACGGCGTTTCTGATGACACGCGCCTCGTCGCGGAGCGGGCCGAGAGCATGGGATGAGGTCGCCGTCGTCCTGCTCGACGACGCCGCGACCGCCCGCGCCAACGCCCGCGTTTTCGGCCGCGACCGGCCGACCGACGTCATCACCCAGGCCTACCGCCCGCCGCCCGGCCGCGCCGCGTGGACGGGCGAGATCCTCGTGAACGCCGAGCGCGCCGCCGCCTTCCCGCGCCCCTCGGCCGAGCTCGCCCTCTACGTCGCCCACGGATGCGACCATCTCTGCGGCGGCCGCGACGGCTCCCCCGCCGCCCGCGCCCGCATGCTCCGCCGCGAGAGGCGGTGGCTCCGCGAAGCGAGGCTCGCCGGCCTCGCCGTCGACCGCCTCCTCGCGCCCCGGCGCGCCCCGCGATGAGCGACCTCATCCACGACGAGGCCGTCGCGCTCCGGTTCGGGCCGCACTCCAACACGTCGCGGTTCGTCGTCTGGCTCACCGCCGCGCACGGGCGCGTCGTCACGCTGATCAAGGGCGCCCTGCGCCCCAAGAGCCATTTCCTCGGACAGGTTGACCTCTTCGCCACCAGCGACCTCGTGTACTACGGCCACGGCCACGACCGCGTCCATGCCACGCGCGAGTGCGCCCTGCTCCGCCCCCGCCCGTGGCTGCGAGCGGACTGGCGGGCCGCCGCCGCCGCGTCCGGCGCCGCGGACATGCTCGTCAAGGCCCTGCCCTCCGACGAACCCCACCCCGACGTCTACGCCGCCTTCACCGCCCTGCTCGATGCCCTGGCCCGTCCCGGCGCTGCGGCCACCGCCTTCCACTGGTTCGAGCTCCGCTTCCTCGACCTCGAGGGGCTCCAGCCGAAACTCCAGCACTGCGCGGCCTGCACGACCGACCTGAAGCCCGACGTCGAGGCCCGGTTCTCGCCGTCGCGCGGCGGACTCGTCTGCTCCGCCTGCGCCGCCCGCTCGAGCGCACCGTCCGACCCGGTCCCGCCGGACGTCCTCGCCATGCTCGGCGTCTGGCAGCGCGCGAAGTCGCCCGACGAACTCGCCGCCGTCCGTCACACACCCGGCCAGCAACGCGCCATGGCCCGCCTCCTCGGCGCCTTCCTTCGCTTCCACCTCAACCTCCGGCTCGCCGGACGGGAAGTTGCGATGGAGATCCTCGATGAGCGGACAGACGGATGAGGGGATGCCTGGAAGCCGGGATGGTGTGATCGTCGGATGGTTGGCTGGCAGGCCGTCTCCGTCCGATCCATCCGCCTTGCCCCCATCCCCCCGCCCCCCTACCATGACGTCGTCCGCGGGCGAGTGGCGAAATTGGCAGACGCGCAAGACTTAGGATCTTGTGGAGAAATCCGTGGGGGTTCAAGTCCCCCCTCGCCCACCAGGCTTCCTCCGGAGGGGCAAGACCGCAGGCCGGCACGTTCAACTTGCGCGGGCCGCCGTCCCTTCGCCTCCCGTTCTTGCCTTCCCTTCCGTGCTCTGGCAGCTTCCCCGCCATGAGAACGCCGCTTCCGGCGGTCCCGACGGGCGTGCCTGCCCTGCGAAGCCCGCAAGGCGAAGCAGGGTGCCCGTACCGCCCAAAAGCGGTTTCTTGTCAGGCGGTCACCGTCACCAGCGGCGGCACGCTGGCCCCCGGGACGAGCGTGGGGACGCTGACGATCAAGACGGCGAGCTTCATGGGCGGGTTCAAGATCGACCTGTTCGACTTCACGACCAAGGGCAGCAGCCCGTTCGGCGGCATCTCGGACCCGAGCGGCAACTACCAGCCCGCCCACCTGTCCATGGACCACGACACAGGCGTGCTTACGGCGATCCCCGAGCCGGGGTCGACGGGCGTGCTCGGGCTGGGTGCGCTGGCGGTGCTGCGCCTGCGCCGCCCGCGGCGGCGGTAGACCCCGTCCGGCGGGGCGCGGAAGTTCTCGCGCAGAGACGCAGAGACGCGGGAAGAGGAAGCTCCGACACCCCTCCGCCCCCCCCGGCTGCCGCAAAACCTCACAGCGGTTGACGCAATCTTTCTCGTTGCCTTCGCGCGGGGCGGCGCGTAGGTTGTGCGGGTAGATGCGGGACGGGGCCTCCTCCCGGCCGCGCCGGCGGGGCGGGAGGCGTCGGGATTCGTGAAACTGGCGGGAGTAGGAGAGAGCGCGATGAAGAAGCTCATCCTGGCGGTGGCGGCGGTTGCGGCGATGTTCGGAACGGCGCGGGGCGCCACGCTCAAGTGGGACGCCAACGCGGCCGGCGCCGGCCAGACCGACGGGGCCGGCGCCTGGCTCACGGGCGACAGCAACGTCTGGTGGAACGGCGGGGCCAACACGACGTGGACCTCCGGCGATAACGCGATATTCGGCAACGGCGGCGCCGGCGGGGCGGTCACCCTCTCGGGGCCGACGGCGGTCAACTCGCTGACCTTCGACTACTTCACCGGCACCTACACGCTGGGCAGCGTGGGCCAGGAGATCACCCTTGCCAATGGCATCACGAAGAAAGCCGGTCCAGGAGCTGTGACCTTTTCGGCTTTGAGTCCTATCAAATTGGGCGGTGTCCAAAACTGGGTGAACAGTTCGAGCGCCAACCTCGGTCTTGGGGCGGTGAACCTCAACGGCAACGCCCTGACCTTCGTCGCGAACGGAACCATCACCTTTGATGGCAATGTGGCGAACGTCCTCAGCGGCGCGGGGGGAATCATCAAGAACGGAACCGGCTCGCTGATTCTCGACGGCGGCACCGCGATCACCCACACCTTCTCCGGCGGCATTACGGTCAACGGAGGCAGGCTTGCAGTCCAGAACGGGACCAACGCCTGGGGTCGTGGCAATGTCACGCTTAGCGGCGGGTATATCGGCGCGCGGTACGGTACGACCGTCACGTTCGCTGGCGGCCTTGGGACGGACACCAACCAAGTCCAGATTCTCGGCGGTACGAGCGGTTTCTCCGGCGAAGGCAATGTCGGCTCCACCTTCACGATCGGCACCTCTGGAAGCACGCTCAAATGGGGCGCAGCAGGCGAGAACGGTGCCACCGGCTACTTCAACCCGAGTGTCCTCCTCCTCGGTGGCGATCAAGGGATGAACGTGAATGGCAAGGGCAGTCTGGCTAACGGCATTGATCTCAACGGCGCCAACCGCACCATAACATCCCTGCAAGTCACCGACGGCGCGGCCGGCAGTGGCCAGACCGTCTCGGGTGCCATCATCAACAGTACTGGCACCGGCGGCCTCACCAAGACCGGCCCCGGGAATCTGATCCTCTCGGCCGCCAACACGTACAACGGCCCCACCACCATCAACGGGGGCAGCATCACCCTCAGCGGCAGCGGAACGATCAACAGCTCCAGCGGCCTCAATCTTGGCGGCGGCACGCTGCGACTGGTCAACACCGCCCAAGTCAACCGCTTCGCCGACGGCGCGGGGATCAACTCCACTGCCGGCGGCGGGATCGTCTACGACAATACCTCCGGTACGAACGTCTACACGGAAACGCTCGGTTCCGTCACCCACACCAGAAGCCAGTTGAACATCGTGGAGGCCGTGAACCAGGCCGGCACGGGCAGCCAGACGCTCACCCTCGGCGGCCTGAGCCAGAGCGGTTCGGCGGCGGTCACCTTCTCGGCGGCCAGCACCGGTCCGCAGGCGTCCGGGAACAAGAACATGATCGTCGTCACCGGCGGGGGCAGCACCACCGCCGGCCAGATCATCGGCCCCTGGGCGACCGCCGGCACGACCACCTCAAATCAGACCGATTACGCGGTGTACAACGCGGATTACGTCGTTCCGGCCAACATCGCCGCCAGTGCCCAATCCACCTGGTCCACGACGCACGCCGCGGGCAGCAACTACACGCTCGAAAATGGCACCGGTTCGGCCGTCAACGGCAGGCTCACGGCCAACCGCAACGTGAACTCGGTGCGCGCCAACAGCAGCACGATCGCTCTAACCAGCGTTGATACCGGCACCGACACGATCACGGTCACCGGCCATGCGTACGTCAACGGCGACGTCGTCACCTTCGGCGGAACGCCGCCCGCGGGACTCACCTCAGGGCAGCCGTACTACATCAGAGACTCCGCAGCAAACACCTTCAAGGTGTCGACCACCTCGGGCGGTGCGGCCGTTGATCTGACCGGCACCGGAACCGGTCCCAACATGACCGGGGGCATAACGCTGAGCTCTGGCAACAACCTCGGCACCTACGGCATCTTGAATGCGCAAGCCTCCGGCCTGGCCATCGGCGGCAGCGGTACCGGCGTGCTCACCCTTCCCACCACCAGCGCGGGCAATCTGTATCTCACCCCCGGCAATGGCGCTGTCATTTCCATCGGCGTCCCGATTGCCGACAACACGGGTGCCTTGACGCTGGTCAAGAACGGCTCGGCCACGTTGAGACTCTACACCACGAACACCTACACCGGCGGCACCGTGATCAATGCCGGCACGCTGCAAATCGGGGTCAATGGCATTGCTAACGGCGCCAAGCTCGGCGGTTCTGGCGGCAACTACGCGGGCGACATCTTCATCGCCGGCGGGGCCACGCTCGACGTCCAGACCGACGCCGGCCAGACTCTCAGCGGCATCATCAGCGGGGATGGCTCCATCGTCAAACGCTACTCGGGCACGCTCACCCTCTCGGGGACCAACAACACCTACACCGGCAAGACGTCGATCACCCCGCTGACCACCGCCGGCGGCGGCACATTGAGAGTGGCTTCCTTCAACAGCGTGAGCAACCCGGTCGCCAGCAGCAGCCTCGGCCGCCCCACCACCGTGGCCAACGGCACCATTGATCTCGGCAACGGATCTGTCCAGGGCGGTGCCACTCTCCAGTACACTGGCAGCGGCGAAACCACCGACCGTGTCATCAATTTCAACATGAACGGCAACGGTGCCGGCAAGACCATTGACGCTGGCAGTGGCGGCGGATTGCTGAAGTTCACCAGCACTCCCACGTTCAGCGGCTCAGTCAACAACGACATCACCCTGCAGGGCGCCAGCAGCGGTGAGTTCGACGGCGGCCTGCCCTTGAGTTTCCGCAATTTCACCAAGTCCGGCAACGGCACCTGGACGCTCGGCGGCGCGGTCGGCAGCACCGGGCTGCTCACCGTCAACGCCGGCACGCTGGCCCTGCAGAAGAAGAGTTCGCTGATGGGCGGCAACATGGCCAACTGGACAGCGGCGAAGATCAACGTGAAGAGCGCCGCGACGCTCGCGCTGAACGTGGATTCTGCAGATATCGACGGGTTGAGCAGCGCCAGTCTGGACGCCCTGCTTGCCGCCATCTCGGTGGCCGGTAGCGCCACGGCGGGGTTGCAGTCCGGCGCCATCCTCGGCCTCGACACCAGCAGCGCGACCGGCGGAAGCTTCACGCAAGGCACCGTGATCGCGAATTCCACCGGCGCCAACGGCGGAGCGATCGGTCTGAAGAAGCTCGGCGCCGGCACCCTCGTCCTGGATAAGACCAACACCTACAGCGGCGCGACCACGGTGGGCAACGGCACGCTGCTGGTCACCGGCTCGATCTTCACCAACGCGGTCACGGTGCAAGGCGGGGGCGTCCTTGGCGGCACGGGCCTGATCCTCGGACCAACGACGGTCAACGCCGCCGGCACCCTCGCCCCCGGGACGAGCGCGGGGACGCTGACGATCAGCAACAGCCTGACCGTGGCGGGCATCACGCTCATGGAGATCGACGCGACGAACCTGTTCGACCGCGTGGTCGGCATCGGGGCGCTGACCTACGGCGGGGCGCTGACGCTCGACTTCGGCGCCACGTTCGGTCCGAACACCACCAACACGTGGGACTTGTTCGACTTCGCCAGCCAGTCGGCGAACTTCGTGAGCGTCTCGCTTACCAACCAGTACTCCGGCAGCCTGACGAACAACAACGGGACGTGGAGCCGGGCGGACGGCGACAATACCTGGGTCTTCAACAAGGATGATGGCACGCTCGTCCTCACCGTGATCCCCGAGCCCGGCACGCTGAGCACGCTGGGGGCGTTGTTCGGCCTCCTGCTGCTGCGCAGGGATCAGCTCCGCCGCGGCTGAGCGGACTCGCAGGCGGCTCACGACCGCGCCTGCGGAAGGGGGACACCCCGCCGCAGGCGCGGTTTGCGTTTGCTGGATCCACGGCAGGTTCAGGTGTCCCGTCCGGCTGCAGGCTGACGCCTCCAGGGGGCGGAAGGGGTTACCGCGGACCTCCGGTTTTGGGCCGTTGTTGACGCCTTCCGCGGATCCGCGGTGCGACTTTTCCCCGTCCGCGTTCCGTCTGTGTCTGCCCGCGCTTTGCGCCTTGGCGGCTTTGCGTGAGCTTCCTCCCGCAATCCCCTTGCGGCCGCTGAGCCCTTGCGGTACTTGGGGGGAGCCGACGGGTGCGCGGGCGAGCCGGCAGGGCCCGCACCGGCCCGACCGGGTTCCGCGGGCCGCAGCCGGCCGCCGCGTTTGGGACGTTCCACTCCGACTGGGCGCAGGCCCACATGAAGGACGCCACCGTGGAGGCCATCCGGCTCGGGTGGCGCCACATCGACACCGCTCGCGCCTACGAGAACGAGGCCCTGATCGGCGAAGCCATCCGGGAGGCCGTCCGCCGGGGCTACCATCGCCTCGGCCGACGACCTGTTCATCACCGGCAAACTCTGGAACGGGCACAGGAAGCCGCGCGACGTGGCCCCGGCGAAGGACGCCACGCTCCGGGTGCTCGGCGTGGAGAAGGTGGACCTCTACCGGAACCACTGGCCTTGGCCGAACGTCCACACGCCCGGCTGCGCGGGCGACCACCGCAACCCGGACGCCGTGCCTTGCATCCACGAGCAGTTCCTGGAGACCCGGGCCGAAATCGTGAACTAGGACGGCGGACGTTCCGGGGCGAAACGGGCCGTGAGGGGGAGCGAAGCGAGCAGACGGCGGAGACCAGGCGGCGGGGAAGGCTTCGGCCGCGAAGCCGAGGGCTCGCGTCCAGGCCGGCGAGCACTCGGCTCTACGCAAGGCCGCAGGCCGGCACGTTCAGCTTGCGCGGGCCGGCGTCCTTTCAACTCCCGTTCTTGCCTTCCCTTCCGTGCTCTGGCAGCTTCCCCGCCATGAGAACGCTGCTTCCGGCGGTCCCGACGGGCGCGCGCCCGTGTCGGCCGAAGAGCGGTTTCTTATCAGGCCTTTGTGGCGCGCTGGATCCCGACCGGCTCTTCATCTCAGCCACCGTGGATTCGGCCGAGACCGCCGATGACATCGTTCGCTACGGCCGGCAGCAACCACGGAAAGAGTGAGGCGCAATCGATGAACAGGTATCTGAAGTTCCTCTTCATCATCACGGCTCTAGGCGCGCCCATCAGCTTAAGCGTCGCCGCGGAGGAGAACGCCGACATCGCAAGCAGCGCATACCAGTATCGCGCTGATCGTAAGCCTGATGAGAACCCCCCGGAGAGTTGGATTGCCCTGATGAAATACGCCGGGCTGCCGTTGAACCAACCGCTCGATGTGAACAACCCGAAGCTGAAGAAGGTCCTCTGCGGTTTGCTTTGGGAAGAAGTGCGGCAGGTGCGGCGTGTGGCACTTACGTGGGAGCGCAGGCCGAAAGCCGAGGAGATTGAGGTAACCTCCTTCGACGCCGAAGCCAAGGGAATCCCGACCTGGTGGAACGATACGGTCCTTCGCGAAGCGGGCAAGCCGGAAGTGTCCGCCGACGGGAGGACTCTCACGTTTGCCATTCCCTCGGACACGTTTGGCTTCGTCGTCAGCGTGCGCGGCGAGCGAAACGCCTCGGCGTACGAAGTGCCGACCGTTCAAGTCTTCACGCCGGAACGTTGGAAGCGGATGGACTTGGAAATCGAGTGGGGATTCGACAAGTCCACGGCGGCGGTGGATGACAACGAACGAGTCGAGACGTATGACGGAGTGGTAAGCAACGTCCAACCTTTGCGCGGCGACCGGCACGGCGTGCGGTTGAGCTTGTTGTACATGGGCACATCAAGATGGCGAAAGCTCTGGCCCTACAACGGCGAGACCTGCGACATCGCTCGCACCATTGTCACGGTTTGGAGCAAGGCGGGCAACTTCTCGTTCCTCGCTTCCGATTTGGAGCAGGGACCGATTCTCGCGCCGGAGTTCGGCTTCTTTGTGCGCGCCACCCGTTTGCCCCCTTTGAAAGAGGCCGGTGCCGGCGAGACCGCCACCATGACGCTGCTTGGCCAAACGATGGCGGCTCTTCTCGGCAACAAGGATATTCCCGGCTGGAACACCGGCGGCGATACGCCGTGGTTCGGCTGCAACACCACAGACCGGCCCGCCACCGTGTCGGGCATCACCATTCCGAGTCGCGGTGTCGCAGTGCATCCCGGCGCAGACTGCGACGTGGGCGTTGGCTGGCGCAGTCCGATGGATGGCCGAGTGAAACTGGAGGGCAACGTCGCCGACGCGCAGCCGGGTGGCGACGGCGTCGAGTGGTCGCTTGTCGAGCGGGGCAAAGTGCTCGCGAACGGCGTGATCGAGCAAAGCGGCTCGCAGTCCATTTCGCCCGTTGAAACCGTCGCGCGCAAGGGCGACACGCTCTCGCTGGTCGTCAATCGCCGGGGCAATCACATCGCCGATAGCACGGCGATCAAGCTGGTCATCACGGAAATCGGCGGACAGAATCGCACATGGGACTTGGCAAGGGATGTGGTGGACAATCCGCACGCGGGCAATCCGCACGAGGGCGTGTGGTCGTTCTTCCAATGCACGACTCCACCGGTCTATCTGCCACCGCCGGCGTTCAAACTGAAATCGCAGGCGAAGTCGGCGCGAGAGTTCATCGCGGAACTGGCAGCCGCGGGTCTCACCACGATTCGTCAACGCACGCGCCGACATTCGGAGCAAACATGGGAGGGAGCTACCGCCGCCATGTTCCCCGGCAAGACGCTGCCGGCGATTCCGAAACCGGAGTTCGTTCCGCCGATGAAAGTGGAAGTGCCTTGTGAGAAACTCACCGCCCAATGGAACCTCGGCGCGTGGCATCTCGCCCGGCACGCAGTCCCGAACAGCCAAGGCCGGTTACGATTCAACGATCATCCCTACGGCATCCTCGCCTCCGAGACGTACTTGGTTCTGCGCGTGTTGGACCTGATGGGCATGCACCGTGCGGCGGCGGACGGTTTGGACCAGTGGCTGACGCTCCCGATGGAACACAACATCGAGCCGGGAAAGGGCGGGCATCATCCGTGGGCCAAGAAGGACAGGCCGGTGGGGCTCTTCTCGGAAGGTCGCGGCTGTTTGACGCATGCCGAAGGTGTACCGCTGGGCGTCGGCGGACACATGGACGGGGTGCACAGCATGGGGCCGGGGGCGATCATGCTTCCGCTGATCGAGCACTACCGGCTGACCGGCGACAAGGAGTGGCTCAAGGCCAACGCGCCGCGCATGAAAGCCAACGTCGAGTGGATTCTGCGACAACGGCGTCTGTTGTCCGGCATTGTTCCGGGCGGCGAGCGTCTCTGGTGCAAAGGACTCCAGCCGCCGCACCAGGTCACGCCGGACAGCGGCGGCCAGCTCATGCAGTTCTATGAATCGGAAGCTTACTACTGGCTGGCAGTCCAGCGCTTCGCCGAAATCCTGACACCGATGGATGCGACCGAAGGCAAACGATTGGCCGCCGAAGCCGAGACCTATCGCAAAGACCTGAAGGCTGCCGTGGAACGTTCGATGGCGCTGAGTCCCGTGACACTTGTGCGCGACGGAACCTACCGGTCGTTTGTTCCGTTTGCGTGTTACGTGCGCGGGTTCGCGTCCAGCGCATGGAGCTGGCGACGGCCCGGCAGCGGCGCCCACGTCGGCGGATTGTATTGGGACACGATCCAGTCGGCAGACCCGCTGGTGAGTCCTGCGGCGCTGTTCGCGACCGACGATCCGCGCGTTCAAGGTCATTTGGACGTGCTCGAAGACCGGCTGCTGCTGGAGAATCCGAAAGTCGCCCAAGTGACAACGGGATTTGATCCGGAGAAACACTGGTTCGCGCACGCATCCTGGCAGTATCAGCCGGGCCTCGAACGACACGCCAACATTCACCTGATGGCCGGTGACGCGCCGAATTTCCTGCGCTCGTGGCTGAACCAGTATGCCGTGATACTTCTGCCAGACGCCGGCTACATCTCCCGCGAGCACACCATCGGCGGCCCGCCGGACAAGATCTTCGAGGAGGCGGCGTTTCTCGAACGCTTCCGCGACATGCTCGTGATGGAAGACGGGGATTCCCTGTGGCTGGCGCGCGCGACACCGCGAGCGTGGCTCGAACAGGGCAAGAAGATATCGGTGAAGAACGCGCCGACCCATTTTGGCAGCATCGCGTACGAGATCGTCTCCGACGTGGAGCACGGTAGGATCGATGCCATTGTCGAGAATCCGCCCACGTCGGTGCTTCTGCGGCTCCGCCATCCCATGACATCGCCGCTCAAAGCCGTCAGCGTCAACCGCAAAGACTGGAAAGACTTCAACAACGAGACGATCCGACTGGAAGGGTTCACCGGCACCGTGACTGTGCAGGCACACTACTGACGGACGAGAAACAGGACCCAGCTCACCAGTTCCTTGCGGCCCGTCGTCTCCATCCGCATTTCGACCCGCCCATCGGGTCGTGTCCGGAACTCTTGCGTGGGGTGCCACTGCCGCTCGGTGATGTAGACCGACAGTTGCGGCTCGAAGAGGAGCCGGACCTTGATCGCTTCCTCGCCACCCACGATGCCGAACGCCTGCCGGGCGAAGGTTTGCGGCCCAAGCCTTGGAACCGCGCGACGATCCCGCGTCCGAGGATTGGAAGCACGCGCTATCTGCCCGGTGTCAACAGCAGCCGGCCCGATTCGAGGGGGCCGCGGTCTTCCATCGCGTTCGGCGATTGCGCCTCTGGCGGGGCTGCCAGGGGCCTTCCTGTTCGTTTTCAGGGCATCGGGGCGCGACGAGCGGGATGCCGGCATGCGCGGGGACAGGCCGCCACGGCCACAAGGCGCCCTGCCCTTGTGCGCCTAATCAACGCGGCCGAGATCTGTGTGCAAAGGGCGGAGGCGAACGCGCGTCGGCGACGATGGTGAAACTGAGCGGCAACGCCGCGGCATGTGCGGCCAGGAACTTCACCGGGCCGCCTCGGCAAACTCCATGATCTCATCGGTGGAAACCGCGTCGGCGGCGTAGTTCAGTGCCGCCGCGACATCCTCCTCGGTCAACCGCGGATAATCACGGACGATCTCCGCCACAGGCACCTTGGCGGCGATCTTGCGCAGAATCAGCTCGACTGGAATCCGAGTACCGCGAAACACCGGTTTGCCGAGCATGATCGCCGGGTTGATCTCAATTCGAGCGTGTTTCATGCTGAAAGCTCACGTCCTCCAGCGGCCGGTCTCAAGCCCATCTTTGCCCGCGTTTCGCGGACGCCGGGCCCATCGCCGGGTGAACAGGGAAAGGCCGAAGGAGTTTCCCCGCTTCTTTCCCCGTTCACGTCGCAACGGGAGGGTTCAGGGTGTCGAATTGCTTCTGAACTCGGCATATTGCGGCAGGCTTTGGCGATTCGGGATCTAGTGGAGACCCGTGGGGGTTCAAGTCCCCCCCCTCGCCCACCAGGCTTCGTCCGGCAGCGCAGGGCCGCAGACCGGCACGTCAGCTTGTGCGAGCCGGCGTCCCTTCGCCTCCCGTTCTTGCCTTCCCTTCCGTGCTCTGGCAGCTTCACCGCCATGAGAACGCCGCTTCCGGCCGGTCCGGACGGGCGCGCCTGCCCTGCGAAGGCCGCAGGGCCAAACCGGGCGCCCGTACCGCCCGAGAAGCGATTACTCATCAGGTAAGTCATGAACTTGGAGTCCATCCAACACGAACTGCAAACCCTCGGCGTTGATGGCTGGTTGTTCTTCGATCACCACGAGCGCGACCCGCTGGCGTACCGGGTGTTGGGCCTGACCGCGCCGGGGCACGTCAGCCGGCGCTGGTACTATTTCGTGCCGGCGCGGGGTGAACCGCGCGGGCTGGTGCATCGGGTGGAGCCGCACATGCTGGACGCGTTGCCCGGCGCGAAGTTCTTCTACGCGCGCTGGCAGGAGCAGGAGGCCGGGCTGCGGCAGCTGCTGGCCGGCGCGCACGTGGTGGCCATGCAATACTCGCCCCGGTGCGCCGTGCCGTACGTGTCCAATGTGGACGCGGGGACCATCGAGCTGATCCGCGGGCTCGGCGTTACGGTGGTCAGCGCGGCGGAGTTGATCCAGGTGTTCGAGGCGAAGTGGACGCCCGCCCAGTTGGCGATGCACCTCGAGGCCGGCCGGCGCGTGGACGAGATCCGACGCGAGGCGTTCGACCACATCCGGCACGCCACGCGCGCCGCAGAGTCGTTGGACGAGTACGGCGTACAGCAGTTCGTAATGCGGCGGTTCGCGGAACACGGCTTGGTCACGAATTGTCCGCCCATCGTCGGCATCAACGCCAACGCGGCCGATTCGCACTACGCGCCGCCGGCCACGGGCAGCGCACCGGTGCGACGCGGCGATTTGGTGCTGCTGGACCTGTGGGCGAAGCTCGCGGACCCGGACGCGGTGTATTACGACATCACGTGGATGGCGTTCTGTGGCGAGGAAGTGCCGGACCCGATGCGCGAGGCGTTCGCGGTGGTCGTCGGCGCACGGGATGAGGGGATCCGGCTGGTCCGCGAGGCGATGGCCGCCGGCCGAAAGGTGCACGGGTTCGAGGTGGACGATGCCGTGCGCGGTTACATCGAATCGCGCGGAATGGGACCGTTCATCCGGCACCGGACCGGCCACTCCATCGGACGCGAAGTGCATGGCGCGGGCGCGAACATGGACAACCTCGAAACGCACGACGACCGCCCCATCATTCCGTGGACCTGCTTCTCCGTCGAGCCGGCGCTTTACCTGCCGGACTTCGGCGTGCGGACGGAGGTCAATGTATTCGTCGAGCCATCCAGCGCGCGCGTGACGGGTGAAATGCAAACGGAGTTCGTGAACTTATGATCGAAGGGCCGGAAGCCGCGCGTCGAGTTGGAGCAACGCGACCCAGAGGAATCTGAATTGCCGGACCAACTTCGGATCTCCACTCCGAAATGAGATCAAGCATGACCACCCAAGCAGCTACGCCGGACAACGCCATTTCGCGGCGGAACTTCCTGCTCAGCGCTTCCTTGTCCGCGACCGCGCTCGGCCTTCGACCGCCGGCTGCGATGGGTGCCTTGACGCGACAGGTTCAGGCCCAGGCGATGGTCCCGGGAAGGCTGTGCCTTTGGTATGATCAACCGGCGAAGACATGGATGACGGAAGCCCTGCCGATCGGCAATGGCCCCATGGGGGCGATGCTCTTGGGTGACACCGAAGTCGAGCGGGTCCAGTTCAATGAGATCAGTCTCTGGTCCGGATCCCGCCTGGCCGTCGCGGGCCGCGGCGACGAGGGCCAGGACCTGGGCGCCTACCAGGCGTTCGGCGACGTCCTCATCCATCTCGGCCACGATTTCTCCAACGTGACGCGTTACCGCCGGGAACTTGACATCGACAGCGCGGTTCACCGGGTGACCTACGAATACGACGGGGTTCGCTACGAGCGGACGGCCTTCGCCAGCCACCCCGACGGCGTCATCGTGATGGAGATCACGGCCGACCGGCCCGGCACCTGCACGGGCCACATCCGGCTGGCGGACATGCACGGCGCGCGCATCGACGCCGAGGGCAACCGGCTCCGCTCCGTGGGCAAACTGGCGAACGGATTCGAATACGAGGCCCAGGTGCTCGTGTTGCACGACAAGGGCTCCATCGGGATCCGGCGCGATGAGCCCCCCGCGGCCAACCCGTGGGAGATCGCCGTCCCCCCGGTCGGCATCGCCTTCGATCGATGCGACAGAGTGACGCTCATTCTCGGCGCGGGCACGAACTTCGTGCAGGATCACACCCGGGAGTGGCTCGGTGCGCATCCCCACGCCTCGATCACGAAGCGGGTGGATTCTGCCGCGAAGCAGAGTGTGAAAGCACTGCTGGCGCGGCATGGGAAGGACTACCAAGCGCTCTTCCGCCGGTTCTCGCTGAACGTGGGAAGCACGCCGCCGGAGTTGCTGGCCAAGACCACCGTGGCCCGGCTTGAAGCCTACCTGCACAACCAGTCGGTTGATCCGGATCTTGAAGCCCTGTTCTGCCAGTTCGGGCGCTACCTGCTGATCAGTTGCTCGCGCCCCGGATCGTTGCCCGCCAATCTCCAGGGCGTTTGGAATGACAGCAACGAGCCCGCCTGGGCCGGCGATTACCACTCGAACATCAACGTCGAGATGAACTACTGGCCCGCCGAGCCCGCCAATCTCGCCGAGTGCCACCGGCCGTTCATTGACTATGTGAACAGCATCCGCGAAGTCAGCCGGCTGAACACGCAGCGGAAGTACGGCAAGGTCCGTGGCTGGACGGTCCAGACGATGAACAACGCGTGCGGGGTTTCATTCTGGAAATGGAATCCGCCGGGCAGCGCGTGGTATGCGCAGCACCTGTGGGAGCATTTCGCGTTTGGCCGTGACAGGGAGTATCTCCGCGCCACCGCCTATCCGGTGCTGAAGGAAGTCTGCCAGTTCTGGGACGACCGTTTGAAGCGCCGCCCGGACGGCACGCTCGTCACGCCGGACGGCTGGTCGCCCGAGCACGGCCCGGCCGAGGAGGGCGTCACCTATGATCAGATGATCATCCATGATCTGCTCACCAACACCATTGAAGCCGCTGATGTGCTGGGCGACGACAAGGAGTTCCGCGACCACGTGGCCGGGCTGCGGGACAAGCTGCTCAAGCCGAAGATCGGACGCTGGGGACAGTTGCAGGAATGGGAAGCCGACAAGGACGATCCCAAGGACAATCACCGCCACGTTTCCCATCTGTTCGGCCTGTATCCCGGACGACAGATCACCCGCGCCGGCACGCCGGAACTGGCCGAAGCCGCCCGCGTTTCTTTGAATGCCCGGGGAGACAAAAGCACCGGCTGGAGCCGTGCGTGGAAGATCAATTTCTGGGCTCGCCTGTGGGATGGGGATCGTGCCTACACCATGCTGCGAAATCTGCTGACCGTGGTCCGCGAAACGAAGACCATCTACGGCGAGCGCGGTGCCGGTGTCTATCCGAACCTGTTCGACTCCCATCCGCCCTTCCAGATTGACGGCAATTTCGGCGCGACCGCCGGCTACTGCGAGATGCTCGTGCAAAGCCACACGGGCAGGATTCATCTGCTGCCCGCCCTGCCCAAGGCGTGGCCGACCGGGAAGGTCACCGGCCTGTGCGCACGGGGCGGATTCGAGGTGGACATCAGTTGGGACGACGGCCGCCTGACCAAGGCCGTGATCCATTCCAAGTCCGGCCTCCCCTGCCGTGCCGTTTGGGGTGACAAGATCCGGGAATTCGACACCAAGGCCGGGGAGTCCTATCCCCTCACGTTGTGACCTCGAGCGTACTAATGAGGAAAGCCGAGCCTTCGTAGGGCGCCAGCCGCCTGCGGGCGAGGCCGGGGTTGGGCTGCTTCCTGTTCGTTATCAGGGCATCGGGGCGCGGATGCGATGCAGAGATCCCGAAGTCGGAGCAGCGCAAGGCCGCAGGCCGGCACGTTCAACTCGCTCGGGCCAACGTCGCTCAGCGTCTCGTTCTTACCTTCCCTTCAGCGCTCTGGCAGCTTCACCGCCATGAGAACGCTGCGCCAGGCCGGTCCCGACGGGCGCGCCTGCCCTGCCAAGCCCGCGGGGCGAAGCAGGGTGCCCGTACCGCCCGGAAAGCGATCTCTTGTCACGATCACGCGGACACAAGCCCCGGAGGCGGAACGATGAAACGGACGATCCAGGTTGTTGCGGGCGTTGCGATGCTGGCGGCGGGGAGCGCGATGGCGCAGAAGGCGGCTCCGGGCCCGAGCGCCGTCCAGACCGGCTCGCGCATCGACGTGACCGTCGACGGCGCCTTCTTCACGAGCTACCGGTTCTCCGCCGAGGAGAAGTACCCGTTCCTCTTCCCCGTCAACGGACCGTCCGGCGCCTCCGTCACCTCGATGCGCAACGGCCAGTACCCGCACCACAGCTCCCTCTTCTTCGGCTGCGACAAGGTCAACGGCGGGAACTACTGGCAGGAGGGGCTGGAGCGCGGCCGGATCGCCTCGCGCGGCGCGACGTTCGAGAAGGGTGCGGACGGCGCGATCGTCATCCGGGACGAATGCGACTGGATCCGCCCCGACGCCCCGCAGCCGTTCCGGGATGCACGTCGCATCACGATCTCGGCGCCGTCGAAGACCCTCCGCCGGATCGACGTCGAGATACGGATGGAGGCGCTGGAGGATGTGACGATCGAGAAGACGAACCACTCCTTCTTCAGCGCGCGGATGGATCCCGACCTCAGCGCGGCCTTCGGGGGCACGATGGCCAATGCGGAGGGCGATGCCGGCGAGAAGGACACCTTCGGCAAGGCCTCGCCCTGGATGGCCTGCCACGGGCGACGCGGCGCGGACCGCACCGAGGGCCTTGCGATCCTCCAGCACCCCGCCAATCCCGGCTTCCCGTCCCCATGGTTCACGCGCGACTACGGCTTCTTCTCGCCCACCCCGATGTTCTGGCCGGCCGACGGCAAGTCGACGCGCATCGCGAAGGGGGAGACGATGACGCTCCGGTACCGGGTGCTGGTCTTCGCGGGCGACCCGGCGGCGGCGGGCATCGAAGCCGCGTTCGAGTCCTATCGCACCGCCCCCGTGACACCCGTCGCGCCTGCGAAGTGACGCTCCCCTCGGAGGCGCCCCCGCCGGCCGTCCGGTGTTGCCCGCCGCAGACTGCGGGGCCAACGTGTCGTTCTTGCCTTCCCTTCAGCTCTCTGGCAGCTTCGCCGCCATGAAGACACTGCTTCCGGTTGGTCCCGAAGGGCACGCCTGCCCCGCGAAGCCCTCAGGGCGAAGCGGGGTGCCCGTACCGCCCAAACAGCGATTCCCTATCAGGCGGCGGCAGACGTCAGAACAGAAACGAGTCAAACACAACCACACCAACACATGAAACTCGAATACCCCGAAATCAAGAAGAGGGCAGCGAAACTCAAGTTCCGGACCAAGGCGTTCATTGACGGCGACTTCGCAGCCGCTCAAAGCGAAGAGACTTTCACCACCGAGAATCCGGCCACCGGCAAGCCGCTGGCAGATATCGCGGCCTGCGACACACCCGATGTGGATCGGGCGGTCAGGGCCGCGCGCAAGGCATTTGACAGCGGGGTGTGGTCGCGCCTGAAACCCGGCGAGCGCAAGCGAGTGCTCCTGAAGTGGGCTGACTTGTTGGAGACCCACGCCCTTGAACTGGCGCTGCTCGACACGCTCGAGGCTGGCAAGCCCATCGGCGATTGCGCGACCATGGACATCCCTGACACGATCCATTGCATTCGCTGGCACGCCGAGGCAACCGACAAACTTTACGACCATGTTTCGCCGACCGGCCCGGAGAATCTCGCGCTGATCGTGCGCGAGCCGGTCGGCGTCGTGGGCTGCGTGATTCCGTGGAATTTCCCGGCGCAGATGGCCGCGTGGAAACTCGGCCCGGCCCTCGCGACTGGCAACAGCGTCGTCCTGAAGCCCGCCGAACTGACTTCGTTAAGCGCCATTCGGATGGCAGAGCTTGCCGCCGAGGCCGGCCTGCCGGCGGGCGTGTTCAACGTCGTGCCGGGGCTGGGCGAAACCGCGGGCCAGGCCATCGGTCGGCACATGGACGTGGATATGGTGGCGTTCACCGGTTCGACCGAAGTGGGCCGTTACTTCCTGAAATACGCCGCCGAGTCCAACCTCAAGCGCATCATTCTCGAGTGCGGCGGCAAGAGTCCCCAGGTCGTCTTCGAGGACGCGTTGGATCTCGAAAACGTTGCGAACAACGCCGTGGGCGCAGCGTTCTGGAACATGGGCGAGAACTGCAGTTGCGGCTCGCGGCTGATCGTCCACACGAAGATCAAAGACGAGCTGGTCGAGCGAGTGGCGAAGCTTGCCAAGACGTGGAAGGTCGGCGATCCGCTCGACCCGCGAAACCGACTCGGCGCGATGATCGAGAAACCGCACCTGGAGAAAGTGCTGGGCTACATCGCCGCCGGCAAAGCCGAAGGCGCCAAGCTCGTCATGGGTGGCCGGCGCATCCTCGAAAAGACCGGCGGTTGTTTCGTCGAGGTGACCATGTTCGACGAGGTCTCCAGCCGGATGAAGATCGCGCGGGACGAGATCTTCGGCCCGGTGCTTTCCGTGATCCCATTCTCGACCGAGGATGAAGCCCTCGCGCTGGCCAACGACACGAACTACGGCCTGGCCGCGTCGCTCTACACGCAGGACGTGAACCGGGCGCATCGCGCCGCCCGCGCCATCCGCGCCGGCACCGTCTCCGTGAACTGCTTCTCCGAAGGCGACATCACCACGCCGTTCGGGGGCTTCAGGCAATCCGGTTTCTTCGGCCGGGACAAGTCCATCTGGGCACACCAACAATACACCGAGCTGAAGACCGTCTGGATCCAACTGGCCTGATGGCGATCTCATCGGCCCTGACCAAACCCAGTCGGAGGAACAACGATGAAGACGAAATTGCACGGCGTCCTCGTGGCCCTGGTGACTCCGATGAAGGCGAACTCGGAAATCGATTTCAACGCCTACTCCAGGCACGTCCGGGCCATGATCGACGCCGGCGTCCACGGGCTTATTCCGCTCGGCAGCACCGGCGAATTCTACGCCCTGACGCCCCGGGAACGCACGGATGTCATCAAGGCCACTCTCGAAACCGCCGCGGGCCGCGTGCCGGTCGTGGCCGGGACCAACGCCAGTTCCACCCGGGACGTCGTCGCCTTCAGCCGCGAGGCCGAGACGCTGGGCTGCGATGCGGTGATGCTCGCGCCGCCGTATTACTCGCTGCCCACGCCGGATGAACTCCGTGCACACTACCGGGCGGTCAACGACGCCATCGGCATTCCCATCATGCTCTACAACTACCCGGGCCGGACGGGCGTGGACATGTCGCCGGAGTTCATTGAGGAGCTGACCGAGATGCCGCGCATCCGTTACGTCAAGGAAAGCACCGGCGAGATCGGCCGCATCAGCACGCTGCTCCGCCGCTGTGGCGATCGACTGCGCGTCTTCTGCGGCGGCGACACGGTGGCTTATGAAAGCCTGGCCTTGGGCGTAGCCGGCTGGGTGGGCGGCGTGGCCAACGTCGTGCCCAAATCGCACGTCGAGTTGTATCGGTTGGTGATTCAAAAGCGCGATTTCGCCGCCGCCCGGGAGCTCTACTTCCAGATGCTTCCGCTGTTGAGCCTGGTGGAAGGCGGCGGCAAGTACACGCAATGGGTCAAGGCCGCGTGCGGCCTGATGGGCCGGCCGGCGGGCGCGCCGCGGGCGCCGTTGTGCGCCGCCACCCCCGCCGAATTGAAGACCCTCAAGGCCGCGCTGGCCGAACTACCCGAGGGCCGGTGCGCGCAGAAGAACTAACCGCGAACCTGCCAGCGATCCAACCCGAACTCAAGAAGCCGGCCCCGACGGCTGGTTGTTCTTCGGCCACCAGCGCGATCCGATGGCCCACCGCGTCCCGGGGCTCGACCTGGCCGGCCGCGTCACCCGGCACTGGTATTGCTTCATCTCTTTGACAACTCATTGACAAACGGGAACGGGGACCGTGGTAGTGTTGGGGCCAATCGAAAGAAGGGTGAGATGATCCTGCATGCTTCAGGGTTTGGAGACGTTTCAGCGGAAAGGCGTATGGAAGTATCTCAGGGCGCTGTGCGTTCCATCCTGACCGGAGACCAAGACAAGAACGCAGAACAGGCAAACCCAACCTGTCGCCGGTATTCCCGGCCCAGGTGATTTGCTGCGTTGTGCGAGAGGAGAAGACGATGATGACGAGGACGATCAAGTCGGCGGCACTCGCCCTCATGGGGATTGCCATGCTTGGCAACGCCCCTGCCGGAGGGGCGGAATCGGATCTCAAGGCCCTGGCACGTGAAAACTCCGCGTTTGCCTTGAGTCTGTACGGCAGGCTTGCGCCGGCGGAAGGAAACGTCTTCTTCTCGCCCTACAGCATCTCGTCTGCCATGGGCATGACCTATGCGGGGGCGCGGGAAAACACGGCCGCCGAAATGGCCAAGGCGCTGGAGTTCACCGCAACCCCGGATCAGCTGCCGGCCGCCTTCAAGAGCCTCAACGCGGCGGTTCAAGCCGGTGCCCGCCATGGAGGCCACACACTGAACATCGCGAACGGCCTCTGTCTGACCGGCGGCAATGTGCGCAATGACTTCACGGCGGTCCTGCGCGACAACTTCGACGCGGAGCTCTTCGCCGGCGGAGTGGACAAGATCAACGGCTGGGTGAAAGCGAAGACCGAAGGCAAGATCGAGAAGATCCTGGAGGAGCTCTCGCCCAATTCGGTCTGCGTGCTCCTGAACGCCATCTACTTCAAAGGAACCTGGGCCAGCCGGTTCCAACGCAAGGCGACACAAGACGCGCCGTTCCGGCTGGCGACCGGCAAGGAAGTCACCGTGCCTCTCATGTATCAGAAGGGCGAATTCAAACTGCTGGAGAAGGACGGATTCCAGGCGCTCGTCATGCCGTACCTCGGCAAGACGCTGTCCATGGTCATCATCCTGCCGAAGGCTGCGGACGGACTGGCCGCGCTGGAGAAGTCGCTGACGGCTGAAACGCTGGCCCTGTGGCTTGCGGAAGCCGACCATCAAGCCGAACGCGAGGCCCAGATCTTTGTGCCGCGTTTCAAGCTGGAGACTGGCTATGACCTGGTCCCGCCATGCCAGGCGCTGGGCATCAAGGATGCGTTTGATGCAGACAAGGCTGACTTCCGCGGCATGGGCTGGCCCAAGGGAGAACTATGGATTGCGCAGATCAAGCACAAGGCCTATGTGGACGTGAATGAGGAAGGCACCGAGGCAGCCGGCGCAACGGCGGTCGAGATGATCCCCAGGAGCGCGCGGCGATATCCGGTATTCCGAGCGAATCATCCCTTCCTCTTTGTCATCCGGGACCAGGCGACGGGCAGCATCCTCTTCCTGGGCCGGCTGTCCGATCCCACGAAGCAAGAGGCGCGCGTGCAGGGCCCGGACAAGGCCGTGCCGAAGGCCCGGACCACGTCCCCGTCCAAGGTCGATCGGCTCTTCGGCCGCAGGCCAGGCGAGGATGCATCCCCCCGTGCGTTTCCCGATCTGACCTGGGAGGACATCCCCGACCTCGTGCAGCGCGTCGGCAATAAGAACCTGTCGAGGTACTGCCCGACCAACATCGATTCATCGGTTGTCCGTCTTGAGCCTGTGCCCGAGGGGATCGTCGCCGCCTGGCTGATCGAGGGGGTTCTCATCGGCGGGAAGTTTCCCTCCCTGGTAGCGATGACCCTGCACGGCGAGGAGGGCGCTGACGGTTATTCAACCGACGATGTCGCGAAGGTGTCGGCGATCTACCGGGCCTGGTGGGAGAAAGCCAAAGACCTGACCCCGCAGCAGGCGCAAGCGATCAGCCCGAAGACCCGTCGGGAGGTCCGGTGGCGGTAGGTTCGAACCAGGATCTGCTGGCGTTCTCCCGCACCCGCCTTCGCGCTTGGCTTGCTACGGCGTGACGGGCCTCGCCTCCCACCTGCCTGCCGCCGCGCCGCCCGAAAGGCGAAGACGGGACTGCGACGCCGAACAGGTCGTGGCCTGATGATCGGGCGGGGACGGCAGCCCGCGGCGGCGGGTTGTGGAGGGCGAGCCCGGATCAGGCGTCGCGCCGCCTGCAGCCAAGGAGGATCACCGCGGCGAGACCGACCAGCGTGGCGGTCGCGGGCTCGGGGATCGTCTGGATCATCAGTTCGGGGTCGTCCGTCGCGACCCCGATCGAGAACTCCTTCGAGTAGAACGACAGGTTCGGCGAACCGGCCGCGGTCCCGCCCGAGCGGCGCAGCATCAGGGTCACGACGCCGTTGTCGTCGTAGTTCAGGAAGTTCACGAACGCCACCGTGGACAGCATCGTCACCCGGGCGCCGATCGTCTGCGACGACGTCACGGGGAACGAGCCGAGCAGAACGGCGTCGGACGTGAAGTTCTGGCCGTGGTTCGTCACGCTCGCGGGGGCGCTGTCCCAGTCGATCACGCTCTCGGGCCAGAACTCGTCGTGGATGTCCACGTCGTCGAGGAGGTCGCCGTCGGGCGTGCCCCACTTCCCGTCCACCCCGGCGAATCCGTTCGTCAGCCCGAACACCTGCACGGTGAAGTTCTGCGGCGGGCCCACGGGAGTTCCACCGCCGTTGTTCATGCTGACCGTCAGGCTGAGGGTGACGTTGGTCACGATCTCCAGGTTGATCGCCGACAGATCGAACCGGAGATACCCCTTGCGCGACGTCGCGTCGACCGTCGTCCCGTTCTTGAGCGTGATGTTCACCGCCGAGCCCTGAGGGCCGTAGGGCGGTGTGTTGCCCGCGGAGGCGACGACGAACGTGTCCGCCCCCTGCCCCAAGCCGGTGGTGATGGAGTAGAGCGTGGCGCGGGCGTTGAGCGCAGGCCCGGCGCAGCAGGCGGCGACCAGCAGGGCGAAGGCCGAACCCCGGATCGCGCCGACAGATCCATGAATGGCACCGCACATGACCGCAGAATGGACCTCCGCGAGCGCCCCTGTCAAGGCGCGATCCGGCCTCAAGAGCGGCCGCGACGCCCGTCGTGAACGTCCCGATCGCCCCGGCGGCCTCCGGCGGACCCAGGGCGGACCGGGTCTTACTCGAACGTGGCGCCGAAGCGAAGTATTCGCGGGGCGGCGGCGGGATCAGGTACGCGGAAGCGCAGCGCGACCTGGGCGCCGCCCAACGGAAGCGCTTCGAGAAACTCGAGGGGCGCGAAGGACCATGTGCCGAGGTCGGTCGAGGTGGACGGCAGGAGCGCGCAGTCGTCCGCGTCCACGGCGGCGCGGTAGCCGAACACCAGCTCGCGGTTCGTGAAGCCGCGCCCGGTCAGGTCTTCGATGGATAGAGACAGGGGCGGGCGGTCGCCGGGATCGACGGCGCTGGTTCCCGCCCCATACTCGACGATGTTGGGGCTGCCATCGTCATCCGCATCAGCGTACGGGTCGGCGAGGACCGGGTTGCCGCCGGTCCAATCGGCGTACCGGACGCCGGGGCGCGTTCCCTGCACGGCCAGGTCGGCGCTGAGGGCGCCGACGACCGAGGGGTTGCCTGCCGACACGTCTTCCAGTTCGTACCGGAACGCGGACAGGTCGTAGAGGTCGTAGTCGCCGCTGGTGTCGATCAGCCGCCATCGGGAGGTGCGGACGGTGGTCAGCGAGCCGTAGCGCGAGTAGGCATGGTTCTTCCCGGGCGCGAAAGGGTTGCGCAGCATGGGGACCAGGGACGAGCCGACGATCGACGCGGGCGGGGTGAGACCGCACAGCTCGGCGACCGTCGGGTAGATGTCGACCGTCTCGACCACCCCCGTCGCGGACACGCCGGCGAAGACCTCCGGCCGGAGGCCGGCCGGGGGGCGGATGATCAGCGGCGATTCGAGCGCGCGTTCGAGGAGCACGTGTTTGCCCATCGTGCCGTAGTCGTTGAGGCGCCAGCCGTGGTCGCCCCACAGGATCACCACGGTGTTGTCGGCGAGGCCGAGGGCGTCGAGTTCGGCGAGCACCTTGCCGATCTGGGCGTCGGTGTAGGAGACACAGGCGAAGTAGGCGTGCCGCAGCTTGTCGCGGTCGCTCCGCTCGGTGTAGGTGTCGATTTCGCCGGAACTGGTGAGGGTGGCGGGGTTGGCGCCCGTGGGCGGGCCCGGCGGGCTCGGGGCCGGCAGGTTGGTCGGGTTGTAGAGGTCGAAGTAGGCCTTGGGCGCGTTGAAGGGCAGGTGGGGTTTGAAGAAGCCGACCGCGAGGCAGAAGCGCCTGCCGTCGTCGGCGAACTCGCGCAGCTTGTCGATCGCCGCCCGGGCCATCTGTCCGTCGGGGTAGGCGGTGTCCGGCAGGCTCCGTCCCATCGAGTCGACGCCGATCTCCCACGCCGGCGAAACGCCGCTGACGCGCCCGGATCCGTCGGCGTAGGCGAAGAGCGGATAGCGCTGCGCGCCCCACTTGTCGTGGCCGAACAGGATCTCGTTCCACGAGAAGCGCATGTCCGGAGTGGTGGCGTAGCGGCGGTTGATGTCGTAGGTGGACGGGAAGTTCCACTGGTAGCCGTCGGGCTCGTGCGTGACCTTGCCCAGGGAGACGGTGTGCCAGCCGTTGCGGCGCAGCAGGTCCACCCAGCTCTCCGGCTCGGCGGGCCGGCTGACGGGCATGTTGACTTCGAAGGCGTAGTTGTCGTCGCTCGAGGCGGTCGGCCGCAGGCCGGTCATCAGGGCGAACCGCGAGGCGCCGCAGGTGGGGACGGCGACGTAGTGGTTGCGGAAGATCCGCCCCTGCCGGGCGAGCGAGTCGATGTGCGGCGTGACCATGTGGCTTTGGCCGTAGCAGCCGAGTTCGGGCCGCAGGTCGTCGACGGCAATGAGCAGGACGTTGGGGGGCGCCGCCTGGGCGGCCGCCGCGCACAGCACGGGGAGCAGGAATCGCAGGCTCATGGGTTGACCCGGTAGAGTTGGAAGCCGTTGAGGAGCAGGAAGCGATCCGTTCCGTTCGAGTCGATGGCGCGCAGCTGAAAGGTCGTCGGCGAGGCGCCGTCGTGCGTGAAGAGGAACTCGAGGGTCGGGATCTGGCTGTCGGTGATGAACGTGGTGTCGAGACCGGCGGTTCCCAGGGCCGTCGGCTCGACCGCGTCCCGCGTCACCCCGGCGAACCGGGCCTCGATGAGGTTGGGGACGTTGTTCGCCGTCCCCTGCGCGAATCCGAGTGCGCTGCCGGTAAACGGGTCGAGATGCCATGAGCGGAAGAGGTAGTCGCCGGCGGGGAGCCCGGCGATCCGGATGTCGATGGCCCCCTTGCGGGTGGCGATGAAGTCCGACACGAGATACGAAAGCGCGGTGTCGCCGCCGGGGATGGCGCGCGAGCTGTCGGTGTTGGCGCCGCGGAACTCGAAGCGTTCGCCGTCGGGCTGCGAGACCGTCACCTCGTGCGACCCGATCGTCTTGGTGTAGGACGCGGCGTTGGCGGCCTGGCTGGTCGCGGAGCCGGAGACGATCCGGAAGCCCGACTGGCTGGGCGAACCCAGGGCGTCGTCGCGGTTGAAATCCACACCGAGCAGGGCGACGTAGGCGTTCGTGTCGGCCGGCGCGCCGGTCCGCTGGTAGCCGACGCCGTCGTACCAGGCCCGGTTGCCGCTGCCTCCATTGAGGTTGTTGTCGAGGTAGACACGGACCGGGACCCCGCTCGACACCGTGACCTGCCCGAGACGGATGCCGAACAGATTGCGGAGATAAACCCCTCCGCTGAACCCGGCCTGCACGCTCACGCCGGTGTTGAACGTCAGCTCGGCGGCATTGGTCACGCCGGCCTTGGTCGTTCCGGAGACCACGGGTTCGCCGGGCGAGCTGTAGGTGGTCAGCGAACCCGGATCGAGTCCCGCGGAGAGGATCCAGTTCTGGGTATCGTCCACGACCTGGTCCCAGTAGAAGGCCCAGATGGCGTAGGCGCCGTCGGCGAGGCCGGCGATCCGGGTGGTCAGCTGTGGACGCGCGTTCCCCGCGGTGACGGCGCCTTGAAACAGCGTACTGTCGTTCCCCTCGACGGCCAGCCGTTGGTTCCACTGAGTGTTGTTGTTGCTCGAACTGTCCGGACCCACCCATGACGTGTCGTTCGACGCACCGCCGGTCTTGAACGTGTTGCCGGAGGCGCCCTCGACGGCATCGAGGTAGGTGATCGGCCCCGCATCGTCGTCGCCCGTCTCCGGCGCGGCTTCCGGCAGGGTGGACCCGAACTCGATCCCGACATTCGAAAACGCGCCCCGGGTGGCGTCGAGGTTGTCGGCCATCAGGAACGCTGCGCTGTCGAAGCTGAAGTTCGTGGCCGCCACGTGGAGCAGATTCTGCGACGGCCGGTACGAGCCGCGGTCGGTGAAGCGGACCGCGAGGTCGAGGTGGTTGCTGTTGCGGGCGATCATCAGGGCGAAGTCGACGGGCGTATGGGCCGGCACGATGGTCGCGGCGGCCGGAACGGGGCCGAGGGTCGTGGAGCCTG
>VGWF01000062.1 GCA_016873715.1 Lentisphaerota bacterium | reverse complement strand
CCCCCAGATGCTCGCCGCGGTGGCGCTCTCGCAGTGGCTCCGGCTGAACAAGGCGATCGCGCTGGTCGCGAGCAACATCTCGATCCCGCCGGTCGCCCCGCTGATCCTCTGGGGCGGGCTGGCGCTGGGGCACTGGCTCTTCACGGGCCAGCGGCTCGGGTTCGCGGCGGTCACGAGGGACACCGTGCTCGAGCGCGCGGGCGAGTGGTTCGTCGGCAGCATCGCGCTCGCCCTCCTGGCCGGGGCGTCGGGCTTCGTGCTCAGCTACGCGGCGGCCCGCTGGTGGGGGGGCCGGCGATGAGCGGCGGCTTCCTGCGGCTTCATCTCTGGATGGAGAAGCACCGGCGGCCGGTGCTCGCCGGGGTCGTCCTCCTGATGGCGGTCTTCGCCGCCGTGTCCTCCCGCCTGGAACTCGAGGAGGACATCCTCGCCATCCTCCCGCAGGGCGACCGCATCGTGGGCGATCACCAGTACTCCCTCCGCAAGTTCCGGCAGATCGACCGGATCTACATCGACGTCGGCGTCGCGGTGGACGACTCCGCGACGCTGGCGGCGGCGGCCGACGATCTCCACGCGGCCCTGTCCACGAACCGCCTGTATGTCCGCGTGATGTACCGCGTCGACGAGGCGGATCAGCAGAAGCTCATGGGGTTCGTCACCGGGGCGCTGCCGACCCTGTTCACGGAGGCCGACGAGGCCGCCCTCCGGACGAAGCTGGAACCGGAGGCGGTGGCCGCCTGCCTCGCGACGATGCGCCGGAAGATGGCCGGGCCGGAGGGCCTGGCGCTCCGGGACGTCCTGGCGGCCGATCCGGTCGGCATCAGCGCACTGATGGCCGCCAAGCTCCTCCCGCTGCAGGTCGGATTCCGCGGGGTCCGGGTCCAGGACGGCCGGATCACGAGCGAGGACGGGCGCCACGTGCTGATGATGGCCGAGCCGACGTTCCCGTCGTCGAACACCGGGGACAGCCGGAGCCTCATCGCCGGTCTGTTGCAGACCGTGGCGGCCGTGGAGGCCCGGCATCCCGGCGTGCATGTCGCCGTGACGGGCGGGCACCGGATGGCGGTCGACAACGTCGGGATGATCCAGTCCGACGTCCGGCGGTGCACCCCGTTGGGGGTCGTGTCGATGGCGGTGCTGTGCATGGTCGCCTACCGCCGACGGTGGCTGGCCATCCTCACGTTCCTGCCCTCGCTCTTCGGGATGCTCCTCGCCGCCGCCGCGATGGCCTTCGGCAGCGGGGGGATCTCGGCGATCTCGGTCGGATTCGCGTCCATCGCCGTCGGGGTGACGGTGGACTACGCCATCCACGTCGTCTACCACCTCGACGAGGCCCCGGGGGCCTCCCGGACCGCCCCGGGCCGGGGCCTTCCGCAGCTCGTGCTCCCCGTCAGCATCGCCGCGCTGACCAGCGCGGCGGCCTTCGCGGTGATGGCGATGTCGTCGCTCCGCGGCTACCGGCAGATCGGGTGGCTCGGCATCGTCGGCGTGCTGGGGTCCGCCGCCTTCGCGCTCCTCGTCCTGCCCCTGCTCGTGCCTCCCGCGGGCGCGTCCGCGCCGACGTCGCTCGGGCTGACGCGCTTCCTCGAGGGCTTCCATGCGTGGCGCGTCCGTCGCCTTCCGTGGCTCCTCGCCGTCGTGGTGCTGCTCAGCATCGCCGGCGCCGTCGGCGCCCGGCGCCTGCGGTTCGACGGCGACCTCGCGAGCCTCAACGGCATCACGTCCGAGACGCGACGGGACGAGGACCTGATCCGCGCCACGTGGGGCGATGCGCTGGGGATGACGATGGTCGTGACCCGCGGGCCGACGCTGGAGTCGGCCCTGCAGGCGAACGACCGGATTGCGGAGCGGCTGGCCGGCCACGCGGGCGTGGACGCGGTCGACTCCCTCTCCGCCGTGTGCCCGGCGCGGTCCCGCCAGGAGGCCAACCACGCGCGATGGCGGGCCTTCTGGACCGAGACGCGGCGCCGCGAGGTGCGGGATACGCTGGCGCGCGCGGGAGCCGAGCTGGGCTTCCGGGCGACCGCCTTCGACCGGTTCTGGACGATGGTGGATGCCCCGCCCGCGTGGGTGACGGTGGAGACGTTCCGCGGCACGCCCCTGGAGACGGTCTTCTCCGAGCGCGTGGCGACCGGCGACGGCGATCACGCCGTGGCCACCATGCTGCGGCTGGCCGACCGCGCGGACGCCCGGCGGCTGGCCGACGAGTTCCCCGAGGTCATGGTTCTCGACAAGCGGATGCTCTCCGACTACATCCAGGACCTGACCCGGTCGGGTCTCGGCCGGTTCGCCCTGTGGACGACCCTCCTCGTCGCCGTCATCCTCCACTTCAGCCTCTCGTCCATCGCCCTCACGGCGGCCACGCTCGCACCGCTGGCCGCGGGACTGCTGTGGACCTTCGGCGCCATGGGCTGGATGGGGCTTCCGGTCAACCTGATGAACTGCATCTTCGTGGTCTTCATCGTCGGCGTCGGCGAGGACTACAGCCTCTTCCTCCTCACCAGCAAGCTCGACGCATGGCGGGGGTATCCGCCGCGTCTCGCGGCGTCGAGCGCCGCCGTGCTCATCTCCGCGCTGACCTCGATCTTCGGCTTCGGCGTGCTGATCTTCGCCCGTCACCCGGTCCTGCACTCGCTGGGCACGACGGCGTTCCTCGGCATGGTCTTCTCGCTCGTCGCGACCGTGATCCTGACGCCGCTGTTCGCGGAGCGCGTGCTGCGCCCGGAGGCCGCCGCCGTCACGGAGGCGGAGCCGCCCGCCGCCCGCCGCCGGGCCATCGCCCGCCGGTACCGCCACCAGGGGCGATGGGTGGAGCAGTACGTCTACTGGAAGCTGCGCACGGACCCGATGTTCGCCCGGCTCGACGAGGTCGTCCCGCCGCGGGGCGCGGTCCTGGACCTGGGGTGCGGATTCGGGATCGTCAGCCACTGGCTGGCGCTGGGATCGTCCGGCCGGCGGATGACGGGCGTGGACTACGACGCCGACAAGATCCGGGTGGCGCGGCGGACCGAGACCGCCGACGGCCGCGTCCGTTTCGATGCGCAGGACATGCTCGCCTGGGACTACCCCCCCTGCGACGCCGTCCTGCTGCTCGACGCGCTCCACTACTGGGTTCCGGCGAAGCAGGAGGCGGTCCTCCGGCGGGCCCACGATGCGCTTCGTCCCGGCGGGCGGCTGGTCCTGCGCGACGCGGCGCGGTCGGGCATGGACGCGCACCGGCGGATCGCGAGGGCGGAGCGGATCGCCACCGCGCTCGGCATCCACCGGACGGTCGAGGGGCTGCACTTCCTTTCGCTCGACGAGCGGACGGCCATGGCGCGGCGCGCGGGCTTCCGCGACGTGCGCGTGGTCGCGGACGCCGGGATCGGCTCGAACGTGATGCTCACCGCGACGCGGTCAGAAGAGGAGCCCGGCGACGACGGCGAACGTGTCGCCCCGCGCCAGGTGTGACTCGAGCCCGTAGCGCTCGGCGCGCAGGGCGATCCGGAAGGCCGGCCGCCGCACGCCGACCTCGGCCTGCCAGTCGGGGGTCTCGTTGCCGGCGGACGCCACGCCGCCGGCGTGGATCACGAAGCCCCGGACGGCGGCGATGTCCCACCGAAGTCCGGCCTGTGCGGCGGGACCGGACCGCTCGCGCGAACTGCCCACGTCGAACCCGAGGGTCAGCCGCCCCTCGACGTCGTGGAGCCAGCGGGTCGCTCCGTTGAAGATCGCCGGGTCGCGGTACGGAAGGTCCCAGCCCCGCGTCTGAAGCCGCAGCCGCGGGAGCAGGTTGATGCTGTTGCGTTCGAGCGGCGCGGGGCCGGGAACCCGGCCGGCGGCGGGGTCGAGGGCGTGGGCGCTCCGGTGCAGGTAGTCCAGGCCGAGCACGAGCGGCCGTCCGTCCGCGCCGTCCGGGATCCGGCCGGCCCCGGTCTGCAGGCCGACGGTGGCGGTGTAGGAGATGTTGTCGTAGTCGCCGGGCCGCATCTCCTGCCGGGCCTCGTAGGACAGCCGGCCGGTGATCCGCCGCCCCGCGAGGAAGAAATCGTGGAACTCCGCGTCGAGCGCCGTGCGCTGCACCGTGCGGTCGGTCGCCGCGCCCACCTCGTACTCCCCCCAGATCAGCGCCAGCCAGCCGGCCGTGTCGCGCACGCGGGCCCGTTCGACCGCCTCCCCGCCCATCGCGCTTCGGAGGCCCATGGACACCAGCCAGGCGTCGTCGTCCGATTCGTACAGGGGATGTCCGTCCACGCGGTACCAGGCCGCCTGAAACCACGCGGTGTTGCCCTGCGCCGTGATGAATTCCACCACCGGCCCGATCCGGAGGCGGCTGTGGACCGCGGAGCCGTCGCCGGAGAGGTCCGCGTCCGCCGCGAGACCGACGGCCGGGCGGACCCGGGTTCCCAGCCAGACGGCCCCGGCGTGGCGGGGCAGGAACCACGCCGCATGGACGTCGGCCCACCACGTATCCGTGATGTCCGCCCGTCCCACGTAGCCGCCGCCGACGATCCGCAGTTCCGGCCCCGCGGATGCGGCGTCGGCGGGCCATTCCAGCCCGGCGCCGATCACCGCCGCGTGCCGGTCGCCGGGCCGGTCCTCCGCGATCGCGGACCGGTGGCCGCCGAGGGTCACGAGCCGCAGCGACGGCCCGAGTTCGAGCCCCGCCTCGATCTCGTGGCGCGCGTGAAGGATCTCGGCCTGGGCGTTCGCCTCCAGGAACGGCGTGGTCTGCAGGTGCCGGTAGTCCAGCGACAGCGCGCCCGTGCGGAGCAGCGGCACTCCGACCTCCGACTCGGCAACGTAGAGATGGAGATCGCTTCCGACGTAGCCGCCGATCATGAGGCCGAGGGTGGGTTCGGCGGGATCCTCGGGGCGCGGATCCGCCGCCGCAATGCGCGCCACGGCCCCCCACGCGGCCAGCGCTGCGCCCCACGATGTTCGCGTCATCCGGACTCCTTCGCGCGAGATAGACCACAATGCCCGGCCTCCGTCAACGCGCGAGCCGCGCCTTGACACCCTCCGCGCGCGGCTGCGACTCTCTCCGGGGGCGGCGGTGCGTGCACGGGCGGCGGGGCAGGGTGCCGCGCGGCGCCGTGGGAACGCTCCACCCCCGATCCGAGGAGTCCCCGGTGATGTGTCCGAACCTCCGTGCGGCGTGGGGCGTTCTCCTTGCGGGAGGGCTGGCGCTGGGCGGATCGGGGTGTGCCGTCTTCCTGCCTTCGGCCGCGCGGGCCTACCGCCTCGGCGTGGAGAAGGGGCCCTACGATGTGGTCATCGTCCCCGGATTCCCCTCCGGAGACGGGACGTGGAACCGGGCCATCAAGGCGCGGGTCTACTGGTCCAAGCACCTCTTCGACGAGGGCATCGCGCGGCACATCATCTACTCCGGCGCCGCGGTCTACAGCCCCTACGTCGAGAGCCGGCTCATGGCCCTTTACGCGGAGGCGCTGGGCGTTCCGCGCGAGGTCATTCATCTCGAGACGCGGGCGGAGTTCTCGGCGGAGAACCTGTACTACTCCGTCGCCCTGGCCCGTCGCCTGGGCTATCGCAGGATCGCGGTGACCACCGATCCCTTCCACCACGGCAAACTGGAGCGCCTTGCACGGAAGCTCGGCCTGGAGGTGACGTTTCTCCCCGTCCAGTTCGACCGGCTTCTGCGGATGGAGAAGAAGGACCCGGAGATCCCCGGCGACCAGGCGCTCGACCCGGACTACGTTCCCATCGAGGTCCGCTACTCGCGGGAGGATCGGGCCCGGGGGACCCGCGGGGAGCGCATCGTCCGGGATCCCGTGATGGAATCGCCGCCGCCCGCCGCCGAGGCTCCGCGCCCGCCCCCGGGGGACGGGGCGGCGCGCCCGGATCAGAAGTAGCGGTCGACGTCCTGAAGAAGCTGGCCGGTGTCCCGAACGATGTACGCCTTCCAGTGGGGATCATCCTGCATGCGGTCCGGCGATTGGGCCGCCACCCACTTCAGGTCCTCGACGAACCCGGCCCGGTCGCCGGTGACCACGCGGAAGAACCGGGCCCTCGCCCAGCGGTTGAGCAGGCGATCGGGCCCGATCCGGACGGACTCCTCGAGCTTCGCCCGGGCGGTTTCGACGTTGCCGCCCATGCTGGCCGGAAGAATGTAGTAGTAGAAGCTCCACGACATCGGGATCACGCCGCCCCGCCATCCGGGATCGATCGACTCCATGCGCGCCAGCAGGTGCCCGGCCCGCCGGATCCACTCGATGTTGCCCACCCTGGCCGGCGTGGACATGCAATCCTTGAAATCGTAGAGCAGGGCGGTCACCCAGAACAGCATGGCCCCCATTTCCCGTTCCGTAAGGACCTCGCAGGCCTCCCAGGGCGGGCGGCCCTCGTCGGCGAGTTTCCGGAAGCCCGGATGCGTGTACATCGCCAGTTCGCAGCACTTCATCGCCTCGCGGTACAGGGCCCTCTTGGCGCCCGCGCCGCGGGTATAGGCGGTGGCGAGAAGGATGTCTTGATTGGCCAGTTCCGTGAGGGCGTCGACGTCGGCGGGGTCGGTGGCGAGCAATCTCGCGTTCGCGTGGGTGCCCTACGTCGCCGGCAAGCGCGAGTCGCGCCGGCTCCTCGGCGACCACATCCTGACCCAGAACGACCTCGTCCACGGCGCCTACTTCGAGGACGCGATCGCGACGACCGACTGGGGCATCGACCTCCACTCCGAGACCGCCGTCAGCTACATCTCCACCTACAAGAACACCGCGATCACCAAGCCCTGCTACGTCCCGTTCCGCAGCCTCTACTCGCGCAACGTGCCGAACCTGATGATGGCCGGCCGCAACTTCAGCTGCACGCACGTCGGCATCGGAAGTCCGCGCGTGATGAACACCTGCGGCCAGATGGGCGTCGCGGTCGGCCTGGCCGCGGCGATGTGCACGGAGCGGGCGATCGAGCCGCGCGACATCTACCGCAGCCGCGACCTGACGGTCGAGCTCCAGTCGCGGATCACCGGCACGTGGCCGACGCGTCCGCCGCCGGTCGGCGTGATCCTGGACAACACCAACGCCGCGCCGGAGGTCGTCCTCGTCGGCGCCTGGAACGCCAGCGAGTCGGTCACCGGCTACTACGGCACGAACTACCTTCACGACGGCAACACCGGGCGCGGCACGAAGCGCGCCGCGTTCACGCCCCCGCTCACGGGCCAGGGGACCTGCACGATCTCGATGCGCTGGGCGGCCGACGCGAACCGGTCGACGAACACGCCGGTCTGGATCTGCACGGCGCCGTCGTCGTCCGCGCACGCGGCGGCGGCGCAACTCCACATCCGGAACACGCTCTCGAACGACACCTTCGCCTCCGGCGAGATGCTGGTCGGCCGCTTCGCCTCGGGCGACTACGCGCGCGGGCTGCTCCGGTTCGACCTCTCGACGATTCCGGCCGGCGCGGCGATCGTCGCGGCCGAGCTGCAACTCGAGGTCGGCTCGCTCGACACCAACACCGCGGGCGGCTTCGTCGGCGCGGAGGGATTGAAGGTCTACCGCGTCGACGCGCCCTTCACGCCGGCGGAGACGACGTGGGCGCGCCGCGCGGCCGGCACGAACTGGACGGCGCCGGGCGGCGATTTCGACGCCGTGGCGGCGAGCACGATCGCCTCCCCGACGGATCCGAGCCTGTGCGAGGCCGGGGACATCCTCGTCTTCCCGCGCACCACTGCCCTCGCCGGCGCCGCCGCGAACGCGCGCGCGCAGGGCGTGCCGCTGGGGCTGGCCGTGCGCACGCCGACGCTCGAGTCGACGTACGCGACCCGGAAGCTCTACCGCTTCGGCGCGGCGACGCTGACCGTCGGCTACCACGCTCCGCAGGTGCCCGCGACGACCACCGTCAACCAGCGGGTCCAGGGCGGCGAGTGGGTGGCGATCGGCAGCCGCGAGCTGACGGCGGACGGCCTCACCGTGATCGTCGGCAACGACGACGCCTCGGGCTACGTGGTCGCGGACGCGGTCCAGTTCTCCAACGCCGCCGCGGGTACGAACGACTGCGACGGCGACGGGCTTGCCGACGCGTGGGAGCGCTACTACTTCCTGTCCGAGACCCGCGCGGTCGCGGGGAACGACGACGACGGCGACGGCCGCAGCAACCGCATCGAGTTCATGACCGGCACCGACCCGCGCGACCCGCAGTCGCGCTTCGAGATGCGCCGTGCGCTCGAGCAGCCCCCGGGGACCTTCACGCTGACCTGGGCCAGCGTCGCGGGCCGCACCTACTGCATCGAGGTCTCCGGCAACCTCGTCGACTTCGATCCCTTCGAGACCGGCATCCCCGCCACGCCCCCCGAGAACGTTCGCGTCCTCCCGAGCTCCTCCTCCAACGTCTACTACCGCGTCCTCCTCGAACCCGCCGGGCCGTAGTCGCGCGAGGGACCGGGACTCAGGATATCGGTCGCCGCTCGGCTCAACCTTTCCCACGCAGATACAGTCGGCTGTTCCTGGAGGGCGCCGCTCCGTCGGCGCCATGGAACAGCCCTCGTGTCAACCTTCCCACCCGATTCACCGGCCCCGGCCACGCATTCGTTCGCCGCTCCGTCGGCGCCATGCAACAGGCCTCGGACCAACTCCTTCGACGCAGATTCAGTCGGATGCTCCTGGAGGGCGCCGCTCCGTCGGCGCCATGGAACAGCCCTCGTGTCAACCTTCCCGCCCGATTCACC
The DNA here is from genome assembly GCA_016873715.1 of Lentisphaerota bacterium. Taxonomy (GTDB): domain Bacteria; phylum Verrucomicrobiota; class Kiritimatiellia; order PWTM01; family PWTM01; genus VGWF01. Next base: position 21,887 of record VGWF01000062.1, on the reverse strand, counting down.
GGCCCCGGCCACGCATTCGTTCGCCGCTCCGTCGGCGCCATGCAACAGACCTGGGGCCGACCTTTCCGACGCAGAGTCAGTCGGATGCTCCTGGAGGGCGCCGCTCCGTCGGCGCCACGGAACAGTCCTCGTGTCAACCTTCCCACCCAATTCACCGGCCCCGGCCGATTATTCGGTCGCCGCCGCGGATGCGATGCCCAGGCACGCGCGGCCCCGAAACGATCCGGAAAGAGTGTCCGGCCGGTGGAGGGATGCAACGAACAGCGCGCGGGCAGGGGGTGGAAGCCACTTCCGGCGCGGTGGGAGTGATGGAACCTTCGCATCGTGCGCGACGGCCCGCGCGCCGTCCGGTATGATCCCGCGTCGCAGGATCGGAGGCAAGGCATGATGCGGATGCGCGCGATGCGGGAGGCCGAAGGCGGGAGACGGCAGGCTCTGGGGCGGTTCGATGTGAGGAGGACAAGGGCGCCTGGCGGTTCCCGCGTCTCCCCCGTCCTCCGTTCCTGGCTCCCCATCCTTGCGATCGGCTCGATGTCGCTGGCCGCGCCGGAGGCTCCGACGCCGCTGAAGGCGGCCGGGGTGCGGGCGAGTTCGGCGATGGCGAAGTACGCGCCGGAGAAGGCGGTCGACGGCGTCGTGTCGGACGACTCGCGCTGGGTCAGCGAGAAGTCCGACGCCCCCGCGTGGCTGGAGATCGAGCTCGGCGCGACGCAGAAGCTCGCGGGCGTACACCTCTTCACCGGCTGGGGCGAGCGCGATCCGGTGGCGGCGTTCACGATCCAGTTCCGCGACGGCGGCGCGTGGCGCGACATCCCGTCCGCCACGGTCGCGAACAACACCGCATGCGCCCTGGCGATTCCGTTCGACGATACCGTCCCGGTCGTGACCGACGCGCTCCGGCTGCGGGTCGTGGCCAGCCACCAGGGCTCGGCGCGGGTGAAGGAGATCGTGGTCTGGCCCGCCGGCGCGGGCGGCGTGCCGCCGCTGCCGGAGCGCGCGCGCACGGCCGGCGCCGGCGCGCAGGCCGCGATCCCTCCGCTCTATCTCAACCAGAGCGGGTTCAATCTCGGGAAGCCCAAGCGCTTCACCGCGCCGACGCTGGCGGACGGCACGCGCTTCGCCGTGCGCGACGCGAAGGGCGGTCCGGCGCTCGCGGAGGGCGTCGTGCGGGGCGGGAAGGGCGATTTCACGGCCTTCGACCCGGCGGACGCCCGCGAGTTCGTCGTCGAGGCCGGCGGCATCGTGTCGGTCCCGTTCCGCGTCGGGCCGTGGTGGCTGGAGCGCGTGACCTACCAGCGCGCGATGGATTTCATGATCGACAGCCGCCACCACGTCGGCAACGACCGCGCCGTCTGCCAGGGCTCCTTCGGCTGGCGCGACGACCACCACTTCGGCTGGGAGCTGCACACGCTGGTGCCGCAGTATCTCTCGAATCCGTCCGCCTACGAGCGCATGCCGCGGCAGATCCGCTACGAGCGGCCGTCCAAGCCGGGCCTGTGGGGGGCGCTCGAGCCGTACCGCGACGACGCGCCGGACATCGTGAAGCTGATCCACTGGGGCGCGGACGTGATCGTCTCGCAGGGCCTGACCCACGAGCATCTCAAGGCGCAGCTCGCCTACTTTCTCCATGCGTGGCCCGTGCTGGAGCCGTGGATGCCGCGGCAGGCCCACGACGCCGTGCTCGACTACACGTTCCGCACGTGGGGCGAGAAGGCGTGCGACCGGAAGTATCCGTACGACGAAAGCCCCGAGCACGATCTCTTCGCGCTGAAGACCGGGGTCGGCACCACCAAGGGCTGCTATCCGCCGGGCTTCTCCATCGAGCCGAACCTGCTCATGGCCGAGGTCGCGCGGCGCGAGAACCGCCGGGAGGATGCGTCCCGCTTCTTCGAGGCCGCGCGCCGGCAGACGGCCTGGATCGTGGAGAACCTCGACTGGAACGACCCGCAGACGACCAAGGGCCAGCGGATGAGCGAGTTCCTCACGATGACCGGGCTCGCGCACTTCCTGCGGCGGCATCCCGATCAGGCGCCGCCCGGGTTGGCGAAGAAGATCGCGGACTGGGCCGCGGTCGCGATCCGCCGGTCGGACAATCTCTGGGATTTCCGGAAGCTCGACGACGGCGCGCGGTGGACGCCGATGGGCGAGAAACCGACGATGTGGAACGAGCCGGGCAACGTGGCCGGCCTGCCCGCCGCGCTCCTCGCCGCGTGCGAGGTGCTTCCCGAAGGCCCGGAGACGGCGCGTCTGCGCGAGCTGGCCTGGTCGCATTTCGACGCGATGTTCGGGCGCAACCCGGTCGGACGCCACTTCTCCTACGACGCGCCGCGCGAGCTCGAGGGCGTCGAGTTCGGCTGGTTCAAGTTCTACCCCGGCGGGATCGGCCGGCTCGCCGAGGCGAGGTTCGTGATCGACGGGAGCCCGAAGGACGGCCACTACCCGTACCATCCCGAGAAGGGCGACTTCGGCTGGACCGAGGGCTGGGTGCAGTTCAACGCGGCGTTCAACGTCAGCCTCGCGCATCTCGCCTTCGCGGAGACGCGGATCGACGTGCGGCGCGACGGCGACGCGGCCGTCGTGCGGCTGCGCGCGCCGCTGAACTTCGATTACGGCCGGGCCGAGACCGGCACTGTCGTCGTGACCTCCGGCGGCGGCGACGTCGAGCGGCTCGCCGTGGTCGAGACCTCCGCCAGCTCCTTCGACCTCGAAGGCCGGATCCGCCTGCAGCCCGGCGCGCCGCCGATCCACGGCGACGGCATCCTGCAGACCGACCCCGCCGCCACGGTCGAGGCCGTCTACGGCCACGGATACCTGGGCCGCAGCTGCAGAAAGAAGCTATGATCCCACAGGCAGTCTGCCGCGAAACGACCAACCCGAGGTGAGCCGATGAATCCGAAGACCTGTTTCGCCGTGTTGATGGCCGCCGCGCTCGTGCGCGGCGCGGCGGGGGCCGAGGAGTCGATGGATGCGATGTGGGGCGAGGCGCGCGCGAAGAAGGGCGCGGAGGCCTCGGACCGCGTCGCGCTGTTCCGCGACGGCAACTACGGCATGTTCATGCACTGGGGGCTCTACTCGCACCTCGGCGGGCAGTGGAAGGACACGACCTTCTACGGCATCGGCGAGTGGATCAAGCGCCAGATGAAGATCCCGGATCCGGAGTACATGGCGCTCGCCTCGCAGTTCAACCCGTCGGAATTCGACGCCCGCGAGTTCGCGCGCGTCGCGAAGTCCGCCGGCATGCGGTGGATCATCATCACCTCGAAGCACCACGAGGGCTTCGCGATGTTCAAGTCGGCGCACCCGTTCAACATCGTCGATGCGACGCCCTTCGCGCGCGACCCGATGAAGGAGCTCGCCGCCGCGTGCCGCGAGGCCGGGCTCGGGTTCGGGTTCTACTACTCGCACAACCAGGACTGGACCGCGCCCGGCGGAAGCGGCGGGCCGGAAAAGAACGCCGACGGCACCCCGGCCACGTTCGAGCGCTACTTCCGCGAGAAGTGCTTCCCGCAGGTGAAGGAGCTCTGCACGCAGTACGGCCCGCTGAACTACATCTGGTTCGACACGCCGGGCAGGATCCCGAAGGAGTACGTCATGGAGCTGGCGGAGCTGGTCCGCAAGACCCAGCCCGGCGCCCTGCTGTGCAGCCGCATCGGCCACGACCTCGGCGACTACGCGAGCAAGGGCGACATGGAGGTCCCGCCGCGCAATATCGACGGGTTGTGGGAGACGTGCGACACGACGAACGACTCGTGGTCCTACGCGTGGTACGACCGGAACTGGAAGGATGCGCGCGAGATCCTGCGGCGGCTCGTTTCGACCGTCGCCCGCGGCGGCACCTACCTGCTCAACGTCGGCCCCGACGGCAAGGGCCGCATCCCGGCTCAGGCGGCGAAGTACCTCGAGAAGGCCGGTGAGTGGATCCGCCGCCACCCGCAGGCCGTGTACGCCGCGGGGCCGTCGCCGTGGGGCCGCGCGATGCCGTGGGGCGACGTCACGACGCAGGGCGACACGCTCCAGCTCGTCGTGTTCGACTGGCCGGCGGACGGCCGCCTCCTGCTGCCGGGCCTGCAGACGGAGATCGCGGAGGCCCGCATCGCCGGCGGCGCGCCGGTGAAGTGGGCCGCGCGCGGCACGTGGACCGAGTTCCAGCTTCCCGCCGCCGCGCCGGACCGTCCGGCCTCGGTCGTCGAGGTGCGGCTGAAAGGCGCGCCGAAGGCCGACGGGACGCTGGGCGTGCACCCGAACGCCGCGGTGACGCTGCCGGTCGAGTTCGCCGAGGTCTCCGGCGCCGAGAAGAAGGAGAACCGGTGGATGGAGAAGTTCGGCGAGTGGAAGCACAGCACGCAGGCGGGGAAATGGACGCCCGCGGGGAAGGCGGTCTGGACGGTCGACGTGTGCGAGGCCGGCGACTACCGCGTCGATCTCGTCACCAAGGGCGAGGGCCGCCCCGTGTGGCGCATTGCGACCGACGGCGGCTCCTCGCTCCAGAACCAGCAGGCGGCGTCCGCGATCTACCACGCGCAGCCCTACGGCCTGCTGACCTTCGCGAAGCCCGGTCGCGCCACGGTGACCGTCTCGCTCGTCGAGGGCGCGGATTCGACGAGCCTGGAGTCGATCCGGTTCGAGCGGGCGGAATGAAACCGCGGGGATTCACGTCGGCGGGGATGGAGCCCGGCGCTCCAGGGCTTCGGGCGGCTCCGCCGTGGAGGGACGGCCTCCGTGCCGTCCGCGGGGCGGCGTCCGGGGGATCGGGGAGGGGGTCATGACGACACTGGACTGGATCGTGTTGTGGGCCTACGGGGCGGGGATCCTGGCGATCGGGTTCGTGACGAGCCGGATCATCCGCAGCTCCGCCGACCTGTTCAAGGCGGGCGGCGAGTCGCCGTGGTGGCTCTCGGGCGTGTCGGGCTACATGACGATGTTCTCCGCGGGCACCTTCGTCGTCTGGGGCGGCATCGCGTTCAAGTCCGGGCTCGCCGCGGTCAGCATCTGCATGTGCTACGGCCTGAGCGCGCTGCTGGTGGGGCGCTTCATCGCGGCGCACTGGAAGCGGCTCGGCGTATCGACGCCCGCGGAGTTCATCGAGCTGCGCTTCGGCCGCGCCGCGGTGCAGTTCTACATCTGGCTCAACATGGCCGGCCGCGTGTTCGGGATGGCGGTGATGATGTACGCGCTGGGCGTGATGCTCAGCGCCCTGGTTCCGCTCGCCGGGGGGAATCCCCTCCGCGATCCCGCCACGGGCATGCTCGCGCCGGCGTGGTCGGTCGCGATCTGCGGCGCGGTCATCATCGCCTACACGGTGTCCGGCGGGCTCTGGGCGGTGCTGATGGTGGACGTGCTGCAGTTCATCGTGCTGTGCCTCTCGGTGGTCTTCGTGGTGCCGCTGGTGCTGGCGAAGGCGGGCGGCGTGCGTGCGTTCGTCGACGCCGCGCCGGCGGGCTTCTTCGCGCCGGTCGCGGGCGAGTTCACGGGCTGGTTCCTGGCGGGCTGGGTCGCGATCCACTTCTTCAAGGTCGGCGCGGAATGGGCCTTCGCGCAACGGTTCATCTGCGTGCCCGACGCGCGCGACGCGCGGAAGTCGGCCTACCTCTTCGGCGCGCTGTACCTCGTCACGCCGCTGTTCTGGATGCTGCCGGCGATGGTCTACCGCGTCGTCGACCCGGCGGCGAACCCGGAGCAGGCCTACATCCTCGCGTGCCGGTCGGTGCTGCCGGCGGGCATGGTGGGCATGATGCTCGCGGCGATGTTCTCGGCGACGGCGAGCAGCGTGTGCGGCGAGCTCAACGTGTTCGCGGGGGTGCTGACGCACGACGTCTACCGCGCCCTGATCGCGCCCGGCGCGGGCGAGTCGCGCCTGGTGGCGGCCGGACGCCTTTTCACCGTGCTGCTCGGCGCCGGCGTGGTCGCGCTCGCGATCGCCGTGCCGCACCTCGGCGGGGCGGAGAAGGTGGTCATCAGCGTGACGAGCCTCCTCGTCGGCCCGCTCGTGCTGCCGACGCTGTGGGGCCTCTTCTCGCCGCGCGTCGGCCGGAGCTGCGTCGCGCCGACGGCGCTGATCAGCTTCGCGGTGGGCGGGACGCTGCGGTTCGGCCTTTCGAAGGGCGGATGGCTCGCCGGCGTGCCGGCGCTGCAGGGACTCGCGGCCTGGACGCAGGCGCACGCCCGCTACGCCGAGATGATCGGCGGCATCCTGGTCCCGTTCCTCGTGCTGCTGGTCATCGAGCTGCGCTCGCGCGGCGTCGACGAGGGCTGGCGGCGCGTGGCGCAGCGGGTCGACGAGGAAAGCCGCCGCGAAGCGCGCCGCGCTTCGACGCTGCCGGCACGCATGCTGGCCTGGTGCACCGCCGGCTGCGGTGCGATGATGGCCGTGCTGGCGGCGCTGAACGCCGGGCAGCGCGGACTGCTCGCGGTGTTCGCGGCGGCCCTGCTGGGCATCGGGGGCGCGATCGCCGCGGGCGTGCGGCGCGCGGACCGCGCGGCGAAGGGAGGCGGGGCATGATCCGGGAACCGACCGCTCCGGCGCGGGCGCCGGCCACTCGAACCCTCGAGGCCGACCTGGTCGTCGTCGGCGGCGGACTGGCGGGCACCTGCTGCGCGATCGCGGCGGCGCGCGCGGGGATCCGCGTCGTGCTGATCCAGGACCGCCCCGTGCTCGGCGGCAACGCGTCCAGCGAGGTCCGCCTGTGGGCCCTCGGCGCGACGTCGCACCAGGGGAACAACAACCGGTGGGCGCGCGAGGGCGGCGTCGTCGACGAGATCCTCGTCGAGAACACCTGGCGCAACCCCGAGGGCAATCCGCACCTGCTCGACGCGCTGCTGCTGGAGAAGGTCGCGGCGGAATCCAACGTCACGCTGCTGCTGAACACCGCGGTCTTCGCGGCGGAGAAGGCGGATGCGGCGACGATCGCCTCGGTGCGGGCGTTCTGTCCGCAGAACGAGACGATGGTCGAGGTGCGGGCGCCGCTGTTCTGTGACGCGTCGGGCGACGGCATCCTCGGCCACCTCGCGGGCGCCGCGTACCGGATCGGCGCCGAGGGCCGCGCGGAGTTCGGCGAGGGCTTCGCGCCGCCGGAGCCGTCGCGCGAGGTCCTCGGCCACACGATCTACTTCTACAGCAAGGACACCGCCCGCCCCGTGACGTACGTGCCGCCGGCGTTCGCGCTGCGCGACATCACCGCGATCCCGCGGCACCGCAGCATCCGCGCGGGCGACACCGGCTGCGCGTTCTGGTGGCTCGAGTACGGCGGGCAGCGCGACACCGTGCACGAGACCGAGGCGATCAAGTGGGAGCTGTGGTCCGTCGTCCACGGCGTCTGGAACCACATCAAGAACTCCGGCCTCTTCCCCGAGGCCGCGACGATGACCCTCGAATGGGTCGGCGCGATCCCCGGCAAGCGGGAGAGCCGCCGCTTCGAGGGCGACGCGATCCTGACGCAGCAGGATGTCGTCGGACAGCGCCCCCAGGCCGACGCCGTCGCGTTCGGCGGCTGGGCGATCGATCTGCACCCGGCGGCGGGCGTCTACAGCCCCGATCCGCCCTGCGTGCAGTGGCACAGCAAGGGCGTCTACCCGATCCCGTACCGCTGCCTCTACAGCCGCGACATCGGCAACCTGTTCCTCGCCGGCCGCATCATCAGCGTCAGCCACGTGGCGTTCGGGTCGACCCGCGTCATGGCGACCGGCGCGCACACCGCGCAGGCCGTCGGCATGGCCGCCGCGCTGTGCCGCGCGAACGGATGGCGGCCGCGCGACCTGCTCGCGCCGGCGCGGATGCGCGCGCTGCAGCAACGCCTTCTACGGACGGGGCAGTACATCCCGGATGTGGCGGCGGACGATCCGGCCGACCTCGCGCGCCGGGCGCGGGCGACGGCGTCGAGCGGGTACGCGCTCGGCGCGCTGCCGGCGGACGGCCCGATGGAGCCGCTCGACCGCGGCCGCGCCCTGCTCGTGCCCGCCGCCGCCGGCCGGATGCCGCGCGTGACGGTGCGCGTTGCGGCGGAGCGCGATGCGAACCTCGTGCTGGAGCTGCGCACCAGCGCGCGCGACGGCAACTTCACGCCGGACACGACCCTCGCCCGGCGCGTCGTTCCGCTGGCGGCCGGCGGCGAGCGGGGGGTGACGGTCGATTTCGGCGCGGTCCTCGACACGCCGCGCTACGTGTTCGTGTGCGTGATGCCCTGCGAGGGGGCGAGCCTCCGGCTCAGCGAGCACCGCGTGACCGGCGTGCTGTCGCTCGTCCACGGCGCCAACCGCCGCGTCGCCAAGGGCGCCACGCAGACGCCGCCGCCGGACATCGGCGTCGACACCTTCGAGTTCTGGATCCCGGAGCGGCGGCCCGGCGGGCATCTCCCCGCCATGACCTTCGATCCGCCGATCGCCGTTTTCGGCGCGGCGAACGTCCTGAACGGCGTGACGCGGCCGACCACCGGGCCGAACGCGTGGGTCGCGGCGGCGGGCGATCCCGCGCCGGCGCTGACCCTGCGCTGGGACGCGCCGCAGACGATCCGCCGCGTCGAGTTGGCGTTCGACACCGACGCCGACCACGCGATGGAATCGCTCCAGTGGCGGCATCCCGAGCGCGCGATGCCCGCCTGCGTCTCGCACGTCCGGATCCGCGACGCCGCCGGCGGCGTGCTGGCCGAGTGCGCGGACAACCACCAGACGCGCCGCGTCTTCACGCTGGATCCCGCGGCCCGAACCGATGCGCTGGTTGTCGAATGCCTCTCGACCCACGGCGGCTGGCCCGCGGCGCTGTTCGAAGTGCGGTGCTACGGGGAGGAATCGACATGAGCCTGGCGTCCCGATCGCGGCCGTCCTGCGACTCCATGGGGACGGCGGGAGGGACGGCGGCCCCGCCGTCCGCGGGAAGGATCCGGGGAACGCGGGTGATGCCTCGGGTATCGTGCCACGGCCCGCGAGGCCGCGGGCCCTCCCGGCTGCGGGGGGCTGTCCTGCGACACCGGGTTGCCGGCGGACTTCTCTCGGCACTCATGGCTTGTGCTGCCGCGGCCGCCCGCGGCGTCGAGTTCCACGTGGCGCCGGGCGGCGACGATGCGAATGCCGGGACGCGCGCGGCGCCGTTCCGCTCGCTCGCCGCGGCGCGGGATGCGTCGCGGGCGTTTGCCGGGAAGGAAGCGGTCACGGTCCGCGTCGCCGACGGCGTGGTCTACCTGCCGGAGACGCTGGTCCTCACCGCGGCCGATTCCGGCACCGCGGCGCACCCGGTGACCTGGATGGCGGAGCGGGAGGGCGGGGCGGTGATCAGCGGCGGCGCCCGGCTCGATCTGGCGTGGACGCCGTGCAGCAACGGCATCTTCCGGGCGGCGGTGCCCGCGGGGCTCGCGATCGACCAGCTCTTCGTCAACGGACAGCGCCAGCGCATGGCGCGCTATCCCGACTTCGATGCCGCGAAGCCGACCGCGGCCTATCAGGGCTTCGCCGCCGACGCCTTCGCGCCCGAGCGCGCGGCGCGCTGGGCCGATCCGGCCGGCGGCTACATCCACGCGATGCACCGTTCGCGCTGGGGCGGCTACCACTACCGCATCACCGGGAAGAACGCCGACGGAACGGTCGCGTACGAGGGCGGCTGGCAGAACAACCGCCAGATGGGGATGCACAAGGACTTCCGGATGGTGGAGAACATCTTCGAGGAACTCGACGCGCCGGGCGAGTGGTTCCACGACGCGAAGACCTCCGCTGGCACGCCACGGGGATCGTCCGCTCGGCCGGGCCAGCGGCCCGGCCCCACCACGGACACCACGGGAACGGAGGGTAGGGCCGGGCCGCCGGCCCGGCCACAGGGGACGCTCCACCTCATTCCGTCGCGGCCGGACGGCGAACCCGGGCCGATGCCCCCCGCCGCCGCCGCGGCCTACCTGTCCACCTCGGTCGTCGAGGTCGTCCGGCTGCGCCACCTCGTCGAACTGCGCGGCTCGCGGGCGGAGCCGGTGCGGTTCGTGACGTTCAAGGGCTTCGTGTTCCGCCACGCGGCGCGGACGTTCATGGACACGCGGGAACCGCTGCTGCGGAGCGACTGGACGATCTACCGCGGCGGCGCCGTGCGGATCGAGGGCGCGGAGGACGTCGCGCTCGCCGACTGCGAGTTCGACCAGGTCGGCGGCAACGCGGTCTTCGCGAGCGGCTACAACCGGCGCGTGGCGGTCCGCGGCTGCCACATCCACGACGCCGGCGCCAGCGGCGTCTGCTTCGTCGGCGACCCGGCGGCCGTGCGCGATCCGCTCTTCGAGTACGGGCAGACGCACGACCTCGCCGCGATCGACCGCACGCCGGGGCCGAAGACCGACGACTACCCGGCCGACTGTGCCGTCGAGGACTGCCTGATCCGGGGCATCGGCCGCGTCGAGCGCCAGCCCGCGGGCGTCCAGATCTCGATGGCCCGGCGCATCACGGTGCGCGACTGCTCGGTCTACGACTGCGCGCGCGCCGGGATCAACGTCGGCGACGGGACATGGGGCGGGCATCTCATCGAGGGGTGCGACGTCTTCGACACCGTGCTGGAGACGCACGACCACGGCTCGTTCAACTCGTGGGGGCGCGACCGCTACTGGGTCTCCAACCATCGCGGCGTCTCCCAGCCGGCCGTGAAGGCGGATCCGCGGCTGCCGTTTCTCGATGCGATGGAGACCACGGTCATCCGCGCCTCGCGCTGGCGGTGCGACCACGGGTGGGACATCGATCTCGACGACGGGTCGAGCAACTACGCGATCCACGACAACCTGCTCCTCGCCGGCGGCCTCAAGTTCCGCGAGGGCTACGGGCGGCGCGCCTGGAACAACGTGATCGTGAACAACGGATTCCATCCGCACGTCTGGTTCGAGGACAGCGGGGACGTCTTCGCGACCAACATCGTCATGCGCGCCCATGCGCCGATCGGCATGCCGGCGGGCTGGGGGCGCGGCGTCGACGGCAACCTCTTCGCGACCGCCTCCGCGCTGGAGGCGCACCGGAAGGCCGGGTGCGATGCGGCGTCGCTCGCCGGCGACCCGAAGTTCATCGGCCCCGCGTCCGGCGACTGCCGCGTGGGGGAGGGCTCGCCCGCGCTGAGCCTCGGCTTCCGCAACTTTCCGATGGACCGTTTCGGCGTGAGGAAGCCGTCGCTGAAGGCGATCGCAAGGACGCCGGCGCTTCCGGCGCCGGCCGCGGCGGAGGAGCCGCGGGCCTCCGCGCGCGCGCCGGCGGCGTCCGTCTGGCTCGGCGCGACGCTGCACGGCCTGGAGGGCGAGGAGTTCTCCGCGTTCGGCGTCGGCAAGGAGGATGGCGGCGTCCAGTTGGTCGACGTCCCGCCCGGCTCGGCGGCGGCCGCGGCGGGCTTGCGGAAGGACGACCTGATCCAGGTGGTGAACGATCGCAAGGTGAGGGGCGTCGCGGATCTTCTCGCGTCGCTCGTGGCGGCCGGCGATGCGCCGTTGCGCGTGAAGCTGGTGCGGCACCAGGCCCCGCAGACCGTCGGGATCGACGCGTCGCCGTTCGTGAAGGTCGAGACCGCCGGGACCGCCGAGGCCTTCGCGTCACTCCGGCTGCCCGCGTCGCCGCGCGTCGCCGTCGCCACCTCGGGCCGGACGGCCAACGATCCGGTGGCGTCGCTGGTCGACGGCCGGCTCGCCCGCGGCTACGGGCCGGTCTATCCGAACGGCGTTTCGGACGGCGCGTACCGGATCGATCTCGGCGCGGTGGGCGCGGTGTCCGCCGTCACGAGCTGGTCGTTCAACCAGGGCGGCCATCGCGGACGTCAGTTCGTCACGCTCTACGGCAGCGCGTCGCCGGCGGACCCCGGCTGGGATGTCGCGGATCGCGCGCGGTTCGTCCCGCTCGGCACGATCGACACCGCCGCGGCTCCGGCGGCCGCGTTCACCGCCGCCTCGTTGCGCGCGCGTTCGGGTTCGACGCTCGGCCGGTTCCGATGGATCGTCTGGCGCGTGCATCCGGTCACGCCGATCGGCGAGAACACGGCGTTCCAGGAATTGGCGGTGGAGATCGCGGGAGAACCCGGCCCGGCCGCCGGACGGTAACGACCCACGCGGCCGCGCGCGGCGCCACAGGACCGCGACGTCGCGCTGGCCGTCGCCGACGGCCGGATCGCCGCCCCGACGTTCCTTCCGACGGGCACGCCGTCCGGATACACCCGCCTGGAGGAGTACCTGCATTTCCGGTCGATCCCGCACGGCACGATCGACGGCCCGGTGGTCGTCGACCTGCGCAAGTTCACGGCCGGGTTCACTGCATCGCCCCGCTTCGCCGTTGGGAACGTCACCGGCGGCCGCGTGGAGGTGGCGGCGGCCGGCGGCCCGCGGATCCGGTTCACGCCCGCGCCCGGCTTCACAGGCCGGGCCGGGTTCGACTTCCGGGTCATCGATGCCGACGGCGATACCTGGACGCAGTCCTGCGCCCTCGTCGTGAAAGGCCGATGACGGTGCCGGTCGCCGACCATCGTCGCGATAAGGGGACGACACGAGGGCCTGCCCGACGGTCGGAATCGACCTCCGCCTTCCACCGTTCTCCCTCCACCCGGCCGCGGGTCGACAGCCGGTGGCGCACGATGGACGCGGGCTGCGGGGCCCGCTATGGTCTCGGGGCGCCCGCGCAGGCGACGGGCATGACGCGTGTTCGCGGCGATGGCTGCGGCGACGGGCGGAGGGCTTGGGAATGAGAACGCTTGGATTCGGTCTTGCAGTCCTGTTGGCGGTTCCGGCCATCGTGGCGGGCGCCGCGGAGCCCGGGCAGCCGGCCGGTTTCCGGCCCGGCGAGGTGTGGGCGGACACCGATGGGAAGCCGATCAACGCGCACGGCGGCGGGGTGCTGTTCCACGGGGGGACGTACTACTGGTACGGCGAGATCAAGACGGGGCGGACATGGGCGCCCGAGAGCAACAAGGGGTGGGGCGGCACGCGCGTGGAGATGATCGGCATCTCGTGCTACTCGTCGCGCGACCTGCTCCGATGGAAGAACGAGGGCAACGTGCTGCCGGCGGTGAAGGGTGATCCGAAGCACGACCTGCACCCGTCGAAAGTGCTCGAGCGGCCGAAGGTCGTCTTCAACGCGGCGACGAAGAAGTTCGTGATGTGGATGCACGTCGACTCGGAGGACTACAAGCTCGCCCACTCCGGCGTGGCGGTGGCGGACTCGCCGACGGGTCCGTTCCGCTATCTCGGCAGCCTCCGTCCCGACGGCGCGATGAGCCGCGACATGACCCTCTTCGCCGACGACGACGGGAAGGCCTACCTCTTCCACTCGTCCGAGGACAACGCGACGATGCATGTCGCGCTGCTCACCGATGACTACCTCAAGCCTTCGGGCAGGTTCGAGCGGATCTTCGTCGGCCGGCACATGGAGGCGCCGGCTGTCGTGAAGCGCAAGGGCCGCTACTACCTGATGGCCTCCGGCTGCACCGGCTGGGCTCCGAATCCGGCGCGGTCGGCGGTCGCCGATTCCGTCTTCGGCCCGTGGAAGGAACTCGGCAATCCGTGCCGCGGTCCGGGCGCCGAGATCACGTTCCGCTGCCAGAGCACCTTCATCCTGCCCGTCGCGGGAAAGCCGGACGCCTTCATCTGCATGCTCGACCGCTGGTCGCAGTTCGACCTGCCCGATTCGCGCTACGTCTGGCTGCCGCTGCGGTTCGAGGGCGAGGGGTTCGTCGTCGAATGGCGGGATGCCTGGGGACCGGGGGATCTCTGACGGACGGAGCGGACAGGTGCGCCCGCCGCGGGTTTCGGCGTGCGCATCGAGCCGAAGAAGGGATGCACGGTATGCGAGTTCCCTGCGTGCAGGTGGCCGGGGTCGCCGGTCTTCTCGGACTCCTTTCCGGCTGCGCGCCGGTCGCGCGCGAGGCGCCCCGCGAGGCCGGCCCGCCGCCGGTTCCCGCGGAGCCGGCGAAGGCGGCGTCGATGCTGCCCGGCGGCGCCGCGGCGTGGGAGCCGGTGTGGGCGGACGAGTTCGACTATCCCGACGCGGACCTGACCAACGCGTGGGTGTCGCAGAACGGGCCGAGCGGGCACATCCTCAGCAGCCGCTGGCGCGAGAACGCGGTGGTGTCGAACGGGACCCTGCGGCTCGTCGCGCGCAAGGAGCGGCGCGGCGGACAGGAATGGACCGCCGGCAACATCTGGACGAGGCGGGCTTTCCAGTACGGCTACTTCGAGTGCCGGTACCGCTACGGCGCGGCGGAGGGGCTGAACAACTCGTTCTGGATCATGCCGACCTCGAAGGTGCCGCCCGGGCACAAGCGCTTCGAGATCGACATCAACGAAGGCCACTTCCCGAGCGAGGTGAACAACAACATCCACAACCACACCGACACGACGAACCTCAACGGGCGGACGACCCACCCCTCGTCGTCGCGGAGCTTCGTGTTCGGCGTCCGTCCCGACGTCACGGTGCAGCTCGAGATCCCGGTCACGACGCGGCGGATCCGCTTCTCCTCCCGCCACGCCGGCCACGTGCACCTCGGCGAATTCCGCGCGTTCGGCGCGAGCGCCGCGGGCTATCCCGACGCGCTTTCGCCCACGGCCGACAAGGACAAGCCGGGCCTCGTCAACTTCGTCCGCGAGCCCGGGGCCCGGATCACGGCGAGCGGCTTCCTCAAGGAGGACAGTTCCGCGGGGCTGGCCGACGGGCGGATCGACACGCGCTGGACGTCGCAGAAGGACGGCGACAAGTGGGTCGAGATCGATCTGGCCGGCGAGCGCACGATCGGCTGCGTGCAGTTCCTCAACGGCTGGGGCAAGCCGGGCGACTGGAAGGGGCTGATCGAGGACTACCGCGTCGCCTGGCACGACGGCGCGACGTGGATCGACATGGCCGCGTTCGATCTCCGCGAGGGCTCCGCCACCTTCGCGCGCGAGTTCCACACGTTCGGCCTCGATTGGACCGAGAAGGAGCTGGTGTTCTACCTCGACGGGAAGGAACTCCGCCGCGAACGGAACGCGTTCTGCCACTCCCCCGCGCCCGTGTGGCTCAGCCTGGCCGTCATCGCGTGGGCCGGCCGCGTCACCGATGCCGCCGACGGCGCCGCGATGGAGGTCGACCACGTGCGCGTATACCGGCGGAGGCCGTGACGGGGGGGGGGCGGGAGTGCGGGGGGGGGGGGGTGGGGGGGGGGGGGGGGGAGAACGGGCAAGGGGACGAAGGAGGCATCATGATCGCATGTGCATGGCGTCCGCTGGCCGTGGCCCTGCTGGCGGCATCGTCCGTCGCGGCGGCGGAGCTGGATCTCGGGGCCAGGGTGCGGCCGGTGCCGCTGGAGGCGACGTTCTCGGAGCCGGGCTATCACGTCTGGTGCGGCGCGCCGGTGAAGGGGGCGGACGGCAAGTACCACCTCTTCTACTCGCGCTGGCCGGCGAAGAACCCGAAGGGCTTCGCGCCGGGCTGGGCGATCTGCTCCGAGATCGCCTACGCGGTTGCGGACCGGCCGCTCGGTCCCTACCGCCACGTCAACGTCGCGCTGCCCGCGCGCGGGCGCGGGTTCTGGGACGGCACGACCACGCACAACCCGAACCTCGTGCTGAAGGACGGCCGGTACTGCCTCTTCTACATGGGCAACACCGGCGACGGGGAGAGCTACCCGATGCACCGGAACAACCAGCGCATCGGCGTTGCGATCGCGGACCGTCCCGAGGGGCCGTGGCGGCGGGCCGACCGGCCGATCGTCGACGTCAGCGACGACACGTCCGCCTTCGATTCGCTGTGCGTCACGAACCCCGGTGCGACGGAGCGGCCGGACGGCGGGATGCTTCTGATCTACAAGGCCGTCGAGATCGTCGAGGGCAAGCCGATGGGCGGGAAGGTGCGGTACGGCGCCGCGGTGGCGGAGCGCCCCGAGGGACCGTACGTGAAGAAGCCCGGCCGCATCTTCGAGGCCGAGGGCGCGGAGGCCGCGAAGCACTGGATGCTGGCCGAGGATCCCTACATCTGGTTCAGCCGCACGTACGGCAGCCGCTACTACGCGGTCGCGCGCGACGTGGTCGGCCAGTTCACCGGCTCCAAGGGCGGCCTTGCGCTGTTCCAGTCCGACGACGGCCTGCAGTGGAAGCCCGCCGCGCATCCGAAGGTGCTCGGCGACCGGTTCGCGTGGGCGGACGGCACGATGAGTCGCGGCAAGATCGAGCGGCCGGCGCTGCTGATCGAGAACGGCGAGCCGGTGGCCCTGTTCGGCGCGACCGACGGCTATCCGAAGGACGGCCGCTGTTCGCGCAACGTCCACATCCCGCTCGCCGCGGCGGCGCGGTGAAGTTCGCGGATGTCGCGGGGGCCCGCACGCAGCCGATGCGTCCGTGGCGGCTGCGCGGCCCCGCGAGCCGGAATCCACGGCGTTTCTTCCCGTCCGGTTTCTGGCATCATGACGTTCGCGCAACAGGGGAGAAGAGCATGAAGTCCATCGCAGCCGTCCGCACGAACCGACTCGCCATTCTGGCCGCGCTGGTCCTTTCGCCGGCCGCGTTTTCGGCCGGCAAGCCTCCCGCCGGCGCCGCCGAGGGCGTCACGGTCGACGATGCCTCGACGTCCGTCGCCACCGCCGAGACCCCCGCGCAGCGCGATGCGCGCATGGCGTGGTGGCGCGAGGCGAAGTTCGGCCTGTTCCTCCACTGGGGCGTCTACGCCGTGCCGGCCGGCAAGCACGGCGACACCGACACGCACGGCGAGTGGATCATGCACAGCGCGAAGATCCCGGTCGCCGAGTACCGCGGATTCGCGGGCCGGTTCAACCCGGTGAAATACGATCCCGCCGCGTGGGCGCGAATGGCGAAGGATGCGGGCATGCGCTACATCGTCATCACGTCGAAGCACCACGACGGCTTCGCGCTGTTCCCGTCCGACGCGTCGGAGTGGGATATCGCCGACGCGACGCCCTACAAGAAGGACCTCCTGGGCCCGCTGGTCGAGGCCGCGCACCGCGAGGGGCTGAAGATCGGCTTCTACTATTCGCAGGCGCAGGACTGGAACAACCCCGGCGGCGCGAAGGCGCGGTTCAAGGAGGGCGAGGGCTGGGATCCCGCGCACCTCGGCAGCTTCGACGCCTACCTCGCGAAGGTCGCCGTGCCGCAGGTGAAGGAGATCCTCACGCGGTACCCGATCGACATCCTCTGGTGGGACACGCCGACGTGGATGAACGCCGAGCGCACCGCGCCGCTGGCGAAGCTGACCGCCCTCCGCCCCGGTCTCATCACCAACAACCGGCTCGGCGCCGGCTACGGAGGCGACACCGCCACGCCCGAGCAGTTCGTGCCCGTCACCGCCATCCCCGGCGACTGGGAGACCTGCATGACGATGAACGGCCACTGGGGCTACAACGCGGCGGACGACAAGTGGAAGTCCTCCGAGGCGCTCATTCGAAAACTCGCCGACATCTGCTCCAAGGGCGGCAACTTCCTGCTCAACATCGGCCCGACCGCCGAGGGCGAGTTCCCCGCGCCCAGCGTCGAGCGCCTGCGCGACATGGGCCGTTGGCTGCGCATGAACGGCGAGTCGATCTACGGGACGAAGGCCGGTCCGTTCGCCCACCTGTCCTGGGGCTGTGCCACCCGCAAGGGCTCGAAGCTCTACCTGCACGTCTTCGACTGGCCGAAGGACGGCAGCCTCCGCGTGCCGCTCACGACCGCCGCGAAGGGCGCCTGGCTTCTCGCCGCGCCGGACGCGAAGCTCGCGGTCGCGCGCGAGCCGGAGCGGCTCGTGATCTCCGTTCCCGCCGCCGCCCCGGATCCGGTGGACTCGGTCGTCGTGCTCGAATTCGACGGCGGGCCCGTGGCCCTGCCGCTGGCGACGGCGGGGGCGAAGGCGACCGCCACCGCGTCGAAGCCGGGCAGCGGGCCCGAGAACGCGTTCGACGGCACGGGGTCGAAGCGGTGGGTCGCGCCCGCCGAGACGAAGACGGCGGCGCTCGAGGTCGAACTGGCGGCCGGGACGACGGTCTCCGGGATCGGCTTCGACGAGCCCGACGTGTGGCCCCGGATGCGGCAGTCGTTCGTCCTCGAGGCGAAGGCCGGCGATGCGTGGACGAAGCTTGCCGACGGCAAGACCGACGGCCACGGCGTGAAGCGCGCCATCACCCCCGTCACCGCCCGCGTGTTCCGCCTCACGATGACCTGCGAGGCCGGAGCCCCCGCCGTCGCCGAACTGCAGCTCTACCGGCCGGAGTAGCGTCTCTCCGGGTGGCGGCCGGCGATTGCGTTGTTATACAGAATACGGTATATGTATAACAGAAGAGAATCCTAGCATACGGATGGATAACAACGTTGCAAATTGCTGATATTCAATCAACAGCGTCAGGGCGACCATCGAAGCAAAGCCGCGGGTACATCGCGTTTGTGCCCAATCCGTTACCCCCGGACCTTCGGTTGTCGATGGATTGGGTTCGGGCTCTTTCGGCTGCGGACCGGGCGTTGAGCGAGTTGGCCGGGGTCGGGCGGACGCTTCCGAACCCGCATCTTCTCATCCGGCCGTTCGCGCGCAAGGAGGCGGTCCTGTCCAGCCGGATCGAAGGCACGCAGGCATCGCTTTCGGATCTGTTCTTCTTCGAGGCAGCGCAGGAGAGGAAGCCCGGATCGGATGTGCGCGAGGTGGCCAACTACGTCACGGCGCTCGAACATGGCCTGAGCCGATTGTCGGATCTGCCCGTTTGCCTGCGGCTGGTGCGGGAGGTTCACGGGCAACTCATGGCGGGTGTCCGGGGTCAGGAGAAGACCCCGGGGGAGTTCCGGCGGTCGCAGAACTGGATCGGCCCCGTGGGCTGCTCGCTGAACGAGGCGCGGTATGTGCCGCCGCCGCCGGAGGAGATGGACGATGCGCTGGCCGCGTTCGAACGCTATCTCCACTCGCCGACCGATCTGCCGCCGCTGGTCCGCATGGCCCTCATCCACTACCAGTTCGAGGCGATTCACCCGTTCCTTGATGGCAACGGCCGCATGGGGCGCCTTCTGCTGATCCTGCTGTTGTGCCACGAGAAACTGCTGCCCCAGCCGCTGCTGTATATGAGCGCGTACTTCGAGCGAAACCGCGAGGAGTACTATCGCCGACTTCTCGACGTCAGCTTGAAGGGCGCTTGGGAGGCGTGGGTTCTCTTCTTCTTGCGTGGGATTGAAGAACAGGCCCTGGACGCGGTGCAACGGTCCGACCGGCTTCTCTCCCTTTGGGGCGACTACCGGCATCGCCTGCATGCGGAGCGCGCCGGCTCTCTGTCGCTCCGGCTCGTGGACGATCTGTTCCACTGGCCCGCTCTGTCGGTGATGAAGGTCGCCGCGCGGCTCCCGGCTACGCCCGCGGGCGTCCAGCGCTGCGTTGACCGTCTGGAGCGGGTCGGGATCCTGCGCGAGACCACGGGGGCGAAGAGAAACCGGATGTACCTGGCGGACGAGATCGTTGGCATCCTCGAGGAGCCCTGATCATGACCCTCCGTATCACGGCCATCCTCGCGCTTCTGGCATGGTCCGCCGGCGCGGCCGGGCCGCCCGGTCGCGGGCCGCACGCCGGAAACCCGGTGCTGCCGGGCTACTGCGCCGACCCGTCGGTCGTGCTGTTCGAGGGCCGCTTCTTCGTCTACGCGACGCTCGATCCCTGGGGCGGGGAGACGCTGGGGTGCTGGGAGTCGGCGGACTTCAAGCGCTGGACCTATCGCGTGCTGAACTGGCCGACGAAGAGCGCCTGCACGAGCCCGACCAGCGGCGGGGCGGCCGTGTGGGCGCCGTCGGTCGTGAAGGCGGCGAACGGCAGGTTCTTCATGTACGTTTCGGTCGGCAACGAAGTCTGGGCCGGCACGGCGGAGCATCCGCTCGGTCCGTGGCGCAACGCGCTGGGCGACCGGCCGTTGATCCCGGGCACGTTCCGCCCGGGGTTCCACATGATCGACGCCGAGGCCTTCGTCGACGACGACGGCGCGGGCTGGCTGTACTGGGGCTCCGGCTGGAACTGGACGAACGGCACGTGCTGGGCCGTGCGGCTCAAGCCCGACATGGTCACGTTCGACGGCGACGTGCACGACGTGACGCCGGCGAACTACTTCGAGGCGCCGTTCATGGCGAAGCGCGGCGGCCGCTATTTCCTCATGTACTCGCAGGGCGTGACGATCAAGGACACCTACCAGGTCCACTACGCCGTCGGCGACACCCCGCTCGGCCCGTTCACCGAGGCGTCAAACAGCCCGATCCTCGTCACGGACGCGGCCCGCAACGTCGTCAGCCCCGGGCATCACGCCGTGTTCCGGCACGACGGGCGCGACTACATCCTCTACCACCGCCACAGCATCCCGTTCGATCCGGCGTTCGTCGGCCGGCAAGTGTGCGTGGACGAAGTGGAGTTCACCGCGGACGGCCTGATCGAGAAGGTCGTTCCGTCCCACGAAGGCCCGGGGCTCGTCCGCGGTCGCACGGACGGGCGCGGGGTGCTGCCGGCCGTCGCGACCGCCTCCGGCGAGGCCGGGCCGGACTTCGCGGCCGGCGGGGCGACGGACGACAACTACGCGACGCTCTGGCGTGCGCCTGCCGGGGCCACGCATGCCTGGCTGCAACTCGACCTCGGCGCCCCGGCCACGGTGGCGCGCCAGGAGATCCGTTTCGAGTATGCCTGGAAGCCGTATCGCTTCTCGCTCGAGGTCTCCGGGGATGGTCGCGCATGGCGCACGATAGAGGATCAAATCCGCGAGCCCGCGACCGGCTCGCCGGTCATCCTCGACCGCGCCTTCACCGCGCGCCACGTGCGGCTGTCGTTTCCCCGGCAGGCGAAGGACGTCGGGGTCGCGGTGATCGAATGGGAGGTGCTCCGTGAAACAGCGAAGCGGTAGGGCGGTGCTGGCGATCGGGCTGGCGGCGACGATGTCGGCCGCGGCGGCCGGGGGGGCGGCTCCGGACGCGGACGCGCAGCGCGAGGCGCGGCTCCGATGGTTCCGCGAGGCGAAGTTCGGGATGTTCATCCACTGGGGGCTCTACGCGCTGCCGGCGGGTGAGTGGAAGGGGAAGCCGTTCGAGGGCATCGGCGAGTGGGTCATGTTCAAGTGCCGCATCCCGATCGCGGAATACGAGGACCTGGCGCGGCGGTTCAACCCCGTGAAGTTCGACGCCGAGGCGTGGGCACAGCTCGCGCAGGACGCCGGGATGAAGTACCTCGTCATCACCTCCAAGCATCACGACGGCTTCGCGATGTTCGGATCGAAGGTGGACGGCTTCAACATCGTCGACGCGACGCCGTTCCGGCGCGACCCGATGAAGGAACTCGCCGCGGCCTGCGCGAAGCGGGGGATCCGTTTCGGGTTCTACTACTCGCAGGCCCAGGACTGGCACGCGCCGGGCGGGGCGATCTGGGAGGGGCGTCACGAGAACTGGCCCGCCTGGGAGAAGACGCGCTGGGATCCGCGGCAGGAGGGCGACTTCGACACCTACTTCACGCGCAAGGCGATCCCGCAGCTGAAGGAGATCCTCGGCAACTACGGCCCGATCTCCATCCTCTGGTTCGACACGCCGCTGAAGGTGATGAGCGAGGAGCGCGCGGGGCGGTTGAAGGACATCGTCCGCGAGATGCAGCCCGACTGCCTCGTCAACGGACGGCTCGGCGCGGGCTTCCCGAGCGACTACGCCTCCGAGGGCGACAACCGCATCCCCGACCTGTCGCGAGCCGGGGCGTGGGAGACGCCGGCGACGCTGAACGACACGTGGGGCTTCAAGAGGAACGATCACAACTGGAAGAAGCCGGAGGACCTCGTCTTCAAGCTCGTCGACATCGTCAGCAAGGGCGGCAACTACCTGCTCAACGTCGGTCCCGACGCCGAGGGTGTCATCCCGCAACCGAGCCAGGACATGCTCCGCGCGGTCGGCCGCTGGCTGAAGGTCAACGGCGAGGCGGTCTACGGCTGCGGCCCGACGCCCTTCGGCGCCGAGTTCGGCGCGCCC